>DATEGA010000053.1:0-6837 GCA_035280345.1 bacterium | reverse complement strand
CGTCGAGCGGGGCCGTCCCGGCTAGGTCAGGGACCGGGCCATGGTAAGTGAGGCGACCGTCACGGTAAACGCCTGTTCCGCGTCCTTGGCCTTGAACGCCGTCGCACGCGGCGTGACCCGTGTCATGCCGGGAATGAGCATGCAGCGGTCGGCCATCGACGTGTACATCCAGTCGATTTCGAGCATAATCGGCTTCGCCACGGCGAACGGCTTGAGATCCCGCGCGCGCTTCAGCGCCTTAGCCGCGCCCTCTTTGATGCGCCGCCGGGCTTCGACGGGCTGATAGGATCGCGCCGCCACCCGTCCGATCGCCGCTTTGACCGCGACCGCCTCGACGTGCGGCATCAGCTTCTTCACCTGCGCCACCGCCGTCGCGTCGCCGGTGGCGAGCGCCACGGGCACCTTGAAGTGGCCCGCGAGCGCCGCGTTCAGACCCGCTTCCCCGACGACGAGATTGCCAAGCTTGATTTGGCGGACACACACGCCGCTGTACGAGTGGTCGAGGATCGCGTCCTGCGTGCCGGCCGCCGCATGATAGCCCGTGAAGAAGACGGCGTCGAACGAGGCATCGATCCCCTGCATCATGCTGTAGGGTTTCGGACTGCCGCTGAGCAGCTGCGCCTGCGGATGGAGTTCCTCGATCAACAGGTTCCGCATCGTGGCGTGCGAGTCGTTGACGACGATCTCCTTCGCCCCCGACTCGAGCGCGCCGAGAATCGCGGCGTTGACTTCTTCGGTCATGAGGCGCCGGAACCGATTATAGTCCGGCCGCCCCTCGCGGCACTGGTCGGCGTCGGTGACCCCGGCCGTGCCTTCCATGTCCGCCGAGATGAAGACCTTCACTGCGCTCCCCCCTCGTCGCGCCGCCGTCAAGTCGCGGCGCAGCGCCCCCGCCCACTACGTGCCGCGCGGGACCACTTCCTGCGTTTTCGCGCGGAGCTTACAACAATCGATACGGGGCGCGACAACGGGCTCGCCGCAGTTTTCGAGGCGCAGCCGGGCGCCGGGTGTCACTGCTCCCGCAGCTGGACGAGGGGCCGGATCGCGCCCACGACCTCGCCGCGGGTGTTGAGCACGGTCGGTTGGGCGTGGACGGCCAGGGCCTGGGTCTCGGCCGGGCCGGCCACGCCAAGTTGCCGCAAGACTTCCATGAGAATGGGGCCCATCGCGCGCGCGTTTCCGTCCTCGATCTTCACGGCGATCCCGAACCCGCGGCTCCGCAGAGCGATCCCAAATCCACCCTCCGCGCCGCCTTTGCAGAACAGCCGGTCGCCCATCACTTCCATGAGTGAGGTCGCCAGGCGCCCGGTTCCCGATACCATGACGGGATAAGCGGCCATCGCGTCGCCGATGCGGCGTACAGCCTCGGCCCGCGGCCCCGGCAGGCCGGCCGGGTCGGCAAGGCGCCCGAACGCCTGGGCCAGCTGCGCGACGTTGGCATGAAAGGTCGGCACGCCGCAGCCGTCGGTCGCGTGGGGCAGCGGGTCGCCGTTCGCGCAAAAGTCGGCGATGATCCCCGCGATCCGGCGCTGCAGCGGGTGCGACGGCTCCAGGTACGTTTCGGTGGGCCAGCCGTAGAGCACGCAGGACGCCAGCATCCCGGAGTGCTTACCAGAGCAGTTGCTGTGGATCGCTTCAGGCGCCCGGCCGGCGCGCGCAAGCCCAGCCGCGGTCGCGGGATCGTGGGGCACGTGCGGGCCGCACCGCAGGGCCGACGGATCGAGGCCGATCTTGGACAGGATCGAGCGAACCGCCTCGAGGTGCACGGGCTCCGCCGCGTGCGAGGCGCAGATCACCGACAGCTCGGCGCCGGTCAGACCGAACTTTTCGACGCCGCCGCCCTCGACGAGCGGCAGCGCCTGCAGCGGCTTGCACGCCGATCGCAAGTACAACGGCAGCCCGGAATCACCGGCGGCGTAGCGGATGCGCCCGTCGCGATCCGAGACCACGACGCTGCCGCGGTGCACGCATTCGACGCGACCGCCGCGCTCGACGACGGCGAGCGGAACGCTATCCCACATGGACGCCGCGGGCGGCCCGAACGAGTTCGACGAAGAGCCGCCGATGCGCCGGGGCGGTGCGCCACATGCGCTCGGGATGCCACTGCACACCCAGCACCCAGCGGCAATTCGGCGCCTCGACCGCTTCGATCAACGCCGGCTTGGCCGGTTCCACCGCCGTCGCCGTCACGACAAGGCCGGGGGCCACGCGATCGATTACCTGGTGATGAAAGGTGTTCACGCCGAGCCGCACACTCCCCGCAATTTCCCGCAGACGGCTGGCGGACGAGACTTCCACGTCATGGATCGCCGCATCAAACGATGCGTCCGGCCGCGACCTGCGCTGCTGGTGGCTCCACGCCTGGCGTCCGGTGCGCTCGACGTCGAGGTCTTGAATGAGGGTCCCGCCGAGGGCGACGTTGAGGACCTGGATGCCGCGGCAGATCGCCAGCATCGGCAGATCGCGCCGGAGGGCCTCGCGAACGAGCGGCAGCTCGAGGGCGTCGCGCTCGGCATCAACCTCGACCGACATCGCCGGATCGGCCACCTGCCCGTATTCCTTCGGGTCGACGTCAAGCCCGCCGGTCAGCACGAGCCCGTCGACCCGGTCGAGCGCATTCGTGCCGGCGCCCGGCTGAATCGGCACGCCCGTGCCGCCCGCGCCCTCGACCGCCTCGACATAGGCCTGAAAGCTCTTCTGTTCCCCCTCGGTGCGCGCGGCGCCGACAATGCCGATCCGCGGACGATCTTCGGTCACGGAATCACTCCTCCGGGTGCGGCGGCGGCCGCTCATCCGGGCTCCATCGTATCGCCGGCGCCGGCGCGGCGCAAGCGCGGGGAGACCGCGTCGCCGCGGGCGCATCCTGCCGCTAGTCCGCCACGCGCTCGAGGCGCACCGCCGCCAGCCGCGCCGCCGCCTCGCGCGAGGCTAGGTGTGCCTCCTCCCAGGTAACTGCACGAAAGCGAACGGCGTCCCCCCGCCGTGCCTGGGCGACGAGGCGGAGGTCCACTCTCAAGATTGCAGCGATCTTAGGGTACCCGCCGGCCGTCGGTCCGTCCGCCATGATCACAATCGGCTGTCCGCCCGACGGCACCTGGATCGCGCCGGGCAGCAGGCCGTCAGAGAGCAACTCCGCCGCGGCGCGGTGTTCCAGGCTCGGACCGTCCAGCCGGTACCCGACCCGATCGGCGTGGACGCCCGGGGAGAATTCGGCATCGAGGAGCGCCGAGACGGCCGCCTCTTTAAAGTAGGACTCCTGCGGGCCCAGGACCACCCGAACGGTGCACGCGCCGCCCGCCTGCGGCCGCGCGCGTTCGGGCAGGCGAAACCGCGCACCCGGGGCGCGCCGCTCGCACGCCAACAGGTCGCCGTTCTCAAGACGCCGGCCGCCGTACCCGCCGAGCGCGCCGCGAACGTAGGTCGCGCGGCTGCCGAGAGCGGGTGGTACGTCCACGCCGCCGGGCACCGCCACGTAGGCCCATTGCCCCGCCCGCGGGGCACCAAAGTCGAGGACGTCCCCCTCTCGTAAGGCAATTGCGGTCCACCCGGGCACCGGCCGCCCGTTGACGGCGGGTGACAAATCAGCGCCGGTGATCGCGACCGCGGTCCGCTTGGCGGCCACCAAGCGCGGACCGGGCGCGGTGCACTCGAGCGCCGCGGCTCCGGGCGGATTCCCGAGAAGCGCGTTGGCGATCCGGAGCGCGAGGGGATCCATGGCGCCGCTCTGCGGCAGTCCGAACCGGCGGTACCCGGGACGTCCGGCGTCCTGCACAGTCGTCCACAGGCCGCCGCGTTCGACGAGGAAGTCCGGAGACGCCGGGACCTCCGGCGGCACCGGGTTCTCGTCGACGGGCGCGCGCAGCTCGTACTCGCGCTCGCCGATCGCGACAAACCGGACCCGGTCGCCGGCGTCCAGCAGAAACGGAGCCTCGCGGCGCGGGTCGTAGATCCGAAGCGGCGTCCGTCCGATCAGGCGCCAGCCGCCGGGGCTGGCCACGGGATAGACACCGGTCTGCTGGCCGGCGAGCGCCACCGTACGCTGTGGCACGAACGTTCGCGGCGATCTGAGGCGCGGCACGCGCAGCACCTCGGGCAGCGTGCCCATGTAGGGAAAGCCGGGACTGAAGCCGAGCATGTAGACGCGGTACTCACAGCCGGTGTGCGCCGCGACGACCGCGTCTTCCGTGCGGCCCACCTCAGCCGCGAGCGACGCGAGGTCCGGACCATGAAGACCGCCGTACACCGTCGGGATCTCGACGAGCCGGCCGGCCGGCAGCGACGACGGATCGGCGCGGGGCGCCGCCGCGAGCAGCGCTTCGCGGACCGCGCCGGCCGTGGTGCGGAGCGGATCGAAGACGACGAGCAGCGACCGGTAGGTCGGCAGCGTCTCGACGACACCGGGGATGCGGTCGGCCTCAATGACGCGCCGCAGCGCGAGCGCCGCGGCGCTGGCGGCGTCGGAGATCTCGTCGCCGCCGAACTCGGCGACGACGCCCCAGTCGCCGAGCGGCCCGAGCACCGGCGTGATGAGAGCTGCCAACCTACGTGACGGCCGGGGGCTCCGCCTTCGGGTACGAGCCCAGCACTCGCAGCATCGAGCTGTGGCGCGTGAGATCGGCGAGCGCCGTCCGCATCCCGTCGTCGTCGACGTGTCCGTCCACGTCGAGGTAGAAGACGTACTCCCACGGCCGGTCGCGGCCCGGCCGGGACTCGATCTTGGCGATGTTGATCCCGCGGGTGGCGATCGCGCCGATCGCCTGGTACAGGGTGCCCGGCTTGTTCGCGACGACGAATACGATCGACGTCTTGCTGCGCTCGGTTCGCGGCGCAGGTCGGGGATTCAGCACCAGAAAACGCGTGTAGTTGTTGGGGTTGGTCTCGATCCCTTCCGCGACCACTTGAAGGTGATAGATGTCCGCGGCCCGCCGGGGCGCGATCGCCGCGCCCCCGGCGGGCCGACGCTCCGCCACCATCTTGGCGCTGCCGGCCGTATCCCCGAAGACGACCGGCTCGATGCCGTGCTGCTGCAAGAACGCGTCGCACTGCGCGAGGGCCTGCGGATGCGAGTACGCCTGTTTCACGTCCGCGAGCGTCGTGCCGGACACCGCCATCAGATAGTGGCGGACGCGCAGATCGTACTCGCCGACGATGAACAGGTCGTGCCGCAGCAGCAGGTCGTAGGTCTCGTTGATGCTGCCGGCCTGGGAGTTTTCCACCGGCACCACCGCGCCGTCCGCGTGGCGGGCGACCACCGCGTCGAAGGTGCGCACGAGGTCCGCACAGGGCAGCGGTTCGGCCCGATCGCCGAAGACCCGAAACACCGCCTCTTCGCTGTTAGCGCCCGGCTCGCCCTGAAAGGCGACGCGCACGCCGACTCCCCCCTTCGCCCGCGGCCTCGTCCCAAGCATCGACGAGCGTCCTGACCGATCGCACCGCGCCCCCGCTCGTAAAGACGCGGGGCACGCGGGCCGCGACGCGCACCAGGAGCTCCCACGCGATCGTCTGCGCCGCGGCGGCGACCTCTTCTACCGGCAGGGCCGGCCCCCACAACTCGACCTCGTCGCCGGTGCGCACCACGAGGTCGCCGGCGTCGACCGTCAACTGATCCATGCTGATTCGTCCCGCAAGCGGCACACGGCGCCCGCCCGCCACGGCCTCCGCGGTCCGCCACGCGAGGCGTGGATACCCGTCTGCGTAGCCGAGCGGCACCGTGGCGATCGTCGTCTCCCGCGGCGCCTGGTACTCGCGGCCGTAGCCGACTGTGGCCCCGGCGGGGACGCGCTTCACCTGGACGACGCGTGCACAGAGCCGCATCGCCGGCCGGAGCGGCACGCGCCCGCCGAGATGCGCCGCGGGAGCGACCCCATACACGGCGATGCCGCACCGCACCAGATCGAAGTGCGCCTCGGGGAGCGCGAGGGTACCGGCGCTGTTGGCGGCATGGTACAGCGGCCCGCGGGTGCCCGCGTCGCGCAACGCCGCCTGCACTCGCGCAAACTCCGCGACCTGGGCGCGGCTCGCGGCGAGGTCCGCGTCGTCCGCCGAGGGGAAATGCGTGTAGCAGCCCTCCAGCACGACACCGGGAAGGCCCGCGATCGCGCGGGCCAGCGCCGGCGCGTCGGCCGGGGAGCAGCCTGCCCGTCCCATCCCCGTGTCGACCTTGAGGTGCAGCCGCGCCGCGCGCCCCGACGCGGTCGCGGCGCGGCTCAACGCACGCGCAGCGTCGAGCTCCGCGACACCGGCCGCGAGATCGAGCGCCACGATCCGCGGCGCCTCGTCCGGGAGCGTGAGATCCAGCAGCACGACGGGCTCCCTTACGCCCGCGCGCCGCAGTTGCTCGCCTTCGTCCACGGTCGCGACGCCGAAGCCCCAGGCGCCCGCCCCGGCGGCCGCCTGCGCCACCTCCACCGCGCCGTGCCCGTAGCCGTTGGCCTTGACCACCACGAGGAGCTTCGCCGGCGGCACGAGCACGCCGCGAAGCGCGCGGACGTTGTCGCGGATCGCGTCGAGATCGATCTCCGCCCAGCCCGCCCGCAGCGGTCTACCCGACATGCGTGATGCCCTCGTCGACCTGCCCGGCGCGGACCAGCGTGAGCGCCCGCGGGATCGCGTCGGCGACCTCGTGCGAGAGTAGCCCCAGCTCTCCGGGCGCGGCAAGATCCCCGCCGAGCCCGTGAAGATAAGCCGCGCACACAGCCGCTTCCCAGGGCGGCACCCGCTGGCCGAGCAAGGCCGCCACCACCCCGGTCAGCACGTCCCCGGTGCCGCCGGTCCCCATCGCGCTGTTGCCGGTCGGAATGATCGCGGCGCGGCCGTCCGGCGACGCGACCACGGTCC
>DATEGA010000052.1:0-3864 GCA_035280345.1 bacterium | reverse complement strand
GGTGCGCGAGCAGGTCGCGGACGGCCCCGGCGAACGCGTCCGCATCCGCGGCGACGATCCGGCCCGTCTCGCCGTCCCGCAGGAGATCGGACGACGCGGGCGCGCGCACGGCGACGACGGCGCATCCCGCGGCCATCGCCTCGATCATCGCGATCCCAAACGTCTCTGTCGCCGACGGAAAGACAAAGAGATCCGCGGCGGCCAACACCTCCGCGACAGCCGCCGGAGGCTGTGTGCCGGCAAAGACCGTGCGCGGTGCAAGCCCCGCGCGCACCGCCTGCGCTTCGAGCGCGGCGCGTTCGGGACCATCGCCGGCGAGCACCAGCCACGTGTCGGCCGAGAGCGCCGCCAGCACGGTGAGGAGCAGCCCGACGTTTTTCTCGCGCGCCAGCCGCCCGACGAAAACGAGCAGCGGCGCCCGGGGCGGGATCCCCCACCGGGTCCGGACCGCGGGGCCCACGTCCGTTCCCGACCCGGCCGAGGCAAACGCGGCGACGTCGATCCCGGTACTGGGCACTATCGCGATCCGCACGCGCACGCCGGCGTCGCGCAGGAGCGAGGCGATCGACGGCAGCGGTGCGAGCACGCAGTCGCACTGGTTGCAGTAGGCCGTTGCGTAGGCGCTGACAAACGGCCGCGCAAGCTCGCCGACGACGGGGGCGTAGTGCGCGTACTCATCGTACCGCGTGTGGTAGGTGAAGACAACCGGCCGGCCGAGCGTCCGCGCAGCCCACCACCCCATGCCGCCGAGCAGGAACGGAGAATGGGTGTGCACGAGGTCCAGGCCTAACGCGCGTACAGCGCGGAGCGTCCGGCCCGGGTAAGGCAGCGCGAGCGGGAAATCGGCGTGCCCCGGCGGCGTGATAGAGGGCACGCGCAAAATGTCGGGATCCGCGTCGGCATGGCCGGGATAGGCCGGCGCCACGATGGACACGCGGTGCCCGCGCAGGCGCAGCTGCCGGGCGGAGGCTTCGACCGCGGTCACGACGCCGCTCGTCCGTGGAAGATAGGAGTCCGTGAACAATCCGACGTGCACTCAGCCGGCCGTCTCCCCGCGCGCCTGGGACTGGACGTCGAGAAACCCGAGCAGCGCGGACAGCCGGAATCGTCGCTGGCCGCCCTCGGTGCGCAGACACGCGAGCCTACCCTGGTCGGTGTAGCGGCGCACGGTCGCCTTGCTGAGGTTGAGCACCGCCGCGGCCTCGTGCAGGCTCAATTCGGGATCCAGCAGCCGCCGGATGATCTCTTCTCGACTCTCGGTGATCGGCCGGCGGCCGCCCCGGCCGCGGGCGCGCGGTCCAAGCTCCATCGGCAGGGCATGCTGGTCCGGCCCGGCCCCAAGGCTTCGCCGGACAGCAGCGGCGCGCGCCTCGGCTTCGAGGGCCGCCCGGGGCGGCGGCGCTGTGGCGCGTCGGTCCCCGCCGTTCGGCTTGGCCTGCGGCACCGCGACGAGTGTGTTCGAGGGCGCGCCGTTCCCGCCGTTGGGCGGAGGGCCCCCAGGTGCGACGGGGATGGCCGGTTCGGGAAGGGAGACATGCATTTGACGTTCGAGGTAGCGGTACCAGTCCCGCAACGTCTGCGCCATTGTATGCTCCGATGAATGCTGCGTAGGTTATCCGCTGTAAATGTCGATGGTACGTTCGAGGGACGGAAGAAAAATCCTGCGAAACGTATGCGACTTTGCGCAACTAACCGGTCCGGCCGAGGGCCGCGCGCAGAGCATGGCTCGGCAGGTCTCGGGTGACCGTGTCCGCGACGAGACGGCCGCAGGCTAGCAGGCCCTCCTGGTCAAGGCCTGTCGCGATCCCCATCCCTCGTAGCATGAAATTGGTGTCGTCGGTGGCGATATTACCCGTCGCGCCGGGGGCGAACGGGCACCCCCCGAGGCCGCCGATCGCGGCGTCGAAAGTCGCCACGCCCGCGTCCATGCCGGCCAGCACATTCGCGAGCCCCATTCCGCGGGTATCGTGCAGGTGGAGTGCCAGGTGAACGCCGGGGCTCACCCGCATCACGCGGGTGACGACGTCCGCGACCTGGACCGGCGTCCCCACCCCGATCGTGTCGCCGAGGCTAACGGAGGTGATCCCGAGCGCCGTCGCGTGGTCGACGATCGCTTCCACGGCCCGGGGCGGCACCGGGCCAGTGTAGGGGCAGCCGAACGCGACCGCGATGCCCGCTTCCACCGCGACGTCCGGGACACCGCGGACGGTTTCAGCGATCGCGGCCAGTTGCTCGAGCGACTGCGCCACCGTCATGCGCACGTTGGCTGAGTTGAACGCATCCGTCGCGCCGACGACCACCGTCACCGACCGGATCCCCGCCGCGAGCGCCCGTTCGAGACCGCGCAGATTTGGGACGAGGGCGGACGCCCGCAGCTCCGGCAGGCGCAGCGCCTCCCGCGCGACGTCCTCGGCGTCCGCGAACTGCGGCACCGCCGTGGGCGAGACGAACGACGTGACCTCCATGTCACGGACCCCGGCCTCGTAGAGCGCACGGATCACGCGGAGTTTGATTTCCGTGGGGATCACGCGGCCGACGAGCTGGAACCCGTCGCGCGGTCCCACCTCAACAATAGTCACGGCGGGAGGAATGTTCATCCGCGCGTCCGCCTCAAATGACTCCTCGGGCGTGAAGTGCGTCGACCTCGCGGCCGCTGAGGCCCAAGAGTTCAGCGTAGACTTCCGCGTTGTGCTGGCCCTGGCGGGCCCCAGCCCACCTGATGTGCCCGGGGGTTCGGTTCATCCGCGGAACGACGCCCGGAAGCGCGAGCGGCCCGACGTCGGGATCATCCACCTCGGCAATAACGCCGCGCGCCCGAAACTGGGGGTCCTCAACAACGCCTGCGATGTCATAGACCGGCCCCGCCGGCACGCCGTGCTCTGCGAGGAGATCGTTGAGGGGGCGCAAATCGTACCGCGCGGTCCACTCGCCGACCGCCGCGTCGAGTTCGGTCTGTCGCCTCCCGCGTCCCTGGTCGTCGGCCAACCCGGGATCGGCAAGCCACTCGGTGCGGCCCATGAGCGCCGCGAGCCGCCGGAAGACGTTGTCGCTGTTCGCGCCGATCACGATATACTGGCCGTCGCGGGTGGGATAGATGCTGCTCGGCGCGACCCCGGGCAGGCCGGTCCCGTGGCGCTGCGCCACGTGCCCGAGCTTCTGATAGGCGGCGAGCAAGTCATCGAGCAGGCTGAACGTCGCCTCTGTCAAGGCGACGTCGATCTCCTGACCGTGCCCGCTGTGCGCGCGCTCATGGATCGCGGCGACCGCCGCGAACGCCCCGTGGAGGCCCGCGACTGTGTCGGCCAGCGCGAACCCGACGCGCGTCGGCGGCCGGTCAGGAAACCCCGTCAGGAACCGGACTCCCGACATCGCCTCAGCCACGCCGCCAAAGCCGGCCCGATCTTTGTAAGGGCCGGTCTGCCCGTAACCGCTGATGCGGACCATAATGAGCCGGGGGAACTCCGCCTCGACCTGCGTATAGCCCAGCCCCCATCGCTCGAGGACTCCCGGACGGAAGTTCTCCACCACGATGTCCGAGGCGGCGTAGAGTCGGCGCGCGAGGGCCCGTCCTTCTTGGACGCGCAGATCCAAGGTGACCGCACGCTTGTTCCGGTTCATCGTCTTCCATAACAGGGAGTGACCGCGGTACTGGCTGCGCCACCCCCGCACCGGGTCTCCACGTGCCGGCTGTTCCACCTTGATGACGTCCGCCCCAAAATCCCCGAGCAGCCGGGCGCAGAACGGCCCGGCAATCATGTTCCCGAGGTCCAGGACGCGGAGCCCGGCGAGCGGGCCGGCCGCGGTCAACGCGCCGGCGCGCGGCGTGGGCCGAGCACACCGGCGTCCCGGAGGCGCGCGACCTCC
>DATEGA010000051.1:0-9380 GCA_035280345.1 bacterium | reverse complement strand
CCCCGCCGTAGCCGGCGGGTCCGGACGGACGGCTGCCGCCCGAGCGGGCGCCTGGATGGGTCTTGAGCGTTTGTGTGGTCACGGCGACCGGCTCAACGTCCTTCCGCCTACGAGGAGGCGCGTCCGCCGCCCGCGGGCACGGCCGATGGCGCCTGCCACTGCGGACTGTAGTCCTGCGCCGCGCCGGGCACCGAGTAGTCGTACGGCCAGCGATAGACGACTGGAAGGGACGGGCCCCAGTTACCGTGGGGCGGCGGAGAGGGCGCGCCCCACTCGAGCGAATTTGCGTGCCACGGGTTCTGCTCGGCGACCGGGCCGCTCACCATGCTCTTGAAGAAGTTATAGATGAACAGGAGCTGCGCTGCGCCGAGCATGAAGGCGGCGAGTGAAATGAACGTGTCGATCGGACCGGCGTGGCTGAGGAACGGGTACACGGCCGTATCGTAGAGCCGCCGGCTGTTCCCCATGAACCCGAGGAAGTGCATCGGGAAGAACGTCGCATAGATGCCGAGGAACGTGAAGAAGAAGTGGATCTTGCCGAGCCGTTCGTCCATCATCCGGCCGAACATCTTCGGGAACCAAAAGTAGGTGCCGGCGAAGATCGAGAACAGCGCCGCGGCGGCCATGACAAAGTGGAAGTGCGCGACCACGAAGTACGTGTCGTGCAAGTAGATGTCGACGGGGGCCGCGGCGAGGAAGATGCCGCTTAGTCCGCCGGTGACGAACAGCGAGACGAACGCAATCGCGAACAGCATCGCAGTGGTGAAGTGGATGCGGCCCTGCCACAGCGTGGTGCACCAGTTGAACGTCTTGATTGCCGACGGCACGGCGATCGCGATCGTCGATCCGAGGAAGGCCGCGCCGAGCAGCGGCGACATGCCGCTTACAAACATGTGGTGGCCCCAGACCAGGAAGCTCAGGAAGCCGATCGCCGACAGCGACAGAACCATCGCCTTGTAGCCGAAGATCGGCTTGCGCGCGAAGCACGAGATCACGTCCGAGACGATCCCCATCGGCGTGAGGATGAGGATGTACACTTCGGGATGGCCGAAGAACCAGAAGAGATGCTGCCAGAGCAGGGCGTCGCCGTTCTTGTTGGCGAGCACCTGTCCCGCGACCAGCAGGTTGGGCGGGATGAAGAAACTCGTGCCGGCCGTCTTGTCGAGGATCAGCATCACCACCGCGGCCGTCAGCACCGGGAATGAGAGCAGCGCCAGAATCGCGGTGATGAAGATGCCCCACAGGGTCAGCGGCATGCGGCCCAGCGAGAGGCCCCGCGCGCGCATGTTGATGATCGTCGTGAGGAAGTTCAGCGAGCCGAATAGGGACGAGAACAGGACGAACATGATCGAGATCGCCCACAGCGTCTGGCCGTACTGACCGCTCGGCGAGAACTTCGCGACCGCGGACAGCGGTGCGTAGGACGTCCAGCCGTTGCCCGCCGGGCCGCCGGGCACGAAGAACGACGCCAACAGCACCAGCACGCCCGGGAACAGCGTCCAGTACGAGATCATGTTCAGGACCGGGAAGGCCATGTCCCGGGCCCCGATCATGAGCGGGATGAGAAAGTTGCCGAACGCGCCCGTCAGGATCGATGTCAGAAAGAAGAAGATCATCACCGTGCCGTGCATCGTGGCCGCAGCCAGATACTGGCCCGGATCGAGCACGCCGTTCTGCGGCCAGCCGAGGTGCGCCCGCATCAGCATCGCGAGGGCGCCGCCGACCATCGCCATGAAGAGCGTCGTCAGATAGTACTGCTTGCCGATCATCTTGTGGTCGAGGCTGAAGATGTAGTGGCGGACGAAGCTCTCGGCGTGGACTTCGTGTCCCGCCGCTCCTTCGTGTACCGCGAGGGCATCCATCAGGCGCGACTCCTTGACGACCGCTAGTGTTGGCCCTGCTTGGCCAGCCAGGCGTCGAACGCCGCCTGGTCGGCTTCAACGACCATGTTACCACGCATCGTATAATGCCCGACCCCGCAGAGTTGCGCGCAGGCGATCTGGTACGGGCCGGCGCGATCGGGCGTAAACCAGATCGAAATCATGCGGCCCGGCACCGCGTCCTGCTTCACGCGGAAGTTCGGCAGGAAGAAGCTGTGGATCACGTCGAGCGAGCGGACGATGACCTTCACCGGCCGGTTGTTCACCACGTGGAACTCGTTGGTGACGACCACGTTCGTCTTGCTGTCCGGATCGGCCGGATCGAGCCCGAGCGGGTTGCCGGCGCTCATGAACTTGGCATCCGTCCGCGCGAGCCTGCCGTCCGGCCCGGGGTAGCGCACGTACCACAAAAACTGGCGCCCCGTCACTTCCACCAACTGCGCGTTGGCCGGCGGCGGGCTATACACGTGCGCCCACACGATTTCGCCCAGGATCGCGAGAATGACCAGGCCCGCCGCGGGAACCAGCGTCCAGGTCAGTTCCGCGCCGAGATGCTCGTGCCAATGGGCGGCGGGGCGGGAGCCGTGCGCCGCGTACCGGATCAGCGCGATCGCCACAAACAGGTGCACGGCGATGAAGGCGACGCCCGTCGCGACGAGAATCGCGTTGAACATCTCGTCGGCGGCGGCGCCCTGCCGCGAGGCCAGCGGCTGCAGCCACCAGATGTGCGCCGCGACGATGAAGGACACGACGCTGGCGGCGAGGATGAACAGAATCAGCACGCCCATCCATCGCCCCGCGGCGCGTTCGTCGCGCGGCATGGTCGACCCAGAGTCCATTACGACGATCCTCCGGGGAAACGCGTTATCGCAACACTCGAGCTTTCCGAGGTTAGAGAACGTTCGTCCCGGAGTCCCACGTTCCCTACTTGACGGTCATGGCCGGCTTGGCGCCCGGGGTGACGTCGAACGTTCCGTACATGCCGAGCAGCGCGTGCCCGGGGAAGCCGCAGACGAACAGGTAGTGACCCGCTTTGGACGCCGTGAACCGCACGTCCGCCGATTTGCCGGGCGTGGTGCCGACCACCGGGTTCGGTGACACGGCGCCGGCGAAGGCGGGCTGGTCCTCGGCCTGCGCAGGGAGCACGGGCGCCTTCGCCGACCCCTTGAGCGGAATGACCTCAAAGCTGTGCGCGAGCGCGGCGGACTTGGCGGTCATGAACTTGACGTGGACCGGGGTCCCGGGCGCGACGGTGATCGTGAGTTTGCCGTGGTCTGTGCCGTTGAAATTCTGGCCGCCATTGGCGGCGGTCTGATTGGCGACGACCGTGAAGGTCGTCTCAGCGGCGGCGTGTGCGCGGGGCACCGCGGCGGCGGCGACCGCCGCGGCAAGCACGGCGAGCGAAAGCACCCCGACAAGCGTGCGTGAACCGGACATTCCAACCTCCTGTGACCCGAGGGCGGGGGATAGTGGCACGGTAAGGCTTCCTTTATATAGTACCGGTATATAGTACCGGCGCGCCGCACGGCCCGTCAAACGCCCGTTCGTCTTCTCGGCTCAACCCGGCGTCGTCCCTGCGGCCCCAGAAAATTAACGGAACGTGAAGGCGGCGTTGTTACGTACGGAGGAGAAGGCATGGCGGCGGGGAATCCATGCCGGGCTCGGCCGAGGCCGACCGCGTAGGCGGCGGACCAGATGGCCGGCAATGGGGAGGGGAGGGAATCTATGGTAGGAGCTTGGCGTAACCGTGTGCTCGGGCTTCTCGTTGCGGCCGTCCTGGTGGTCTCGGTCGCCGCACTTGGGGGTCTCCCACGCTCGAACGCCGCAATGTCCAAGACGCTCTACGTGGGCATCACGCTGCCGTTGACCGGCGCGGACGCCGAAGACGCGGAGAAGATCAAGGACGGGGCGGTGTTGGCGATCCAGGAGGCCAACGCGAAAGGCGGCGTGGCCGGCTACAAGATCGAGGCGATCATCCTCGACTCGGGAACGGCGACGGCCGGACAGTACGATCCGGCGCAGGCGGCCACTAACACCCGCAAGCTCGTCGCCAACATGGGCGTGGTTGCGAACATCGGCCCTCAGATGAGCGGCGAGGGCAAGGCGATGTCGGGGATTCTGAGCGAGGCCGACATGGCCACCATCACCCCCAGCTCGACGAACCCGGACATCACGGATCCCAAGTTCGCGTCGCAGTACCGCCCCAAGGGGAAGGCGGTGTACTTCCGGACCGTTACCACCGACGCGTTCCAGGGACCGAACATGGCCAACTACTACGCGGAAACGCTGCACGTAAAGACCGTCTATGTGCTCGACGACTCCGGCGCGTATGGCGTCGGCATCGCGGATTCGTTCTCCAAGCGCGCGGCGGAAAAGGGCATCAAGATCGTCGGCCGCGACCAGCTCAACCCGAAGGAAGCCGACTACACCACGATTCTCACCAAGATCAAGGGCCTCAACCCTGACGCGCTCTACTATGGCGGCGTCGGCCAGGCCGGCGTCAAGCTGGTCAAGCAGGCCTACGACGTAATCCCCAAGATGCCGAAGGGCGGCGGGGACGGCATGTACGGCGGCACGATCCTGACCGGCGGAGGCTTCCCGGCGTCCGAGGGCTGGTACGCGACGATCGCCGGCCCGCACCTCCTGGCGAACCCGGAGGTCCAGCCGTGGGTCGCGAAGTTCGAAAAGACGTTTAACGGAATCGTCCCACAGGACTACTCGATCACCGCGTATGATGCCGCGCTGGTCATCTTGGATGCGATCAAGCGTGTGGCGGCGACCGGCAAGACCCCGGACCGGCACAACGTCCGCGACGCGATCCAGAACAGCAACCTCAAGACCCTGCAGGGTACGATCTCGTTCGACCAAAACGGCGACATCAAGAGCCGGGTCGTCAGTGTATTCCAAATCGTGCATGACTCGAAGTTCAAGGATGACGACATCATCCACCAGTACAAGTACATCGGCGTCGCCCCCCAGAACTAGGATGCGGGGCAACTGAAAGACGTGATGGGAGCGGGCCGCGCCGCGGCCCGCTCCTGCACATTTGGCGCCGGCGCCGGCACCACGACCTCCGGCATCGCGGGGGACGTCCGATGACCCACTACGACGTACTGATTCAACAGATCATCAACGGCCTGAGCCTGGGGGCGATGTACTCGCTGCTCGCCCTCGGCTTCACTATGGTCTACGGCATCATCGAACTGATCAACTTCGCGCATTTCAACGTCTTCATGGTCGGCTCGTTCATCGCCGCGATTGCGCTGCACGCGTTTGGACTCCAAGGGCAGTCGCGCGTCCTGTACGGCGGGCCCCTCCTTGTCGCGCTCGCGATGGCGTTCCTCGCGGCGATGCTGTTCTGCGGAGCGCTCGGCGTGGTCATCGAACGGCTCGGCCTCCGGCCGATGCGGCACGTCAAGGGTACCGCCGCGATGATCACCACGATCGGTATCTCGTACCTGTTGTTTAACATCGTGCTGTTGCGCACCGGCGCCGCGACGATGAACTACCCGAACCCCGTGCCGGTGCTCGGGTGGTCGATCGGCGGCGCCGTCGTCCGGCTGCGGGAACTGCTGCTGTGGGGCGTCGCCCTGATCCTGATGACCGTGCTTCACCTCTTCGTGCGGCGGAGTAAGATCGGCAAGGCGATGCGGGCCACGGCGCAGGACTCCGAGGCGGCGCGGATGATGGGGATCGACGTGGACCGCGTCGTGATGCTGACCTTTTTCATCGGATCGGCGCTCGCCGGGGCCGCCGGCATGATCTTCGGTCTGTACTACAATTTCACGAGCTTCCTGATCGGGTACACCGCGGGGCTGCGCGCGTTTACCGCCGCCGTGCTCGGCGGGATCGGCAATATCGTGGGCGCCATGATCGGCGGCCTGATGATCGGCTTGATCGAATCGGTCGGCGGACAGCTGCTGCAGGTGCGGTGGACCGACGTCATCATCTTCTCGATCCTGATCATCGTGCTCGTGTTCCGGCCCACCGGGCTCCTTGGCACGTCGACGCCCACCAAGTCGTGAGGGGGCACCGTGGCTAACGTCTCGCCCGCGCCAGCGCTCGACGTGGACCAGGCGGTACCGCCGCCGGCCAGGCCGACCCCCTGGCGCACGCTGACGGGGCCGATCGTTCGCCCGCTGGAACGCATTCCCGCCACCACGCGTGTCCGGCTCGGCGGGCTCGTGCTGCTCGCCGCGGCGCTGCTGTTCCCCGTCGTGCACTCGAACGGCGGCGACGTGGATGCCGCGACCAACGCCCTGTGCTTCGCCGCGCTGGCCCTCGGTCTCAACATCGTCATCGGCTTCGCAGGCCTCTTGGACCTCGGATACGCGGCCTTCTTTGCGATCGGCGCGTACACGTACGGGATCCTGGCATCCGGTCAGCTGCACCCGCTGTGGAACGCCGCCTGGCAACCGCTCCAGTGGCTCGGGCTCGTCAGCCGGTTCCACATCGACGGCGTTCCGGACGTCGTGCAGTTTCAGCTCTCGTTCTGGTACATGCTGCCGGGCGCGGCGATCGTCGCCGCCTTCTTCGGCATCTTGTTCGGCGCGCCGACCCTGAGGTTGAAGGGCGACTACCTGGCGATCGTGACGCTCGGGTTTGGCGAGATCGTCCCGATCGTCGTCCGCAACGAGCAGAAACTCACCAACGGCGCGATGGGACTCAACGGCGTCCTGCCGCCGACGGCGTTCGGCTACAACTTCGGCGTCAACGCGACCCCGTATTATTACGTCGCGGTCGGCATGATCATCTTGCTCATCTTCGTCAGTTACCGTCTCAAGGCGTCGCGCGTCGGGCGCGCGTGGATGGCGATTCGCGAGGACGAAATCGCCGCCGGGGCGATGGGCGTGAACCGGACGCGTCTGAAGCTGCTGGCGTTCGCCACCGGCGCGGGCTTCGGCGGGATGACCGGCACGCTCTACATCGCCAAGCTGCAGACAGCGACGCCGGACATGTTCCAGTTCCCGGTGTCCGTCATGATTCTGGTGATGATCGTGCTGGGCGGGATGGGCAGCGTCCCGGGCGTGGTCGTGGGCGCCTTGCTGCTCCAGTTGCTCCAGTCGTGGTTCCTGCAGGACCTCACGCAGTGGGTGCACGCACTCGGCCGCCTCGTCGGCAGCGTCGCACTGCAGGAGGTCCAGTTGGCGCAGACGATCGAGCTGATCTTTGGGATCATCCTGGTCTCGATGATGCTCTACCGGCGACAGGGGCTGATACCTGCCTCGCGCACGACCGCGGCGCTGTCGATGGAGGAACAGGCCGCACACCCATCGCGCGGGGGGATCGGGGTGTCGCTCAGCAGGCTTCGGCGTGTTGAGGCGCCGGAGGGGGCGCCGCTACTCGAGACGCGCGCGCTCACGAAGCGGTTCGGCGGGATCACTGCGGTACGGGGCGTCGATCTCGTCGTCCCGCCGCACTCGGTCGTCGGGCTCATCGGGCCAAACGGCTCCGGCAAGACCACCTTCTTCAACCTCGTCACCGGGCTCGACACGCCGGACTCCGGCCAGATCCTTTTGGCCGGACACAACATCACGGGGCTCCCGGCCCACGCCGTCGTCGAGCGGGGCCTCGCGCGTACGTTCCAGACGCTGCGCCTCTTCCCGGACATGACCGTCCTCGAGAACGTCCTCGTCGGCATGCACGCCTGGACGCACGCGAACGCGGTCGGCGCCGTCCTGCGGCCGGCCTCGGTCCGCCGGGAGGAACACGAGACGGTCGAGTGGGCGATGGAGGTGCTGCGGATCTTCGGCAACCGCCTGATTCCCCGGGCGAACCATCTCGCGAGCAGCCTGTCCTACGCTAACCGGCGGCGGCTCGAAATCGCCCGGGCGATAGCGTCCCGACCGTCGCTGCTGCTGCTCGACGAGCCGACGGCCGGCATGAACCCCGCGGAAACCATGGAGCTGGCGGACCAGATCCGGAGCCTGAAAGACATGGGCCTCACGATCCTGTTGATCGAGCATAAGCTGAACGTGGTCAACAACATCTCGGACAAAGTGGCCGTGCTCGACTACGGCGAGAAAATCGCCGAAGGCACCGCGGAGGAGGTACACCGGAACCCCGATGTCATCCGAGCCTATCTCGGCCGGACGTCCGTTGCTCGAGTTTAAGGACGTCGACACCTACTACGGTGAGCTCCATGCCCTGAAACGAGTGAACTACGAGATCGGCGCGGGGGAGATCGTGTGCCTGCTCGGCGGCAACGCCTCCGGCAAGTCGACGACGATGAAGGCCGTGCTGGGCATCGTGCGGCCGGCGCGGGGCACCGTGACTTACAAGGGCGAGCAGATCACCCGGCTTTCGACCGCCGAGCGTGTCCGGCGCGGCATCGCGCCGGTCCCGGAGGCGCGCCGCCTGTTCCCGCGGATGACCGTCTACGAGAATCTCGAGATGGGCGCCTTTACGCGCGACGACCAGGCCGGCATCGCCGAGGACCTCGAGCGTGTGTACGGTCTGTTTCCGCGGGTGAAGGAGCGCCGCAATCAGCTGGCGGGTACCCTTTCCGGCGGCGAGCAGCAAATGGTGGCGATGGGCCGCGCGCTGATGGCCCGGCCGCAGCTGCTGTGCATGGACGAGCCGTCGATGGGTCTGTCGCCGGCGTTCGTCGAGCAGGTCTTCGATATCATCCAGACGATCAACAAGCAGGGCACATCGATCTTCGTCGTCGAGCAGAACGCCAACATGGCGCTCAGCATCGCCCACCGCGGATACGTGCTGCAGACCGGTCAGGTCGTGTTGTCGGGGACAGCGAGGAGCCTGCGCGAAAACGAGATGATCCGGCAGGCCTACCTCGGCGAGATCAAGACCGCGTAACCTGCCCGGCCCGCAGTGTTCGGTAGAAAATGAGAGGACCACCTTCGCCGGCCGGAGAATTAAGATGTAACTCCAGCGTGGCGGGCGCGGCCTTATCTGCTTTCCCGGTAGGGCCTTTTTCGCGGGTGCGAGTATGGCCGGACGGTCGAAAGAGGTTACAGACGAGATCCGCCGGCGCATCAATATCCTCGATGTCGTGTCGGCGCACGTCACGCTCAAGCGGTCCGGCCGGCGGTACACGGGGCTCTGTCCGTTTCACTCCGAGAAGACGGCGTCGTTCACGGTGAACCCCGAACTCGGATTTTTCTATTGCTTCGGGTGCCACGCGGGCGGCGACGTCTTCGACTTCGTGATGCGGATAGGGGGCGTGGCCTTTCCCGACGCCCTCGCCGATCTCGCCGATCGCGCCGGAGTACGGCTCGAACGCACGGCGGAAGAGGAGCGGCACGGCGGCGAGCGGGAGCGTCTGCTCCGGACGGTTGCGGAGGCTGAGGCGTACTACCGCGCGCAGCTGGCCGGCGATGAGGGGCGCGCGGCACGAGAGTACCTGGCGCGCCGAGGAGTGAGCGCGGAGGCAGCCGGAGCGTTCCGGCTGGGCTACGCGCCCGCGGGATGGGACGGGCTGCTGCGCGCGCTGCGCGCCCGCGGCTTCGACGGCGCGGCGCTTGAGCAGGCCGGGCTGGC
>DATEGA010000050.1:0-26797 GCA_035280345.1 bacterium | reverse complement strand
AGGGCGGCGCCCTCCCCCCGCCGTCGAGCGGGCAATGAACGATCGGTCCTACATCCCGTGCTGCTGGTTGACGATGCGGACCGCCTCTTCGCGGGTCAGCCACTGACTCGCCTGCTGGAACACCAGGTACCGCAGGTAGCCGGCGAGCGACATGTAGTCGGCTTCGGCCGAGAAAGGCTTCAGGTTCGCAACGTTAGGATACTGCCCCTGGGTCTGCGGCGTCGCAGGCGCGGGGGTCGCAGGCGCCGGCTGAGTCTGAGCTAGAGCCGCACCGGCGAACGACAGGACCATCACTCCAACAACAAGCAACGCGATCTTGCGCATATGACCCTCCCTCGTATGTGTCTCCGCTACCGTATGTGTCTCCACTACCGTACGCGTTCTCGAGTCTTTTCTCGAACTTCCGGCTATGCGAGTTACCGTCGCAGCCGGACGTGGTTCGGGCTAGCGCAGAAGCATGTGACCGGTTGCGGCCAGGATCAGCAGGCCGAGAAGCAAGAAAATCATGACCTATTCACCCCCTCTCGTGCCCTCCTCACGTGACGCCTTATTATTTCCCCGGCGAGAAAGGGACCAAACGCCAAACGTGGAGGGTCTCGCGGACTCGGACGCCGTGGCCCGAGAGGTCAGATCGTGGGTTCGGAGAGAGGGAGTTCGATTGGGCGGCGTTCCCGCGCCGCCCGATAGGAGGCTTCGACCAGTTCGGTGGCCCGGTAGCCGTCGAGCGCCGTCACGGCCGGCGGGCGTTCGCCGAGCACGGCGTCGATAAACAACCGGTCCTCGACCACATAGCCCCACTTGTGTTCGAACGGCATCGCGGCGCAGTCGATCGCTTCGACCTCGTCCCGCGGGCCCGGGCTGAACTGCGCGCGCTCCAGTTCCTCCGTCGCAACCGACACGTGATCGCCGTAGATCTCGACGCGCTCGGATGGGACAAGCCAACTCGCGTGCGCGACACTCGTGACGGTGGTGATGAGCCCGCTGTGGAACCGCAGCAGCAGCGTAAACGCGTCGGGCTCCGCGTAGAATGTCTGGCGCGCCCACCCCTGCACTTCGGCGACGTCGCCGAACAGAAACCGCGCCATGTCGAACAGGTGCACCGGCGTCTCGTAGAGATAGCCCCCGGTGACCTTCGGGTCCGACGTCCACGGCGGCTGGCGCAGCTCGCCTCGGTTGTGCTTCATCTGCGCCGCGACCGGCCGAAGGCGTCCCGCGTCGATGAGGCCGCGCGCGAACGCGTAGACGTTGGCGAACCGCCGGTTGAAGCCCACCTGGTAAAGGCCGCGCGATCGCTCGGCCGCGCGCCGGATTCGCAGGGCGCCCTCGAGCGACGTGGCCATCGGCTTTTCGGAGAAGACGTGCGCGCCGTGCCCGAGCAGGCTCAGCACGGGTTCGACGTGGTGCGTATTCGGCGTCGTCACGTAGACGGCGTCGGCCCCGGCGTCGAGGAGGGCCGAGAGATCAGGAAGCGGAGCCGTGTGCGCCTCGGCGGCGAGCCGCGCCGCGGCGGCGGGGACCGCGTCGGCGATGCCCACCAGCGCGACGCGCCGGTCGGCCTTCAGGTTGAGCGCGTGGATGCGCCCGATGAATCCGGCGCCGAGGATACCGACTCTCACGGTCATGTCGCCGTGCGCCCGCCGTCGACGGGAATGACCTGACCGGTGACGTAGTCCGACGCCGCGGACGCGAGGAAGACCGCCACGCCTTTCAGCTCGCCGGGGCGGCCGATGCGGCCGAGCGGGATCTGGGCCTCGACCCGCGCCTGGGTGCGCTCGAGCAGCGACTCGGTCATGCGGGTGCGGAAGAAGCCGGGCGCGATCGCGTTCACGTACACCCCGTACGGAGCCCACTTGACGGCGAGGTCGCGGGTGAGCGCGATGACGCCGCCTTTGGCCGCGCTGTAGCCGATCGTGTCCAACACGTCGGGCGCATTGCCCCGGAGCCCCGCGATCGAAGCGATGTTGATCACCTTGCCCCGGCGCCGGCCCACCATCAGGCCGCCCACGGCCTGGGTCACTACGAAGGTGCCCGTTAGGTTCGTCTCGACAACGCGCTCCCACCGGTCGAGGGGCATCTGCAACACAGGCGCACCCCACGTCGCGCCCGCGTTGTTGACCAAAACGTCGATCCCGCCGAACCTCGCGACCACTGCGTCGACGAGTGCCCGCACCGCGTCCGGCCGGGCGACATCGCACGCCGCCGCCATGCACTCGACGCCGGCCGCCCGCAGCCCCTGCTCCGCCTCGCGCAGCCATTCCTCACGGCGCGCGGCGATCGCCACGGCCGCCCCCGCTTCGCCGAGTCCCTCCGCAATTTCCAGCCCGAGCCCCCGGGAGCCGCCGGTAATCAGCGCTACGCGGCCGGAGAGGTTGAAGAGATCCGCGACGCGCATGCGTTAGGCGACGTACGCGCCCGCGTCGAGGAGCCGCACGGCGATGCGCCGGCCCAACTGGAACGCATCGGGCGGCGGACCCTCCAGCAGGCGGCGAACCGCGTCGAGGCGCATCCTCAGTGCCTCGCCCTCGAGCAGCGCCGCGAGCACGCGGCGGCACGATCCGTGCACCCGCGCCGTGCCGGCCGCCACCCCGGCACGGACGAGATCGGCCTTCGCCTCGTGCGGCTGCGCTCGAAGCGCGCGCAGCAATCCGCTCTCCATCGCGAAGATATCGATGATCGTATCCGCGATCGCAGCGAGCACCTCTTGCTGATCGGCGATCGCGTCGCCGTGGCGCTGTACTGCGAGCCCGGTGATCAGGAGGCAAGCCTGCTTCGCCCGCTCGATCTGATCGCGGAGGTCCGCGAGCGGGCCTCCGTTCGCGGCACCGCGCGATGTCGCGGGCCCGTCCGCCGCGGCCCGGCAGGCGTCGAGCAGCGGCAGACGTCCGCGCTGTGCGCGGCGCAGCAGCATGCCGGTGATCAAGAGCCGGTTGATCTCGTTCGTGCCCTCGTAGATGCGGCTGATCCGGGAATCGCGGTACTGGCGCGCCGCCGGGTATTCCTCGATGAAGCCCGAGCCGCCGTAGACCTGCACGAGCTCGTCCATGACGAAGTCGGCCGCTTCCGACGCGTAGACTTTGTCGATCGCGCACTCGACGGCGTACTCCTCGACCGCCCTTACGAGGGGACCGTCCGCCCGTCCGGCCTCGATGAGCCCGCCGGTCCGGTAGATCATGCTCTCGAGCAGGTACGTCCGGACCGCCATCTCGGCGAGCTTCTGCTGAATGAGCCCGAACGACGCGATCGGCCGCCCGAACTGCCGGCGCTCCGACGCGTACCCGATCGCCTGGCGCAGCGCGCGCTTGGCGGCGCCGGCGCACGCGGTCGCCAGTTTGAGGCGGCCGATGTTCAGAATGTTGAGCGCGACGCGGTGCCCGGCGCCGATCTCGCCGAGCACGTTCTCCGCCGGCACGCGGGCGTTGTCGAAGAAGACGCTCGCCGTCGACGAGCCCTTGATGCCCATCTTGTGTTCTTCCGGCCCGACCTCGAGCCCCTCGGTCGTGCGCTCGACGATGAAGCCCGTAAAACGCTCGCCGTCGATCTTCGCGTACGTGGTGAACAGATCGGCAAAGCCCGCGTTGGTGATGAACTGCTTGGTTCCGGTGAGCCGGTACGCGCGTCCGTCCTCCGCGGCCACCGCGCGCGTCCGCGCGCCGAGCGCGTCGGATCCGGCGGTGGGCTCCGTGAGCGCGTAGGCGCCCACGGTCTCTCCCGCGGCGAGCGCCGGCAGGTACCGCCGCTTCTGCTGCTCGGTCCCGAAGTAGACGATCGGCAGCGTACCGATGCCGGTGTGGGCGCCGAAGGACACCGCGAACGAGCCGCGGCTCATCGTCTCGGCGACGAGCAGCGACGTGATGAAGTCGAGATCGGATCCGCCGTATCCCTCGGGCACGTCAACACCGAGGAAGCCGAGCTCCCCGAGGCGCCGCAACAGCTGCCGCATCAGCGGGTAGTTGTGAATCTCCAGCTCCGCGGCGCGCGGTTCGACCTCCGCTTCGAGGAAGTCGGTGAGGCTGCGCGCGGCGAGGCGGTGTTCGGTCGAAAACTCTTCCGGCGTGAAGACGTCCCCCGGACCGGGGGCCGTGATGAGGAAGCTCCCGCCCGCGGCCGCGCGGCTCACATCCATGGCGTCACGCCCACCGCCCTTCTCCGCTCTCAGGCGCCTACGGCCGCTCGAACACTCCGGCCGCGCCCATCCCCCCGCCGATGCACATCGTCGCCACGCCGTACCGGGCGTTCCGGCGCGCCATCTCATGCAGCATCGTCACGGTGATGCGCGCACCGCTGCAGCCGAGCGGGTGCCCGAGCGCGATCGCGCCGCCGTTCGGATTCAGCCGCGCTTCATCAAGCTCCAGCCGGCGCGCGACGGCCACCGCCTGCGAAGCGAACGCTTCGTTTAGCTCGATCACGTCGACGTCTTGCAGGCGCACCCGCGCGTGCCGCAGAGCCTTCGGGACGGCCTCGACGGGCCCGATACCCATGATCTCGGGCGGCACGCCGGCGACGGCAAACGCGCGGAAGACCCCAAGCGGCGTCAGGCGCAGCCGTTCCGCCGTTTCGCCGGCCATCACCACGACGGCCGCGGCGCCGTCGCTCGTCTGCGAGGAGTTCCCCGCCGTCACGACGCCGTCGCTGGCAAACACCGGCGGCAGCGCGGCCAGTTTCTCGAGCGAGGTGTCGCCGCGCACGCCTTCATCCGCTGCAAACGTCATCTCTCGAGCGGACGGCCGGCCATCAGCGTCCTCCCAGCGCCGGACCACGAGGGGCAGCACTTCATCCTTGAACCGGCCGGCGGCGATCGCCGCGGCGGCGCGCTTGTGGCTGCGCAGGCTGAACGCGTCCTGGTCCTGGCGCGAGACTTCGAAGCGGCGGGCGACGTTCTCGGCCGTGAGGCCCATCGAGAGGTAGACGTCCGGCCACTCGCCGGCGAGGTGCGGGTTCGGTGCGTACTTATTGCCCCGCATCGGCACGTGGCTCATACTCTCGACGCCGCCCGCCACCGCCACGTTGACCTGCCCGGTCATCACTTCGTACGACGCAAGCGCGATCGCCTGCAGCCCCGACGAACAGAACCGGTTGATCGTCTGGCCGCAGGTCGTCACCGGCAGCCCCGCCCGCAGCGCCGCTGCCCGCGCCATGTTGAGACCCTGCTCCCCTTCCGGCAGCGCGCACCCGAGGATCACGTCCTCGACCGCGGCCGGGTCGAGCCCGGGTACGCGGCGCACCGCCTCCCGAATCACCAACGCCGCCAGTTCATCCGGACGTGTATCCCGAAGCGACCCGCGCGGCGCCTTGCCGATCGCGGTCCGCACCCCAGAGACGATCACCGCATCACGCATCGTCGCACTCCCCCGCCCTATGCGGGCGTCGCGGCCGCTCAGTTGCGGAGCGGCCGGCCGGTTTGCAGCAGATGCCGCATCCGCTCGCGGGTTTTCGCCTCGCCGAGCAGTCCGAGAAACGCCTCGTGCTCGAGATCGAGCAGATACTCTTCGGCGACCGGAGTCCCCTCCGGCACCGCGCCGCCCGCCATGATGTGCGCCAACCGGCGCCCGACCACTTCGTCGAACGCGGTGATCTGTCCGCCGGTCTTCATGATGTAGAGCGTCTCGTACAGGGCGGCCCGCACCCGCTCGCCACCGACACGAATTCGTTCCGGCAGCGGTGGCCGGTATCCCAGGCGGACCATCGCGAGCGCCGCGTCCTTCGCGTCCTGAATCACCCGCTCGGCGTCCATCGTAACACCGTCCACCTCCCGCACGTACCCGAGGCGCCGCGCCTCGAAGGCGGACTGCGAGACCTTCGCGCGGGCGATCGACTCGAAGGCCCATTGCACGAGCGGCAGCAGGTCCCCCCGGACGTCCGAGGGAATGCGGGCCTGCGCTCGCCGGACGACCTCCGTGGTCCCGCCGCCCGCGGGGATGAGACCGGCTTCCGGCTCGACGAGACCCATGTTCGTTTCCGCCGCAGCCTGCAGGCGCGGGCAGGCCAAGCATAGCACCGTACCGGCGGCGAGCGTCCGGCCGCGTGGCGCCGCCACGACGGGCCTCGAAGCCCGTCGGATCCGCCGCGTTAACGCCTGCAGCCTGCGGGCCCGCTCGTCGATCGCAGCCCACCGCCCCTCGTCCGCGAGAGCCAGCCACTCCGTCAGGCTCACGCCGGCACAGAAGTCGCGCGCCTGAGTGCCAACGACGAGCGCCTCAAAGCCTTGCTCCAGGCGGTCGAGCGCGATCTCGAGGACGCACATCGCTTCGAGGGAAATCGCGTTCGAGGGCCCATGCAGCTCCACACACGCGACGCCATCGCCGAGGTCGAGCAGCGACGCATCGGAGTTCCGTTCCAACTCACGCTCCGTGCGGGCGAGATCCGCAGGCGCGCCCAGAGGCCCCGGCACCCGTCGGTATACTCCGGCGGTTGTGTCAAAGAACTGCGGGTCGCCGCCGGCGGACCGCCCCTCGGCGGACTCGCCGGCCACGGCGAAAGGAACGCCCGTCTCCCGATAGAATCGCCCGTCGCCGCGGCGGATTGCGTCCTCGACGACCGGCGGGACCGGCGCGCCCTCGGCCGCGATCCGCGCGGCGACATCGGCGGGCCCAAGGGCGTCCCACAACTCGAACGGGCCGAGCTCCCAATGGTAGCCCCACCGCATCGCGCGGTCGACGTTCACCACGTCGTCGCTGATCTCCGGCAGCACCCGCGCCGCGTACGTCAGCGTCCGTCCGACCAGGCGCCACACGAACCACGCGGCCCGGTCGTCCCCGCGGAGGAGCAAGCGGAGGCGCTCCCCGATATCCGGGATGCCGGCGACCGCCGCCACCGACGGCAGGTTGGGTGCCTGCTGCGGCCGATATTCGAGGCTCTCGAGGTCGACGACCATCGTCTCGCCGCCGCGGCGCCAGTAGTACCCGCGGCCGGTCTTTGCCCCGAGCCATCCGCGCTCGACCATCCCGCGCAGCGGCGCCGGTGGATTGAAGACCTCGCGGTCCGGATCGTGCTGGAGGCTCTCGTAGACATTCCGGCGGACGTGATACGAGGTGTCGAGCCCAACGAGATCGCTCAGCCGGAAGGTGCCGGTTCGCGGCCGGCCGATGAGGGGGCCGGTGAGGAGATCCACCTCTTCGACGGTGTACCCGCCCTCGAGCGCGAGACGAATGGCCAGGCATGAGGTGAACGCCCCGATGCGGTTGCCGATGAAGTTCGGGGTGTCTTTGGCCGTGACGATGCCTTTCCCAAGCACGCGGCCGAGGATGTCCGCGGCGTCCGCGAGCAACTCCGGCTGCGTCTCCGCGGACGGAATGAGCTCGACGAGGCGCATGTAGCGCGGCGGGTTGAAGAAGTGCGTGCCGAGGAAGTGCTGCCGGAAGGCCTGCGAGCGGCCGTCGAGCATCGCGTTGATGGAGAGGCCGCTCGTGTTGGAGCTCACCATCGCACCCGGGCGCCAATGCGCTTCGAGCCGCGCCAGCAGCGCCTGCTTCGCCGCCAGGTTTTCGACGACGGCTTCGATGATCCAGTCGCACTCGCCGGCGTGGTGCAGGTCGTCCTCGACATTGCCGGGGGTGACGAGCGCGGCAAACTCCGGGGCCATGAACGCCGGCGGAACGACGCGAAGCGCCCGCTCCCTGCCGGCGCGCGCGAGCCGCGAGCGCACCGCGGGATGCTCCGGACCGCGTCCCGCTTTGCGGTCCTCGTCCGTCAGTTCCCGCGGTACCAGATCCAGCAGCCAGACGGGCACGCCCGCATTCGCGAGGTGGGCCGCGATCGCGCTCCCCATCACCCCCGCGCCGATGACCATCGCCCGCCGGACGCGCACCGGGTCCTCCGCCGCGCCGCTAGTGAACCCGGCGATCCTGTCCGGCCCAGTATTTCTCGCGCAGCTGGGCCTTCAGGATCTTGCCGGTCCCGCCCTTCGGCAGGGCCTCCAGGAAGTCGACCGACCTCGGGACCATGAAGCCGGCGAGCCGCTCCCGGCAAAACGCGAGGATCCCCGCCTCGGCCGCCGCCGCGCCCGGCTTGAGCACGACGAGCGCCTTCGGGACCTCGCCCCATTTCTCGTCGGGCACCGGAATAACCGCGCACTCGAATACCGCGGGGTGCGCGTAGAGCGCATTCTCGATCTGGACGGAGGAGATGTTCTCGCCGCCGCTGATGATGATGTCCTTCTTCCGGTCGACGATGTTGACGTAGCCCTCCGAGTCGATCTCGGCCATGTCGCCCGTGTGGAACCACCCATCCCGGATCGAGGCCGCGGTCGCTTCCGGGTCCTTGAAATACCGGTCCATCACGACGTTGCTGCGGGCGACGATTTCGCCGACCGTCCGGCCGTCGGCCGGCACATCGCGGGCCGAGTCGTCGACCACTCGGACGTCGACACCCAGGATCGCGTAACCGGTGCGGCTCCGCCGCTCGAGCTGACGTTCCGCAGGCTCCTCCGACAGGTGCGCCTTGGGCCGCGCAAGCGTCAGCACGGGACTCGTCTCCGTCAGCCCGTACCCGACAAACATCTCGCACCCCAGCTTCTCCAAGATTGCTTTGACGAGCGCCGGCGCGGGCGGCGCCCCGCCGCTCATCGCGAGGCGGAGACTGCTCAGGTCGTACCGGCCGACATCCGGATGATTGACGAGCGCGTTGAAGATCGTCGGGACGCCGCGGAGCTCGGTGACCCGCTCGGCCTGAACGAGCCGAAAGATCTCCACCGGATCGATCTTGCGGAGCATCACGTGCGTGCCGCCGAGCGCGGTGATCGTGTGCGGCGCCCCCCAGCCATTCACGTGGAACATCGGGACGACGTGCAGCATTACGGACGCGTCCGTTTCACGCGTACCGATGAGTGCGTAGAGCGCGTGCAGGTACAGCGACCGGTGCGTCAGCGCGACGCCCTTGGGCCGCCCGGTGGTCCCGCTGGTGTAGAAGAGCTCCGCGACGCTGTCCTCGTCGACCTCGGGATCGGCACGCAGGGGGGCCGCCCGCCCGAGCACCGCCTCGTACTCGTCGCCGAGCGAAGGCCGGCCGTCCGGCTCGATCGCGACAAACCGTCGCACGGTCTCCAAGTCGGCGCGCATCCCTTCGACCATCGGCGCGAAGTCTTTATGGAAGAACAGCGCGCGGCTCTCGGCGTGGTTGAGGACGTAGGTGATGTCGTTGGGATGCAGGCGGATGTTGATCGGGTTGAGTACCGCCCCGGCCTGCAGCACACCGTAATACGCCTCGAGCAGATGGTGCGTGTTGTACGTGAGAAACGAGACCACCTCGCCGCGCCGGACGCCCCCGTCCCGGATCGCCGCCGCGAGGCGCCGGGAGCGCTCGCCGAATTCGCCGTACGTGAAGCGCTTCTCGCCGTCGACCACGCCGACCTTGCCGCCGAACAGCGTCTCCGCGCGACGCCTGAACTCCAGCGGTGTAAGCGGCACCTTCATGGCGCGGCCCTCCCTCGACCTTGGATTGTGCCGTCTAGTATTGGTACGCGCGGACCCGTTACCCTCTCCAGTGCGGCCCGGAGGCTATGTGGGCGGCCGTGAATCTCGCCCCGCGGGCAGGCCGCCCGTCATGGTATGGCAGGTGATATGCTCAGCGCGTGGTGAGTGTCGTTCTTCTTGTGCTCCTGATCGCGTTGACCGTCTGGCTTGCACGTCTGGCTGCGCGCCCGCCGCGCCTATATAAAGGACGGCGCTCGCTTTGGCGGCTGGCCTGTCTCATCGGCGCGGTTCGAATCGGCGCGCTCTGGCTTGGAAGCGCCGCCTCACGGGACCCCGGCTGGCCGCTGGGCTTCGGGTACTTGCTCCAACTGGTCGGTTTACCCGAAATCTACTTTGCGAGGAGCACGCGCGCCGATCCTCTCACCTGGCTGATCGCCGCGAGCACGTTGTTGGCGTTGAGCAGCTTCGGCTGGGCCGCCGTGCTGCTCTGGATCGGGAACCGGACCGGTTCACGCAGCACTCCCGCAGCAGCGACACACGCACGCCTCCGCGACTAATTCGCGGTCGCAAACTTGTGACGACGATCTCTTAGCGGGAGCGCGAACCCTTGCTCTCGTACAGGCGCGCGTCGGCGGCTTTCAGCAGCGCGTCGGCGGCATCGCCATCCTCTGGCCGCGACGCGATCCCCCATGAAAGGGTGAGCGTTGCCGGCATCGGCACTGGACCGTCGGTGCACGGAATTTCCCGAAACCGCTTGGAGATCTTCTCCACGATCTGCTTCGGCGTGTCCGGAAACAACAGCACGAACTCGTCTCCACCGTACCGCGCGACGAGATCGTAGCCGCGGGTACGCTGTTTCATGGTCTGCGCGACGTAGCGGAGCGCCGCGTCGCCGGCCGCGTGCCCGTGGGTGTCGTTGACCGCCTTAAAACCGTCCAGATCCACGAGCGCGATGCTGAGGGGACGGCCAGTACGGCGGCTCCGCAGCAGCTCCACATCGAGCCGATCGAAAAACGCCCGGCGGTTGGGCAACTCGGTCAGGGGGTCGGCGAAGGCCATTTCGGCCAGTCGTTCATGGGCGCACGCCGCCTCAAAGAGACTGCCCAGGTACGTGGCGAGGAGAGCGAGCAGATCCACGTCCCCGGCCGCGAATGCGCCTACCTCGGGCCGGACGGCGCCGATCGCGCCGATCGGATGACCGCCCGCGAGAAGCGGAGCATAAATGCCGGAACCGGCCGGCAGACCCGCGCCGTCCGCGCGCGGATCGGTCCGCGTGTCGGAAATGTTCAGGGGCATTCCCGCATCGATGGTGGCCCAGAGCGGACCCCGGCCATGGCGCACGGTGCTGGTTCGGGTGCGCGGCCCGGTGTTGCCGACGATCGTGAGGAGATCGGCGTCGTGCTCGTCGATAAGGCCGATGACGCAGGAATCGAATCCGGCGGTCTCGCGCAGGGACTCCAGGACCTGCGCCACCAGATGGTCGAGGCTCAGCACCGCCGTGAATTCTCGCGCAAGCCTCGCCAAAAACTCCAGGGCTCTATCAGCCCCGTCTGGTGTCCGCATCAGGTCCCCCTCGCCGTCCCGATCTTGGCCGGCCTACAGGCGTGCAGCCGTCCGATCGCCCGGTTCCTATGTGCCCCCCCTGCCGCTGCGAACAGACATGTGGGTGTCGAGCGCCGCTAACTCAGGGCTACGCGAACGCGCATTTGGACTCTACTCGTTGGACTCTGCTTGATGGATGGCTCGGGCGGCGGCGTGCGCCGGAAAGCCCAGTCCAGAGGTCTGAAAGGTGCCGGTTGTGGGCACGAGCAACGATAAACCCGGCAAAGGGAAGGCGACAACACATCCCATGCGTCTGCGCTCGCCGTCGGCCGCCGTTGTTGCACTGGTACTGATCGTGTGTCTCGGGATCCCGGGCACGGCCACCGGCCAAACGGACGATGAGTCCTACTGGGGCGAGCACACCCTGAACGGCTTCGTCCGCGTCTGGCCGGCCGTCGTTATCGCGGTGCTCGCCGCACCGCTCGTCGCGGCGGTGCTCGGAATCTTCGAGTTGGACGCTACGAGCGCGCTGGTCCTACTCGCCGCGATCGCCTTCATGACCTTCCACTATTATCTGCAGCCGCGCGCCGGCAAGCCGCGCCCCGCGGCCCGGTTGGACCACGTCACGCCGTCGGGGCAGATCACAAACCCTGACGGACATCGCGGCCTCGGCTGAAGCTTCACTGAGACCGCCGCTCGGTGCTCCGCGGCACGGAGCGCGCCGCGAAGCCCAGGTCATCGAGCGCCTGCGCCACTCCGTTTGCGATTAAACTCCGAAGGCGCGACGTGACCACCGTAAACTGCGTCCCCTGCGGCCACACGAATACGACGTACCCCTTGCTCCGGATGAGATGCATGGTCTCCGCCGCCCCGGAACGCGTCCCGAAGGGCCCGATGCTGACCACGTAGTCGGGGAGGGGTCCGGCGACCGGTCGCGGTCTGACGACAGCCGGTGCCGACGGAGGAGCCGGGCTGATCGCGACAGGCGGCCGGCCGGGTGCGGCCGGCGGCAGCGCGGCCGTAGGCTGTTCCTGTCGGAGGGCCAGCGTGCTGAGCCCGTGCAGAACCGTCGCGCTCTCGGCTACTCCAAGCGCGAATGAGGCGAGGGCAGCCGCGGCGCCCAGCGCGATCCGGTTCCAGCGGGCTCGCGCGGACCGGACGGGAACGGGCGCGACGAGCTGTCCAACCCGCGTCTGGCCCGCGCCCGCCTGTACATCGTACGTGGTAGACACGCCGGCCGCGGCCTCGCTGCCCGTGGCCTCGCCGCCCGTGGCCTTCATCTTCTTCGCGGCGGTGGATTCACGGCTCGCCATCGCGAGCAGATCCTCGACAGTTGCCGAAGCGTCCGTTGCTGCCCGGCCCTCGGCCCGGCGGCCGCCGGCGACACCAACGCTCACGGTCAACCTTCTGAGATCGCCTTTCATATCCACCGGGATCACGACCTGGCTGGTGATCCGCGCGGCGAGGGCGCGCGCCGCGTCTTCCCGGCGAGCCGTGGCGATCACGAACTCGTCGCCGCCGTATCGACAGAGGACGTCCGTCGGCGATTCCGTGAGGTTGCCCAGCAGATGCGCGATCGAACAGAGAATGTCGTCGCCGGCGACATGGCCGAGGACTTTGTTCACTTCACCAAAGTTGTCGAGGTCGACGAAGAGGATCGCGACCTCGCGCCCGCGCGCCAGGGCGGCGGACGCCCACGACCGCAGGGCCGCCGCCCACGCCAAACCGGTCAACGGATCGGTCTGCTGGCCCTGAGCGCGCAACACGGCGACCATGGAGATCTGCCCGACGACCGCGCCCCCGTCGACAACAGGGAGCACGTCGACGCCCTGCCTCGCCATGAGCGAGTAGGCCTGCAGCAGGGACAGCTCCCTCGTCGCCGGCGCGATCTCCGGCGTCATGACCGCACCCACCGCTCGCAGGAGAGGCTCTTTCAATAACTGGCGCGGGGTCACGAAACCGACGACACGGCCCTTCGTGCAGATCGGAAGGCCCGCGAGGCCCTCACGCCGGAGGAGATCTGCCGCGGCCGCCACTGAATCGTCGACGTTGACCGACACAATCGTCGGCGTCATCGCCTCGGCCACGGTAAGGAACGCTTCGTCCGCCATCGGTAGCTACCCCAGGCTCATTCTGCCCCCATGGAAGAATCGCCTCGGGCGCAGACGCGCATTTTCAACGATAGCGACTGAACCAGCCCCGGCGGTATCGGTCCAACGCCTGATTCTCGCCCAGTCCGATGTGGCCATCGTGCCTTCAGCCGAAGGCGCATCCAACGTCTTACCCACCGAGGGCTTAAGATCACGGGTGCGTTTCAAGAAACGCCTCGATAGCCTGCACGACTCGCTCGGGTGCATCCTCCGGTACGAAGTGGCTCGCGTCGTGAATCTCGTATGTCGTGGCGTGAGGATACCGCCGCTGCCAGGATTGAAGCACCGGTAGGCCGAGAACCGGATCCGCCATCCCCCATACGAGTAGGATCGGGACATCGGCGAAGAGGGGCAACCGCCGCTCGATTTCCTTCATCTCGGGAAAGGACGGGTCCGACTCGGCGACGGGGATATCACGCGACCAGCACAACAACGCCAGGCGGGACTCGGGCGTCGGAAATGGCGCGCGGTAGGCGCGGAGCACCGCTTCCGTCAAACGCTCCGGATGATACGTCGTACCGCGGAGCGCAGGCTCCACGTACCCGTTCCTTTCCAGGACGAATCGCTCACCCCGCGCGGACCGGATAATCTCGATCAGCCGCGGAAAGGGCGCACCAGGCCATGGTGCGGTGGCCCACGTATTCATGAGGATGAGTCGCTTGACCCGCTCGGGGTGCCGGCTCGCGACGCCGAGGCCGACCGGTCCTCCCCAGTCATGTAGGACGAGCGTAATCCGTTGGAGGTCGAGCGCCAAGATCAGCGTCTCGAGATTCTCCCGATGATGGACGAGCCTGTACGGAAAGGGGGAACGGGGCGTTTCCGACTTCCCCATGCCCATGTGATCCGGGACGATACATCGCCGTGTGCGCGCGAGCGGGCCGATGAACCGGCGGTAGAGATATCCCCACGTGGGATCTCCGTGGACGAGCACGACCGGCTCACCCCGCCCCTCGTCGACGTAGTGCAACCGCACACCGTTCACGGCATGGTAGTGCGGGGTGAACGGGAACGTGCCCGCGAACGTCTCGCTTCGGAGGGCGATCAAATGGGCCTGGGGCGCCCGGACTCGAGCCGGGGGCCTTCTGCTCCCAAATCCGGCGCGGTGGACCGGAGCTGAAACGAAAACGGAAGCCGCTCCGAAACGACGCGCCTCCGCCTAAATCCTACCGGACGGTGAACTCGGTCCGCAATCTGCCTTTTCGATCCCCCAACACACACACGACTTCGACGCCGTGTTTAATCGTGTGGCGAGCGCGATCAGGCGCGAGACGCGCACGAACACCCCCAGGAGTGTCTCGAAGCCAATACCTTGGCTGTGGATTGTCGACACCAAAATGAAACCGGCTGGTCCTGACGGTTCCTTGACGACTCGCTACACCCCTTCCTCGCGACCCTCCTCTCCAAACAGACCTGGACCGGGGTTGACCGCTGCTCTACCGGTGCGGGTCATGCTCGAATGCGGGAGCGTCTAGCGGGAGGCCTCGCCCGTCGCCTCGTGTTTCGTGAGACGGTGTGCCTCATCGAGCGACCGACCGCTCGCCTTGCACATCAAAGCGCGACGAGAAGGGGCTGCGCGGTGTTGGCGCAAGCGACCATCGAGAAGCAACCACACCAACTGCCCGCAGAGGGGGCAGCGGACGCGCGGCGGCACCTTCGGGACGGTGTCGGTCGTGAAATCGTCTTCGCGCATCTTCCGCTACACCCGATCACATACGACGCAAGATCACATAGCCGACCACAAAGACCGACAGGCCGACAATCAGCGCAAGGGAAACGTCAGAGGGGACTCCCTGTGGCAGCCGGTTGTGGGGCGCCAGCCGTTGCAGCGGGGCCGCCACATCTACGATGTGTGACAGCCCGTCCTGCAATCCACGGCCGATCGGAACGGTCAGCTGCGAAACCACGTTGAGGGTGTTCAGGGCGTATTCCATCAGCGCTCCCTCTCCGTTTACGTAATAACCTCCGCTCGTTGTATGAGCGAACGCAGTGGCCGAAGCCGTTTGGTCGACCGGCGTTTGCCTTCTGCTCTGAGGGTACAAGTCGAGATCGCCGACAATAACTACCTGGCGCGGGTAGTCCTTGGGTAGGCGGTGTGCTCTTTGGAGTAGGTAGTGATCCGTCTTTCGGTCAGGTGTCCGAGGGTTTGGTCGGGGCGCCCGAACTCGAACTACGCATTGGCCGCGCGAGCGGAGGACGGCCTAACTAGAACTGGATCAGGTCGCTGCGGCTGATGGTGATGGACGGAGAAATTGCCTCCGCCTTTGTGCAGCATCCGCCCCGGACGGTCGGCACGCGTATCTCCACCGAGCGGCCCACGCGTTCACGGGACAAGCACGGCGTTGAAACCCGCCCTCCGAACATCGGCGGCGAGCCGTTCGGCCGTGTCTCGGTCCAGGTACCCTCCCACCCACACCTCGTAGCCCTCATGGCCGGCAAGCGCCGCCGCATACCCGAGCGATTCGAGGCGCTTGACAACCGGCCGCGCGTCGTCGGGCGTGAGGAATGCCCCGACTTGGACGTGAAACCGTGGGGGAGGGGCGACAGCTCCGCGGGCGTTTTCAATCATCGAGTGCGCACCAACTGGCGTGGAAGACTTGGCCGCCGGCGTGGAAGACTTGATTGCCGGACCCGACGTGGCCGTGGCGGGGACCGGACTGGCCGGAGCCGCAGACACCCTAATTGGCAGTGGGTGGCGTCGGGACAAAGTAGGTGGAGCCGCCATGATGGAGGGTCCTGTCGGGTGAGTGGAACGTCGAACCCGGTAGGCTGCCGCCACGGCGGTCGGCCGGTGGACAGCGCCACCGTGCCACGGGACTGGAGTTGGGGGCGGACTGGGTCTCATGAACAAGAGTAGACCAGGGACGAACCCCGCCGCAAAGGCGACGCCGTACACTGCGATCACCACTGGTCGTAGAGACGCAGACACTGCCCTGGCACGCCGTGGCGCCTTAGTGGTGAGGCTGGGGAACGTCGTCTTTCGCCGTTTACGATCGTCAGCGGGCGACTCGTCCCCCCGTTCGAGCGCCGCCAACGCATTCGCGACCAGCGGTTCCAAGATTTCGTCCTTCGCGCTCAGGAAGGCAACGTCTGTCGGGAACGTGACGTGGAAGACATTCCTTAGCCGGTTCCGCAGCGTGACGCGCCATGTGTCCTCCACCAAATCGGCCTGCAGCGCGGGCCAGCGGCCTACGTCGAGCGCAAACCCGTACCCGGTGCGCGCGTCGTGAACGGCATGATGGATGGGCTTTCCGGTCGCGTCAATCAGCGCCCGGGTTCGCGCAGAGTACGCTTCGGCAGCGCGACGCACTCGTTGGACACAGCGTTCGTCGGCTTCTCGCGGGGCCGGCTCTTTGAACTGTCCGGCCATCTGACGGAACCGGGCTTCCGGAGTGATCACGTCGCGGGGGTCGCGCGACCCAACGACAGCAAGTGCTTTCGATCGTTGGCCGCCCATCGCCGCATCGGGGACCGAAGACTACACCGCACGGCATCCGCATGGAGGTGAAGCCGCGCCGCGCTTCCCATGTTACTCACCCCGCTGACGACGAGGGCGGTGACAGCTGCCTCAAGGTGAGATAGCTGCCGATGGCCGTTTAGGGTGCCCATCTCATTGCCTCCCCCAAGGACAATGGCGTTGGGCAGGATCAAGGCCGGTTCAAAGATTGATCGGAGCGGCGACGATGAAGTTCGACGAAAAGGCTATCGATCTTCCGGATTATCTCAAGAACTCCTTCCGATCCCCGGTACAGTCGTCAGAGCACCGAACGCCCGTTCGAAGCAGGCGGCGCCGGAACCCAGTGCGTGCGGCATCGAGGTGAACTCAGATGAACCATCAAGCCTTGAATCTGATTCGTCGGCGGGCACGGAGCCGATCCAGCCGTCAATTTGTCAGAAAATCACCGGGACTTCTGTGTAAGACTTTGGCCCCTCCCCCCGACGACCTGCTGGCCTCGCGGGCGCACGCCCCCCGGGGGGGGACGCCAAGGGTACTGGTCTCTCGCCGGGCGACAGTCACTCCAGGACTGTCACCGCCGGCCGCCGAACGTTCGCGCATGGGGCCCGGCCCGGCTCCCCAAGACGCGCAGGCGTTCATCGCCGTCCTCGACGAGGTCGACCTCGCGCGCTACCGCGTCGTCGGCACATACACCCGGTACGATGAAGCGGTCCGCAACGCCCTCCAGGATGCCCGGCAGAAAATCCTCGCCGGGTTCGAGCCGCCAGGCCGCAAACGTGAGAACCACCTGATCTGGGCGGCCCCGGGGACCGGCAAGACGTATTTCGTCCAGCAGGTTGCCGCCTCGCTGGCGGACCGCGTCCGGTACCACGAGGTCAACCTCGCTCAATACTCGGAGCCGGAATTTCGTGCTTCACTCGGACGGCTCGATGATGGCCAGGCGTGCCTGTGCCTCATCGACGAGTGCGACGCCAAGCCCCAGGAGCCCTGGCCGTACGAGGTACTGCTCCCCTACCTCGACGCCGCCGTCGAGCGCGGCGCGCGGCTCGTCTTCGTGCTTGCGGGCAGTTCGGGTGAAAGCCTGGAGGACATCAAGCAGCGCATTGCCGCGCGGCCGAAAGGCACGGACCTGCTGAGTCGCATCCCGACCGGCCACGAGCATGTGATCGCGTCGATGAGCCTCGGGGATCGCCTCCTTATCGTCCTCAGCCAGATGCGGCAGGCCGGAGCGGAGGCCGGCCGGGACATCCGGGCCATCGAGAAACTCGGACTGTACTACGTGGCGCTCAACCCCCGACTGGCCAATGCACGACAGTTGCGCGAGTTCGCGGTCCGGGCGGTCGAGCGGGTGCCCAGAACGGACGATCGCGTGAAGTACGACCATCTCTTCGTGCCGGGCGACCCGGAGAACAAAGCGTTCTGGGTGCAGGCTCAACCGGTCGCCGAGCGGCTTGTGGACTCCTACGTCACCTTGACGGGAGGCGGTGCCGAACCCACGAGGCTTCTATCGTCCGCGACGATCGGCCCCCCATCCCAGACCGAACGGCAGCGTGATGCAAGATTGCGTGTACGGCCTCCCACAAAATACGCGCAAAGCGGTGAGATCCGCGTCGCCTATCAGGTCTCGGGGAGTGGCCCGATTGACGTCGTCTGGGCTCCCGGCACGGTCTCTCATCTCGACCTCGATTGGGACAATCCACGAAGAGGTCCTGTAATCGATTGGCTCAATACAATCTGCCGCTTGATTCGCTTCGATAAACGGGGAACTGGACTGTCCGATCGGCCGACGACCGTGGCCACTCTCGAGGAACGGACGGACGATATTCGGGCGGTCATGGATGCGGCTTCAAGCAATCGCGCTGTTGTCTTCGGCAATTCCGAAGGTGCCTCCATGGCGTGCCTCTTTGCCGCGACCTACCCGGAGCGGACCCGATCGTTAATGATCTGGGGCGGTCAGGCTCGGTGGGTTCAGGCCGCGGATTACCGATGGGGCCTGACCCCTGCCGAGCACAAACAGATGGTTCAGGATGTTCGTGAACACTGGCCATCGAAGGATTATCTAACAGGTCCAGGCGCCGGGATGGGACCGAACGTTGACCCCGCCGCGCTTGAGTGGTCTATGCGGGTTGCGCAGACAGCTGCGAGCCCGTCCGCCGTTGCCGCTCTCGAAGAGATGAACGGGCAGATCGACATCCGAGAGATCCTGCCCACCATCCGCGTGCCCACGCTCGTGATGAACCGGACAGGCGATCCGGCGGCGAATGTAAACGCCGCCCGTGACTTGGCCGCCCATATTCCTGGTGCCCGCTTCGTTGAATTTCCCGGCAACTTCCACGCCATCCCCGGACCGGAGTTCGAGCGTATTTGCGCCGAGATGGAATCATTCATTCTTCGCAGTGACGCTAACGCCGCGGAAACGGACCGCTTCCTGACGACCATGCTGTTTATCGAAGTCGTGGAGTCGTCCCAACACACACCGGGCCGGGTTACCGAACGGGACCGCCGCAAGCGCTACCGCGCCGCAATCGGTGACGACTTGAACCGCTTCAAAGGGATCGCGGTCGAGATGACCGATGATCGCCTATTCGCTCGGTTCGATGGCCCTGGGCGAGCGATTCGTTGCGCGATCGCGTTGACGCGCACGGCGACTGAACATGGCCTGGAGGTCCGTTCAGGGTTACATACCGGCGAATGCGAACTCGCGGGAAACAAACCCATTGGCATTGCCACCTCCGTTGGACGGCGTATCGTGACGAAGGCGCGACCTGGTGAGGTGTTGGTATCCAGCACAGTCAAGGGCTTGGTTGCGGGTTCGGGTTTCAGTTTCCGGGACCGCGGTCTGTGGGACTTCGACCGCATCGACGGCCAGTGGCACATCTACGGCGTTGTGATCGCAGCCGACAGCGTCACCGGTATCCCCCACTCAGTGACGGGGCGCGACCCGTCGCGAGACGACGCCGTGGTCTCTCCTGCCCTCACGCCAGAAGGCTCCCGTCGTACGAATCTCCCGCGCCAACTGACGAGTTTCATCGGCCGGGAACGGGAGATCGACGAGGTGAAGCGGCTCCTCCCGACCACAGCGCTGCTGACCCTCCACGGCCCGGGCGGCTGCGGCAAGACCCGGCTCGCGTTCCGGGTGGCCGCCGACTTGGTCGACCAGTACCCCGACGGAGTCTGGGTGGCTGAGTTCGCGGCGTTATCCGATCCTGGTCTGGTCCCCACCGCCGTGGCGACCGCGCTCGACATCCTGGAACAGGCGGGCACATCCCTTACCGATACGCTGAAGGACTCCCTGCGCCGGAAGGCACCGCTCCTCGTCATGGACAACTGCGAGCACGTTGTCAGCGCGTGCGCTGAACTCACCGACGGGCTACTGCGGGCCTGTCCCAACCTGCGAATTCTCGCCACGAGCCGCGAACCGCTGGGCGTTCCCGGTGAGACGGTTTGGGACGTCCCGTCGCTATCGGTCCCCCCGGCATCCGGTGTTCCGACCCCCGAGCAATTGATACGGTTCGACGCGGTATGGCTGTTCGTGGAACGCGCTGCCGCCAGCAAGCCCGGATTCTCGCTCACAGCGAGCAACGCGGCGCCCGTCGCAGAAGTATGCAGCCGGTTGGAGGGCATCCCGCTCGCCCTCGAACTCGCCGCAGCGCGCGTCAGGGTCCTGACCATGGAGCAGATCGCGGCGCGGTTGGGCGACCGGTTCCGGCTGCTCACGGGGGGCGGCCGGACGACGCTACCTCGCCAACAGACGCTACGGGCGACCATGGATTGGAGTTACGGGCTCTGCTCCGAGACGGAGCGGACCCTGCTGCGACGGTTGTCCGTGTTTGCCGGGGGATGGACGGTGGATGCCGCTGAGACGGTCTGCGCTGGTGCGGGTGTCGACGCCGCAGACATCCTCGATCTACTGACGTCATTGGCGGATAAATCCTTGGTCATCGCCGAAACGCAGGGCGGTGAGGCGTGGTACCGGCTGCTGGAGACAGTGCGGCAGTACGCTCGCGAAAAACTCGTGGAGGGAGCAGACACCCACAACCTGGGGCGCCGCCATTGCACCTGGTACCTTGGTTTGGCGGAGGACGCGGGGTCGCGGTCGGGGGGTCCCGCGATTCCGTTCTGGCTGGACCGGCTAGAACGCGAGCATGATAACGTGCGAGCGGCACTCGACTGGAGCGGGGCAAACGGGGGCGACGCGGAACTTGGGTTGTGCTTGGCCGTCGCACTGGTCCGGTTCTGGGAGATGCGCGGTTACGTCACAGAGGGGCGTCGGTGGCTGGAGGTCCTGACCGCCCAATCCAAAACGGCACCGCCGTTGCTGCGGGCTACAGCACTCAACGCGGCCGGGATTCTGGCGTACCGTCAGGGCGATTATCCCCGTGTGTCCGCCCTTTGCTCCGAGGCCTTGGCGGTGTGTGAGGCTCAGGGGGACCGCCGCGGAGCGGGGCGCGCTCTGCACTTCCTGGCACACCTCAAGCAGGCTCGGGGAGACTACGCGGGCGCCACTGAGATGATGGAGCGCAGCGTCGGGCTGCATCGCGCAGCCGGGGACGCAGCAGACCTCGCGAACTCCGTCGACTGTCTCGGAGAAATCGCGCGGAGTGCGGGCGACAATATCGGAGCTAGGGTGCGGACCGAAGAAGCGTTGACTCTCTATCGTAATTTGGGTCATGTGCGCGGTCAGGCTCATGCGCTGCATAATCTTGCGTATATTCGGCTCCACGAGGGCGACGCGACCGGGGCACGGGCTCTCTTCCGGGAGAGCCTGACGCTCGCGCAGCGCTTACGCACCGTGCGCGATCAAGTGTTTGCGGTGGCGGGCCTGGCATCCGCGTCCCTGGCTGACATCGAGGCGACGCGGGTGACGCGCCTCCTCGGGGCCGCCGGGGCGGCCCTCGCGACGATTGAGGTTCGGCTTGAGCCTGCGGAGGATACCGAGTTTCAGCATGCTGTGGAGGCTATGCGCACGCGGCTCGGCTCAGCCGCGTTTGCGACCGCCTGGGCCGAGGGGCAGGCGATGTCGCTGGAACAGGCCATCGAGTACGCGCTGGCCGGAGAAGACACCGAAAAACTACCACCGCAGGCCCCCTGAGCACCCCTTGCCAGGGCGATACATCTCACGGTTGCCTCGGCTTCGCCCACCACGGAACGAGGATGAAATCTCGAAGACGGCTAGAGCTGCGCGGCCAGTCGTTCCACCTCACTCCTGACCCGGTCACGTAGGCAGCGCACTTCCGAGAGCGGTTTGCCCTTGGGGTCAGGAAGGTCCCAGTCAACGTATCGCTTGCCCGGAATATAGGGACACTGGTCACCGCACCCCATTGTGACAATCACATCGGCCCACGCCGCCAGTTCGTCCGTGAGCTTCTGCGGTGTGCGGGAGGCCAAGTCTATTCCTACCTCTCGCATGACCTCTACAACCTCAGGATGAACCCGCGCACCAGGTGTAGTGCCGGCCGATTTCGCTTCGTGGTTGCCCTTCGTTATCTGTTCAAACAGCGCTTGACTCATCTGAGAGCGGCCAGCGTTGTGGAGACAAACAAACAGGACGTGAGCCAATCTAACGCCCTCACTTTCCTACCGGAGAATTGCCAGTTTTTTCATCAGACGTGACAGCGGGATTTAGATGTGCCCCCGACACCGGCCCAACGGCCAAGATGATGGGAACGAGGGCAGCCGCCGTAGCGATGGCGTTCTCTAGCAATTGCAGCCCAACGTCCTCGGGGCTAAATCGTGAGGCCGCGATGCCGGACCCGACTATCGCGGCAAGGAGCCATGTGGTGCCGACGAACTCGGCAAAAGCCCGCTGGGACAAACTAGCAGTAGCTGCGGAAAGGTAAATGCCGGAAAGTGCGGCTCGACCGCAAAGAGCCCAGTGGCTACCCGGGGGCGCCTCAGTGAAAATCGAAGAAACCTTCGCCCGCTTGGGACGGTGCCGGGTTGCTTGTGCACAGAAGGTACGCCAAACTTGGCATTCATCCCGCCAAGGGGCTCCCTTTGGGCGGCCTACTCCGGCTTCCGAGCCCGGATAAAGGCGCTCATGAACTTGTCACGGACGACAGGTGCGACAGCGTCGACATCGACACCATGCCCCGTCAGAAAGATACGTGCATCTTCAATGCCGTATACTCGCGTGGGCTCCACACGAATTGCGGTGAAGCCGGCCCGAGCTAATTTGGCGACGTACTCATCGCGCTCCAGCGCGCCTGCGATACAGCCAATCCAGAGTTCCATGTTGCGTCGAATCTCAACGGGAACGTCACCCTGGACTACAACGTCCGAAACGGCGAACCGCCCCCCCGGCTTGAGGACTCGGAAAGCCTCGGCAAACACGCGGTCTTTGTCACCGGACAAATTGATGACACAGTTCGAGATAATAACGTCGATGCTGCCATCAGGCAACGGCATGTTTTCGATATCGCCCTTGAGGAACTCAACGTTCTCGACGCCGGCTTTGCGCTGATTCTGTCGCGCCAGTGACAGCATCTCGTCCGTCATGTCCAAACCGTACGCCTTGCCGGTCGGACCAACGCGTTTGGCTGACAGAAGCACGTCAATGCCGCCGCCGGAGCCTAAATCTAGGACGACTTCTCCCGCCTTGAGTTGCGCCAGCGCCGTAGGATTGCCACACCCGAGCGATGCCTCGATCGCTTGTGAGGGCAATCCCTTCGTCTGCGTTGCTTCATAGAGGTTTGCAGTAACGGGGTCCGTGGAGGCTCCGCAGCAACTGCCGGCGCAGCATGAATCCTCGCCACCACCGTTCGTGACTCGGATTGCGACCCTCGCATACTTCTCCCGCACTGTCTCCTTGATATTCACTGTCGCGTCGCCTCCTCTTCACCGTCGTTGCACTTGCTTTCCAGTCCAGACCACTTCTCGGGGGTTCACCGCTTGGCTGCGGGTGCAACATTCGGCGTACAGAAACCCCAATAACTCGGCGAGGGCATCCGTATTCGCCGCATACCGCAAGAACGTGCCCTCTCGTTGCACCGTCACCAGTCCTTCGTGCCGCAACTTCTCTAGATGGTGCGAAAGAGTCGAATTGGGAATCTCTAGGTCATCGGCAATATCTCCGACAACCATCCCATCGGGATGAGCGGAAAGCAGCAGACGAAGGATGCGGAGTCGCGCCTCAGTGCCAATTGCCGAGAACATATCCGCGTACCGGATGATATTCTCCGCGTTGCTGCGCGACGGTTTCGCCCCGTCCCTCATGCTCGCTCCCAACGTCAGATTATATTTCGATTATACTCGAAATACGCATCTCGTCAAGGGACTGTATGGGGGGCAGTCGCGAGCCCTCGAAACCCTTGCAATCAACGCGGACGCGGCCGTCCGAACGTGTAGTTCAGCTCCGACCGGTATAGCATGTACTGCGAGGTGCCGCCGAGCCGCCGGTTCTCGATGCGCGTGTAGAGCGTCGCGCCCGGGGGCGAACCGGGTAGATCACGCCGGCGCGCCACTCCGTGATGGCCGTGCTGTTCGAGATGTTGTTACCCGTAGACACGTTGGAAAGAAAACAGGAGACCGCCTCACGTGAGGCGGTCTCCGCCTGAATCCTACTCGACGGTGAACTCGGCCACCAACTTCCCCTTCCGATCGCCCAACGTACACACGACTTCGATGCCGTGTTTCACCGAATGACTCGCTCCCCGGACCGTCCACGACCAGCGAACGCGGCCGTTGGCGTTCGCCGTGTGTGTACTGAAATTCACCTTGACGTTGCCCGCGACTGGCTGCGCGTGGCACGTTGCTCCGGGTTCAGTCTGAACGACAAGGGTCTGCTGCTCGCCCAACCCGATGGGAGAGGTGATTTTGACGAGTTTGACGGTGAGGTCCTCCGCCAAGGCCGTCATGCATGTTGTCCCGATTACCGCCCAGATCACGACCAGAAGAGCAGCCCCGCGCAACGGTGTCACGAGCGCGGTCAGACGCGAGAACCGCATGAAACGTCCCCTCCAGGAGCGTCTAGAAACCCATAACCTTTACTGTGGATTGTCGATGCCAAAGTGGTCTTCTTTTCCCGTTTCTCGACGACTCGCCGCACCCCTTCTGTTTCCACACCCCACGGGGCGGAGGTGGGTTCTTCCAGCAAGACGGGTCCCGTTCAAGGCGGCGTGAAGGCAGCAAACTCGAACGCAGAATCGGTGGACGCGCGCCAGCCCTTGGTAAACTGGTCGGGGCGCCCGGACTCGAACCGGGGACCTTCTGCTCCCAAAGCAGACGCGCTACCAAGCTGCGCCACGCCCCGACGCTGGCCAAAATCGTAACACGAACCGGCAGACGGCACAAACCTGAAACCGGAAGCCGCGACGGTGTCCTGCCGGCCCCGACGTACCGCCGCCTCAAGGGTTCGGCTCACCGGCCGGTGAACGGCGCTTTATGCCCCCCTCCGACGGTGCCCTCGCCGCGCTCGTCACCGACTTCCTGACGTCGCTGTACGAGACCCATCCGACGCTCGCCGCGGCGCTTGGCCTTCACGAGTACGACGGCCGCGTGCCGGACCTCAGCGAGCGCGCCCGTGCCGATCGGGCGTCCACCCTCCGAACCCAGAGCGCCCGGGCGTCGGCGATCGCCGGCGATTCCCTCACCCGGGACGAGCGGCATGACGTGACGCTCCTTTACCAGGCGGTCGACGAGGAGCTGTTCGAACTGGAGTCGCTGCGCGACCACGAGCGCAACCCGATGGCCTACAGCAGCGCGATCGACGTGAGCAACTACGTGAAGCGCGATTACGCGCCGTTCGAGCGCCGACTTGCCGCCCTGACCGAACATACGCGGCAGATCCCCGACGTGCTGCGCACCGCGCGTACGACGCTGCGCCCGCCGCTGCCGCGCCCTTTCGTCGAGACGGCCCTCGACGTCTTCGGCGGGACGATCGCCTATCATGAAGCCGACCTGCCCGCGGCGGTGCACGCCGGCGGCCACCTCGACGGACAGGCCTCTTTCGAACGAGCGAACGCCGCGGCGCTCGCCGCCCTTCGGGAGTTCGTCCGATACCTCACCGACGACGTCCGGCCGGCGGCGACCGAGCAGTTCGCGATCGGCGAGGATCGGTTCCGTACGATGCTGCGTGCCGGTGAAATGGTTGACCTCGACCTCGACCGGCTCCTCGAGATCGGCCGCGCGGACCTCGAAACCAACACGCAACGGCTGCGCACGGCGTGCGAGGTGGCGGCGCCTGGAATGCCCGTCCGGGACGCGATCCGGCGGCAGGCGGCCGATCATCCCTCCGCCGACCGGTTAATCGACGAAGCCGCCCGGGTGCTCGACGAGCTGCGCGCGTTTGTCGCGGCGGGCCGGATCGTCACGATCCCCTCCAACGTTCCGGCCCGCGTCGAGCCGACCCCACCCTTCCTGCGGTGGGCGTTTGCGATGATGGACACCGCGGGGCCATTCGAGCCGTCGTCGGAGTCGTTTTACTATGTGACGCCGCCCGAATCCAGGTGGTCTGCAGCGCAGACGGAAGAGTGGCTGACGAAGTTCGACTACGCGACGCTCCGCGACGTCGGGATCCACGAGGTCTATCCCGGGCACTACGTGCACTTCCTCCATGTCCGCAACATCGGCCGGCCGCTCCGGCAAGTGCTCGCAAGCTACGCGTTCGTCGAGGGCTGGGCGCACGACGGGGAACAGCTGATGCTTGAACAGGGGTTCCGGCCCGACGACATGCCGTTGCGCATCGCGCAATTGTCGGAAGCCCTGCTCCGCGACGTCCGCTTCATTGTCGCGATCGAGATGCATACGCGCGGCATGCCGGTCGACAACGCGGCGCGGATGTTCGTGGAGCACGCATACCTCGAACCCCTGCCGGCGGAGAAGGAAGCCGTGCGCGGGACATTCGACCCAGGCTACCTCAACTACACGTTGGGGAAGTTGATGCTGCGACGGCTGCGGGATGACGTCCGCGCCCGGGACGGTGCCCGGTTCGATCTTCGGACCTTCCACGATGCGCTGCTGGCCCTCGGCGCGCCGCCCTTGCCGCTGGCCCGGCGGACGCTTCTCGGAGACGCCGCCGGCCCGCCTTTGTAGTCGCGCTCAGGTGCCGGCCGGAGGCTTACCGCCCTCTGATTGGCTGCCTTCCGGTGCTTGCCCAGCCGTCCGTTGCGCCTTAAGCGCCTCCGCCTTGGCCCTCGCCGCAGCGATGCGCTCCTCGCGGCTCATCTCCCCTGGCGCACCAGGCGCGGCGGCGGTACCATATGTCGCCGATGAACTCGGGGCGGCGGTCCCGCCCGGCCTTCCCG
>DATEGA010000049.1:0-6935 GCA_035280345.1 bacterium | reverse complement strand
CCGGAGGCGCGGGCCGCCGCCACGGCATCCTCCCGGATATCGTAGGCCGTGACCGGATAGCCGGCGGCGAGCAGCCGACGCGCCATCGGCTGCCCCATCCGGCCTAACCCGACAAACCCGACCCGTTTGGTCATGATTTCCTCACCATAGTCGCGGTACTTCTGCCCGATGCGGATAAGTTCATGCGGAAAGGGGACATCGGGCGGCCGCCTGATACCGCATCACGGCAAATCGCCATTTCGCAGTGGCGGCCTTTGAGGATGGTCGCCGGCGCGCGAGGGGGTACAGTGCGGCTAACAAGCTGTACCCGCACCGCGGCCCCAGATATGCGGTCGGAGACCAAAGGAGGATGGACCATGACAACAACCGGCCTCGCAAAAGTGATGCTGGCGGTGGCGCTTATCGGCGGTGCCGCGGCGTTGGTCCCTGGAACCGCGAGCCTCGCGGCGGCGGCGCATGCGGTCGACGTGTCGATCATGGCCGGCAAGGACGCCGGCGGCGGCGGGTTCGACTTCAACGGTTATAAGAACGGCGGCATGACGATCACCGTCCCGGTCGGCTGGCAGGTCACCGTGCACTTCACCAACGCGAGCGACCTGCCGCACAGCGTAGCCGTGCTGCCGGTGGGCGCGGACAAGCAGCCGGCGCCGGGCGGAGCTCCGGTATTCGCGGGAGCCACGACCAAGGATCTCGCGGCGGGGCTTCCCAAGGGCGCGAAGCAGACGTTCACGTTCGAGGCGAGCAAGCCGGGCACATACGAGTTCGTTTGCGGCGTGTCCGGTCACGCGATTGCCGGGATGTGGGACAAGTTGATCGTCTCGCCCGACGCCCAGGCACCCAGCGTCACTCCGGCGGGTGCGGCGATCCTCACCGCAGGTTCGAACTAAGCCGACAGAGGGACGGGAGAGGCCCGGCGGCCGCGCAGCGCGAGCCGCCGGGCCCGGCCACACCGAGCCGAAGGGAGGCGGGGCATGATGAGACAGCGGCGGTTCCTGGCGGTGGCGGTAGGCGGTGTGCTCGTCGCGGCCGGCCTCTTCGCGGTCCGGCTGGGGGCGTCGCCGCTGCCGCATCCGCGGACCATTACGCTCGAGGCGTCACAGTGGCGCTACACGCCCGGGGTCGTGACCGTCAACGAAGGCGACCCGGTCACGCTGATCATCAAGGCCACCGACGTCACGCATGGGTTCTACCTTGACGGCTACAACGTCACCGAAACGGTGGTGCCCGGCCAGACGATCACGGTAAAGTTCCTGGCGACGCGCGAAGGACGCTGGATGTTCCGATGCGCCGTTACGTGCGGCCCGTTCCACCCCTACATGATCGGCTGGCTGCGGGTGCAGCCGAACGTCACGCTGCGGCTCGGTCTGCTCGCCGTCGGCATGATCGGTGCGACCGCACTGTTCGCGGCGTGGGAGGAGGGACACGGACGATGAGCGCCGAGAAGCGCGTCGTGGGGAACACCGCGATGGTGGAGATCGTGGCGCCGCCGGAGACACCCACCGCCCCGCGCGAGACGTTCTTGGGATTGGTGCCGGTGGACGCGCGCCTGGAGCTGACGAAGGCGCCGTGGCTCCGCAGGTTGCTGCGGAGCCGCTGGACGACCTTCGTGCCCACCGCGCTGAACCTGTTCCTGTTCCTGGTGATTCTCGCCGCGGGCGTCGTCGGCACGCCGGTCGGCAACGCGAACATCGCGATCGTCTTCATCTGGATCCTTTGGTGGTCCGCGCTGATGCTTGTCCTGGTGCCTTTCGCGTCCCGCCTGTGGTGCGGCATGTGCCCGCTTCCGGTGCTCGGCGAGTGGGTGCAGCGGTTCTCGATCGTCACGCGCCGCTGGCACCGCCCGCTCGGGCTGTCCCTGAAGTGGCCGAAGAAGCTGCGCAGTATGTGGCTCGTGAACGTCGTCTTCCTCGGCGTCGCGGCATTCAGCGGGATCATCACAACGCGACCCTGGGCGACCATGGCCCTGCTCGGCTCGATCATGCTTCTCGGGACGGCGCTCTTCCTGGTCTACGAGCGCCGCACGTTCTGCCGCTACCTCTGCCCGGTGGGCGGCTTCCTCGGCCTGTACGCGAACTTCGCCGCGATCGAAATCCGGCCGAAGAGTCAGCCCGTCTGCGTCGGACACAAGTCCAAGGAGTGCATCCTCGGCAGCATGGCCGGGCACGGCTGTCCGTGGCTCGAGCAGCCGACCAGCATCAAGCGCAATACCTACTGCGGACTGTGCTTCGAGTGTTTCCGCTGCTGCTCGCACGACAACATGGGCCTGTTCGCCCGGCCGTTCGGCACGGATCTGCTTGTGGATTCCCACCGCGGCCTCGACGAATCGTGGAAGGCCTTCATTATGCTCGGCGCGGCAGGCGTATACTCTGCGACGATGATGGGCCCGTGGGGCACGCTCAAGGACATGGCCAACTTGAGATCCCTCGGCGGGTGGGCGCTCTTCGCCGGTGGGCTCATCACATTGCTGGCCGGCGTCCTGCCCGCGCTGCACGGAGCGACGGCGTGGCTGTCCTGGCGCCTCGCAGGACGCAGCGTGCCGTTCCGGCGCGTCTTCACGAACTTCACATATCACCTGGTGCCGATCGGCCTCCTGGCGTGGATCGGCTTCAGCTTCGCGATTCTGCTGCCGAACGGCTCCTACGTGATCCGCATCATCTCCGACCCCTTCGGGTGGGGCTGGAATCTCTTCGGCACGGCGCACTTCGCCTGGACGCCGGTGCTCACAAGCTGGATGCCGGCGTTGCAGGCCGCGGCGCTGTTGTTCGGCTTCGTCTACTCGGTCGACGTGGCGCGCAAGATCGCACGGCAGACGTTCCCCGCGCCGGCCGCCGCGGCGCGCGCGGTGCTGCCGCAGATCGTTCTGCTCGCCGGAATCACGGCGGCGTTTCTCTGGCTGTTCGTGGGCTAAAGGGGGCCGGGATGCGAAACCTCATGCAGGCGGTATCGAGGCGGGCACGGCAGCGGCTGTTCAAGCTCCGCGCAATCGGAATCGGCGAGTTCACGGCGCTCGCCGTCGCGGTCACAGCACTCGCGGTCGGCCCGGCGGCCGTTCTGGCCTACGGCCGCTACATGGATCGAAACGTCGCTGTGGTGCACGCGCAGCAGTGGCAGTATGCGCCCAACGTCCTGCACGCGAAGGCCGGCGTGCCGTTCCGGATCCGGCTCGTGTCCGACGACGTTGTGCACGGGTTCCGGATCATCGGCTTGGATGCGCAGGTGACCGCGCTGATTCCCGGCAAGTCGATGGAACTCACGGTGACGGCGCCCAAGCCCGGCACCTACCTGTACATGTGCACGACGTTCTGCGGGCTGAAGCACGCGACGATGTTCGGCAGGCTGATCGTGACGGCTCCGTAAGGAATACCGGGCAGCACGGAGAAATCATAGCCGTCCGAATCGGCACGTACGCAAGGGGGGAGCACGGTGCCCAGCACGCGCCATACGCTCGACGCGACACACCGCCGCACACTCGGTGTGCGCGCGGGCCTTCTCGCCGTTCTCGCTGTGACCGCCGGCTGCCTCTGGGCGCGGCCCGCCGACGCGCTGCCGAGCTTCGCCGCACAGGTAGGGGCGCCGTGCAGCGCGTGCCATGTGGGTGGTTTCGGTCCGCAGCTCACGCCGTTCGGGATCGCGTTCCGGGCCAACGGCTACACCTGGGGCGGCGGCACGGGCGCCTGGGCGCGCATTCCGATCAATGTCGTGGTCTCCCCCAGCTATCAGACCCAAGCGACGGCGCAGCCGGCGCCACCCGCGGCCGGCTACGGCACGAACAATTACTTCAACCTCCTCGGCAGCGGGACGTCCGTGTTCATCGCCGGCGGGCACTCGTTCGGCGGCCAATTTGGCATCGGCGGCTTCGAGCAGCTGGGCTTCCTTCAGGCGCCCGGCGGACCGCTCTTTGTCTCCGAAGCGACATCGGATCTCGCGATCACGAAACCCATCAGCCTCAAGAACCATTCGCTGCTGCTGGGCTTCCACTTCAATAACACGCCGGGCGCCGGCGACCCGTACAACACCCTGTACAACGGGTTCTCGTTTCCGTACCTCACGCCGTTCATCGGGCCGTTCCCGGCGGCAAGCCCCGCGATCGCCGCGCTGGGGACGACCGTCTACGGCATGACGCTCTATGCGCTGTACGACAACAGCTGGTATGCCGAGGGGGGCGTCTATCAGACGTGGGGCGCGAACACCCTGGCCACGATGAACATCGTTCCGTCGAGCCTAGGGACGATCGCCGGCGGGGCGCCGTATTTTCGCCTCGCGCACCAGCAATCGTGGGGCCCTAATTTCCTCGAAGTCGGCGGCGCCTACATGAACGTGCCGCTGAACACTGTGCCTAACGCGCTCAGCCCGACGGCGCAGAACCAGTACACCGACTGGGGGTTCGACGCAACCTACCAGCGCACGTTCGGCGCTAACACCCTGGCGATTACGAGCAATATCCTGTTTGAGAACCAAAATCTGGCGGCGTCGGCGGCGGCGGGACTGTCGGCCAACGCGACCAACTCTCTGACACAGTTCCGCGTCGCGGCCTCGTACTACTGGAACAACCGGTATGGGGTGACGCTGGCGTTTACCAGCACGACCGGAAGCACGGATACGGGTCTCTACGCGCCGGCCGCGCTGACGGGCAGTGCGAGCGGCAGCCCCAACTCGCAGGCGATTATCGCGCAGATCGACTGGACGCCGTTCGGCGCCGACACCACCCACCCCGGGTATCCGTGGCTCAATGTGCGGGTAGGCCTCCAGTACACAGACTACCTGATGTTCAACGGCGGGACGACGAATTACGACGGCTCGGGGCGCAACGCCAGCGACAACAACACGCTGCTGTTGTTCACCTGGTGGGCGTTCTAACCCGCTAGGATCGCGTCCGCGGTGGGGCCATGCCCCGGCCGCTGCATCGCTACGGCCCCGGCGGTTCGCGGTCGATCAATCCCTCCCGGATCGCAAAGCGAACGAGCTCGGCTCGATTGTGGAGGCCGAGCTTGTTCATGATGTTGGTGCGGTGCCGCTCAACCGTGTTGGGGCTCAGGCCGAGCTGCTCGGCGATCGCTTTGCCGGTCAGCCCCTGTGCGATAAGGGTGAGCACCTCGCGCTCGCGTCCGGTGAGGCCCGGACCGGATCCTTCGGTTTCCCGCTCCCCCGCCCGGCGGTACTCTGTGAGCATGCGCTTCGCCTGCTCGGGCGTGAGATAGGCCGTACCCGCCGCCGCGGCGCGCACGGCCTCCAGCAGCTGCGCCGGCTCGGCGCCCTTGAGGACGTAGGCTTCGGCGCCGGCCGCGAGCGCCTCCAGGAAGAACCGCTGGTCGCCGTGCATGGTGAGGGCGACGACGTGCACTTCCGCGGCCTCGCGCTTGATGCGGCGGATCGCCTCGAGTCCACCGATACCGGGCATGTTGAGATCCATTACCGCCACGTCCGGGCGTAGGGCCTGCACCATCGCCAGGGCTTCCTCGCCCGTCCCGGCCTCGCCGACTACGGAGACATCCGACTTGCCTTCGAGAAACGCCCGGATGCCGGCGCGGACGATCCGGTGATCGTCCGCGATGAGCACTCTAATCGGCACTCGGCGTCTCCTCCACCGGAATTCTGGCGGACATGCGCGTGCCCTCGTGCGGCCGCGACGTCACCGACAGCGTCCCGCCGAGCAGTGCGGCCCGCTCGCGCATCCCGGCGAGGCCCCAGCCACGCTCTTCGCGCGGCACCGCCAGCCGCTCGACGTCGAAGCCCACACCGTCGTCCTCGACGACCAACTCGAGCGACCCGTGCCTCCGCGCGAGGGAAATCGCGACGTGCCGCGCCTGCGCGTGCCGGACGATGTTGGTGATCGCTTCCTGCGCGAGACGAAACGCCACCAGCTCGAGCCGGCGGGGTAGGCGGTCATGCTCGTCCAACCCGTCGACCGTGATGTGAAGATCGATGCCGCTCGGGGCGAGGTGGGAGTCGGCGCACCAGCGGATGGCCGGGACGAGTCCCAGGTCGTCCAGCACCGCCGGCCGCAGGTCGAGCATGAGCCGCCGGACGTTCCGGATCATCTCCGACGTCTCGGCGCGGATGGCTTCGAGCTGCGAGCGCGCGGCGCCGTCCTCGGGCGCGAGGGTCCCCTCGACGGCGCCGAGCTGCAGTACGAGGGCGCTGAGGCCCTGGCCGATTTCGTCGTGGAGTTCGCGCGCGACGCGGGTACGCTCGTCCTCCTGCGCGACGACGATCCGCTCGAGCAGCTGGCGACGGAGGGCGTGGGCGGCGCTCAGTTCACGGGTGCGGCTGGCCACGCGGCTCTCCAGTTCGCGGTTCCACGCGGCGATCTCGTCGCGTGACCTGCGCAGCTTCACACGCATCGCTTCGAAGGCCTCTGCGAGGGCGCCCACCTCGTCCCGGCGCTCGACGTGCACAGCGTCGTCGAGATTGCCGGCGGCGATGTGCTCGGCGGCGCTGCGCAGACGCGTCAGCGGCCGGACGACGCCCTTGGTGTCGAAGAACGCCAGCGTCGACATGCCTCCGACGATGACCGCGCCGAGCGCCAGCAGTCCGGCGAGCAGCGCGTGCGGGAGCGAGAGGACCACGTCGCGAGGTTCTTCGAGGTTGACGGCCCATCCCGGGTATCCCGGAAGCGGTGTATAGGCGACGTAGTGCGGATGGCCCGGAACGTTGTGGAGGACAATGGCGCTCTGTCCCGGCCGCGCGAGCGGGGCCAGCATCGGCAGATGTTCGCTCGCCCGGCCGACGTCCGCCATGATCGCCGCCGCGCGCACGATCCCCGCCGGGTCCATGATCTCGAAATCGATGGGGCGTCCCGCACGGTCGTCGAACGTGCCGGCGAGCGCCACGCGTTCCAGATCGACCGCGCCGACGAGGACGTCGCCTCCCACGAGCGGAACGGTGAGGGCGGTCAGATGGACCGCCGGCGCGACGCGGGGCGGCGGCAGCGGCGC
>DATEGA010000048.1:0-4338 GCA_035280345.1 bacterium | reverse complement strand
TCGCCCCAAAGATGCGGTTGTCGGTAAACGGCTTGCAGCCAAACTCGGGCGTGTTTGTCTTACCGACCAAGATCGCGCCGGCGCCGCGGAGGCGTTCGACCAGAATCGCGTCTTCCTGTGGCACCTGGTGCTCGAAGATCTTGGAGCCCATCGTCGTACGGATGCCGCGGGTGGGCGTGAGGTCCTTGAGCGAGTACGGGACGCCGTGCAGGGGCCCCACCGCTCCGCCGCGGGCAAGGGCCTGCTCGGCCGCGCGGGCGGCCTCCCGGGCCTCGTCGGCGGTGACGGTGCAGTAGGCGTTTACCGCGGGGTTGACCCGTTCGATCCGCTCGAGCACCGAGTCCACTGCTTCGACCGGCGAGACAGCCTTCCGGCGGATCTGCGCGGCAAGGTCGCGCCCCGACATCCAGCAGAGTTCTGCGCTCATCGCGATCTCCTCGGCGCGGCGGCCGCCTCCCCTGCCGGCAGCGGCCGCGAAGGGGTGCCGTACGTATAGAACGTCTCCGGGAGCCGCCCGCCGAACCAGATGCTGCTCTTCTCGAGATCGCTCTCATTGGCGACGTCCCAGACGACCGTCTTCCACTCCGGATCGAAGATAAGGTAGCCGGAGTCGCCGAACAACTCCACGCGCGAGCCGCCCGGTTCACGGGTGTACATGAACAGACCCTGCGTCACCCCGTGCTTTCCGGGGCCGGCTTCCACCGGCACTTCGTACTCGGCGCACAGATCGGCGAGGTCGATCAGGTGCTGGGGGTAGCCGTACCAGTACGCCACGTGGTGGAGCCGGCCGGCCGCGCCCGTGCCGTCCCGCATGACGGCGACCTCGTGTACCATCGGGCTCACGCTGAGCCACGCCCCGACCTCGACGCCGCGCTCGCCGATCTTCTGCTCGCGCAGCCGGAAGCCGAGTACGTCCATGAAGAAACGGCGCACTTCCGCCACACTGCTGGCCATCAGGTTGACGTGGTCGAGGCGCCGGGCGGGCACGCCGCGCAGCGGCCGCTTCTGCGGACGGTTGCGGAGCTGGCTGCGCTTGCCCGGCGGAGCCTGGTAGTACTCGACGTCCCACAGTGCTTCCATCGGGTGACCGTCCGGTGTGACGAAACGGAACGCCCGTCCGTGGCCGCGGTCGCCGTCGTGCCAGCCGCGGGCGAGCCCGGTGGACTCGAGACGTCCAACCACAACCTCGAGCGCGCCGGCGGACGGCGTCCGCCACGCGATGTGGCCGAGCCCGGGTCCGTCGGCCTCCGTGAGTTTGAGCGTGTGATGATAGAAGTCTTCGTACGCCCGCAGGTAAATCGAGGGCCCCTCGCGGCCGCTTTCCTCGAAGCCGAGCAGGTCGTGGAAAAACCACCGGCTCTCCTCGAGGCGCGGCGTCAGGAGTTCGACGTGCGCGAGCTGCGCGATCAGCGGCGCGGTCTCATCCATCGGCATCCTCCACCTCGCACGGCGCTCAGGGCGCAGAGCGGTGTTCGGCGCCGCGGGGGGATCGCCCTCGGCGGCCTTGAGGCAGGAGAGGCCCGCCGCCACGCCAAAGACGGCCCGGCGTCATGATAAGCGCGACCGGGCCCTGGCGGGCCGATCATGTAGGGAGCCTGCTCCGGCCGCGGGAACTGCTGGAGGCGAGGGCCGCGGGGATCCCGGCGGACCGTCTCCGCGAAATCGAAGACCGGCACATCCTCCGCGTCCTCGGCCGCGAGCGCGATCTCGGCCTCGACATCGTCACCGACGGCGAGCTGCGCCGCCGAAATTTCATGAGCGACCTGCTGGACGCCGTCGACGGGTTCGATACCGGGGACGCCGTCGCGCGCAGCTGGAGCGGAACGGCGGCGGCTGCTGCGGCCGCCCCGGTCAGCAACGTCACCGGCGTGGCGACGGCCAAACTGACGCAGCGCCGGCGCCTGACCGCGCACGAGGTGGAGTTTCTGCAGTCCCACAGCCCGGGCCCGTTCAAGGTCACGCTGCCGAGCGCCAACCAGTTTCCGGCGATCGCGTTCAAGCGCGGCATCACCGACCGCGTGTACCCGAACCACTCCGCGCTGCTCTGGGACCTTGTGCCGATCGTCAACGCCGAGATCCGCGCGCTGGCAGAAGCCGGCGTCTCGTACATCCAGATCGACGCGCCCCGCTACAGCTACTACATCGATCCGAAGTGGCGCGAGTATATCCGAAAGGAGATGGGCGTCGAACCGGAGGCCGCGCTCGAGGAGGCCGTCCGCGCGGACAACGCGTCGCTCGAGGGGGCGCGCCGCGCCGGCGTGACGCTTGCGATCCATCTCTGCCGCGGGAACAACCGCAGCCAGTGGTACGCTGAGGGCGGTTACGATCTCATCGCGGAGCAATTGTTCGGCGGGCTTGCGGTCGACCGATTTCTGCTCGAGTACGACGACGAGCGGTCGGGCACGTTCGAGCCGCTGCATCGGGTCCCCGCCGGCAAGACCGTCGTGCTCGGCCTCGTCAGCAGCAAGCGGCCGCGGCTCGAGTCGAAGCGCGATCTGATCGACCGCATCGACGAGGCCGCGCGGTTCGTGCCGCTCGAGCGGCTCGCGCTGAGCCCCCAGTGCGGCTTTGCCTCGACGATGGAAGGCAACCTGCTCTCGGAAGACGACCAGTGGGCGAAACTGCGGCTCGTGGTCGAAACCGCGGGCGAGGTCTGGAAGTAGCGGCGGGACGGACCGGCGGCCGGACGGCCGCACTCGTTGGGGGGTGACAGATGCGGAATCTTTTGGCGGCGGTGGCGATCGCGGCGGTTGTAATCGGCCTTCCCGCGACCGGATCGGTCGGGGCGCCGGCGGGGGTCGCGAAGATCGGCAGCGTCATTCCGCTGACCGGACGGTACGGCGGCGGCGGCGCGCAGGTCCGGGCGGGTTATGAGTTGGCCGTTGACGACATCAACCGCGCGGGCGGTGTCCTGGTCGGCGGGCAGCACGTGCAACTGCAGCTCTCGGTGCTCGATGACGAGTCCGATCCGACGAAGACCGTGACCCGGATCGAGACGCTCGCCGGCGAGGGCGTGGTCGCCCTGCTCGGCGGGTTCGCGAGCGACATGCACGCCGCAGCGGCGCCGGTGGCAGAAAAGGACAAGATCCCGTACTGCGGCGTGGCGTTCGCGCTGCACAAGATCCACGAACAGGGCTTCCGGTACCTCTTCTCTCCGTTCCCGAAGTCGCCCGACCTCGGCCCCGAGACGTACCGGATGCTGAACGCGAGCATCTCCGCGGACCAGCGGCCCCGCCGCGTCGCGATCTTCCAGGAACGCACGGACTGGGGCCAGGAGATGGGCGACGTCTGGACGTCGCGGTCGCGCGAGTACGGCTACCAGATCGTGCTGCGGGCGCAGTACTCCCCGCTGTCGCGGGACATGTCCGACATCATCCTGCGCGCCAAGAGCGCGGGCGCGGACGCGGTCTTCGCGCTGCCCAACCCGCCCGACGGCATCACGATGATCCGGCAGATGAAGGAGCTCGACTTCAACCCGAAGGCGATCGTGTTGATCCGCGCGGCGGACGTCGCCGGCTGGGCGCAGGCGCTCGGCAAGGACGGCGACGACGTACTGCTGGCGCCGGGCTGGCACCACGACGTGAAGTTCCCCGGCGTGGCCGCGCTCAACGCCGAGCACGAGCAGCGTTTCCATCGTCCGGCCGACGTAATCGTCGGCCCGGCGTATGCGTGCGTGCAGATCGTCGCCAACGCGATCGGCCGGGCGGGGCGGCTGGATGCGGGCGCGATCCGCGACGCGATGGCCGCGACGAACATGCAGACGGTGGAGGGGCCCGTGCGGTTCCGGCCCGACGGCACCGGCATCGTGACGACCGTCTTCGTGCAGTGGCAGGGCGGAAAGCAGGAGCTGGTGTGGCCGAAGGACCTCGGCGGCGCGCGGCTGATCTACCCGGCGCCGCCCTGGCGTGCCCGCTAGTCCCGATCTGCTCGACGCGAGGGGCCTGGCGAAGACGTTCGGCGGGCTGCGCGCGGTCGACGATCTCTCGTTCACGGTTCGGACCGGGGAGATTCTGGGTCTCCTCGGTCCGAACGGCTCCGGGAAGACCACCGTCTTCAACCTGATCGCCGGCGCCCTCGCGCCGGATCGCGGCGCCGTCGTGTTCGACGGCCGCGACGTCACCCGGTTTCCACCGCACCGGCGCGCGGCGCTCGGCATCGCGCGCACCTTTCAGCTGAACCGCGCGCTCTCGGGACTCACCGTGCTCGACAACGTCCTCGTCGCGCGCCTCTACGGGCGGGACCGTGCGCCGCGCATCCCGAAGGCGCGGTCCGGGGCCCTGGAATGCCTGCAATTCTGCGGGCTCGCGGCCCTCAGCGCGCGGCCGGCGGGCACGCTCA
>DATEGA010000047.1:0-3235 GCA_035280345.1 bacterium | reverse complement strand
CGCCGCTCGAGCCGGGCGCGGTGGTCCCGGCGGCAGCGGGCGCGTTCAGCCTCGTCACGCTGTTTCTCACCTTCCTGAAGATCGGCGCGACGCTCTACGGCAGCGGGTACGTCCTGCTCGCGTTCATGCGCGACGACTTCGTCCGGCGGCTGCATTGGCTCACGGATCGCCAGCTGCTCGACGCGATCGTGGTCGGCCAGTTCACGCCCGGGCCGGTGTTCACGACGGCGACGTTCGTCGGCTATCTCACGGGCCGGTGGGCGGGAGCCCTCGTCGCGACCGCCGGCATCTTCTTGCCGTCGTTCGTGTTCGTCGCGATCGTCTATCCGCTCGTGCCCAGGCTGCGCTCCTCGCCGTGGACGGCGGCCTTTCTCGACGGCGCCAACGCCGCCGCGCTGGGGCTCATGGCCGCCGTCGCGTGGCAGCTGGGGCTGACCAGCATCGTCGATCCGCTGACCGCCGCGCTCGCCGCGGCGGCGGCCGTTCTGCTCATCCGCTCTCGCGTCAACTCGGTTTGGCTCATCCTCGGCGGAGCGGCTGCCGGTCTGCTCGCCAAGTTCATCATGCGGTAAAATCCGGCGGCGCCCGATCCGCCCGCTAAGCCCGGGCCGGTCTGCGGTATGATGAGGGCGTGCCGAACCTTCGCATCCTGCTGCTGTTTGTCGACGGCCTCGGCCTAGGGGACGATGACCCGTCCGTCAACCCGGTCGTGCGGGCCTCGACGCCGGTCCTGCGCGGTCTCGCAGGCGGGCCGCTCGCCCGTCCGGCGCCGCGGCAGTCCGCGTCGGCGGTCCTCGTTCCGCTCGACGCGTGCCTCGGGGTCCCCGGCCTCCCTCAGAGCGCCACGGGACAAACGGCGCTGCTGACCGGCCGGAACGCGCCGGCGCAGATCGGGCGGCACCTCACGGCGTATCCGACGCCGTCGCTCGCGGCGCTGCTCGCCGCGGATGGGTTGATGGGGCTGCTCCGGCGGCACCGTGTTTCGGTCGCCCTCGCCAACGCGTACCCACCCGCGTACTTCGAGGCGGTGGCTGCGCGGCGGCTGCGCTACGGCGCCATCACGCTGCACGCGCTGCAGGCGGGCGTCCGTCTGCGAAGGATTGAGGATCTCCAGGCCGGCCGGGCCGTTTATCAGGACCTCACGAACGCGCGCGCCCGCTCGCTCGGCGCGGACGTCCCGGAGATCGCGCCGGAGGCGGCCGGCCGAAACCTCGCGGAGATCGTCCGCGGGCACGAGTTTACGATCTTCGAGTTCTTCCAAACCGATCTCGCGGGCCACCGCAGAATCGACGGCGCGGTGGACGTCATCGAGCGCTTCGACCGCTTCCTCGGCGGCGCGCTGGCGCATCTGGACCTCTCCACCACGCTCGTTCTCCTCACGAGCGACCATGGCAACGTAGAGGACGAGCGCACCCGCGGGCACACGACCAACCCCGTGCCGGCACTGCTGGCCGGTGCCGGGCGGGAGGCCGTCGCCGCTCGGCTGCGCGCCATCACCGACGTGGCCCCCGCCTGTATCGCACTGCTTACCGGGGCGGACACGGCGGTGACGCCGGCCGGCGCCCCGGTCGCCGCCACGTGAACCCGCGCGCGCTCCGGGTTCTGGGATTCCCCTCGGTGCTCGAGCGGCTGGCCGCCCTCTGTGTCTCGCCGATCGGCCGCGAACAGGTCGTGGCGCTCGAACCATCGCCTTGGCTCGATGAGGCGGAGCGCCGGCAGCGGCTGACGACGGAAGCGCGCCGGCTTGCCGACGCCGCCGGCGGACTCCCGGTCCGCGGCATTCGCGACGTGCGGCCGCCGGTCCACCACGCCTCGATCGGCGGCGTGCTTGCGGCGACGGAACTGCTCGAGATCCGCGACACGCTCGCCGTGGGACGTGCCCTTAAAGGCTTCCTGATCGCCCACGCCGCGGACGCGCCCGGGCTGGGCAACCAAGCGGAGGGGATCACGGTCTTCGCCGATCTCGAGGGAGAGATCGGCGCCGCCGTCGCGGAGGACGGGACGATCACCGATCAGGCCAGCCCCGAACTTGCAAAGATCCGGCGCGAGCGCCGGACGGCCGAGGCGCGGTTGCGCGAGCATCTCGATCAGACCCTGCGGACGCCCGCACTGCAGAGGATGCTGCGGGACCCGCTCGTGACGATCCGCGGGGACCGTTTCGTCGTGCCGGTACGGAGCGAGTTTCGCGACCAGTTCCCGGGCGTGCTGCATGACCAGTCCGCGAGCGGCGTGACGGTCTTTATGGAGCCGCTCGCGATCGTGCCGTTCGGCAACCGCGTCCGCGAACTCGCCGCGGAGGAAGAGATCGAGATCGCGCGGATCCTCGCCGCGCTGAGCCAGGCGGTGGGCGGGGCCGCCGAGCCGATCGGAGATACCTTGCAGGTTCTCGGCGGGCTCGACCTGACGGCGGCGTCCGCGGAGCTCAGCCGGCGCATGGACGCGGCGCCACCACGGCTCAACAGCGCCGGGCACGTCGATCTGCGCGCGGCGCGGCATCCGCTGCTGGCCGGGTCCGTGGTGCCGATCGACGTGCGGCTCGGGCGCGACTTCCACACGCTTGTCATCACCGGTCCGAACACGGGCGGCAAGACGGTCACGCTCCGAACGCTCGGCCTGCTGACGCTGATGGCGCAGGCGGGATTGCACGTGCCCGCGGCACCGGAGAGCGAGATGGCGACCTTCGCCGGCGTGTTCGCCGACATCGGCGACGAGCAGAGCATCGAACAGAACCTCTCGACGTTTTCGTCGCACCTTACCGCGATCGTCGAGATCCTGCACGCGCTTGGCGCGCTGCCGCCCGAGCGCGGCGCCGCGCTCGTGCTTCTCGACGAAGTGGGCGCCGGCACCGATCCAGTCGAGGGCACGGCGCTCGCGCGCGCGCTCATCGAAACGCTGCACGCCCGAGGCGTGTGCACGGCGGTAACGACGCACTACAGCGAGCTGAAGGCGCTCGCGTTCACGCACGCCGGCATCGAGAACGCGTCCGTGGAGTTCGACGAGGACACGCTGCGGCCGACGTACCGTCTGCTGATCGGCACGCCGGGACGCAGCAACGCGCTCGCCATCGCGTCCCGGCTCGGACTGGATCCCGCGGTCGTGGCACGCGCGCGCGGCTACCTCTCGCAGGAACAGCAGGACCTCAGCCGCGTGATTCAGCGGGTCGAAGACGAGCGGGTGGCGCTGGCCGCGGAACGCGAGGCCGCGGCGCGGGATCGGGTGGACCTCGCCCGCCAGC
>DATEGA010000046.1:0-7226 GCA_035280345.1 bacterium | reverse complement strand
CAAAGAGTGCCGCGGCCTGGCGCAGCGCCTCGGCGTCCGGCCGTGACGTGCCCTGCTCCGTCGAGGCCCGCCCCGCGAGCGCCGCGAGAATGGCCGGCTCGCTGCCGCGGCGGTACGTAAACGCCTGCCGCGCCCACCTCGCGATTTCGAGCGTCCACGGGTTCGCGATGACAAGGTGGGCGCCGCGATCGACCGCTTTCTTCACACGCAGCCACACGATCGGGTACTCCTCGGTGAGGTCGCACCCCAGGAGGACGATCAGGTCGGCGCGGTCGACGTCACCGATCGCCACCGGCAGGCCCCACGGCGCCTCGGCGGCGGACTGTGGAAACGCGGTGTCCTCGCGGAAGTCGATCGAATTCGTCCCGACGACGCCGCGAAACAGCCGCGTCATCAGGTACGCGTCCTCGTTCGTGCCCGCGGCGCCGCCGATGACCCCGATCTGGTCGGGCGGCGTCCGCCGCAGCGCATCCGCGATCCGGTCCAGTGCCTCGTCCCAACCCGCCTCCCGCAGCGCCTCGCCGTCGCGCAGCAGCGGCGTCTTCAAGCGGTCGCCGCTTGCCGTAAACTCGTATCCGAAGAAGCCCTTGTCGCACAACCAGACATCGTTAACCTCGGGGTGCTCGCGCGCGCGCGTGCGCGTGACGTCGTTGTCCCGGATGTCGAGTGTCGTCGCGCACCCGCAGCCGCAGTGCGGGCAAACGCTTTGCCGCCGGCGGTTGTCCCACGGGCGGGACCGGAACCGGTACGTAGCGCTGGTGAGGGCGCCGACGGGACAGATCGCGATCGTGTTGCCGATGAATTTGCTCTCGACGGGCTCCATCGCCGGGGTGGCGATCTGGCTGTGGTAGCCGCGCTCGAAGCCCTTCAGCGCGTCGTCGCCGGCGATGATCTCACCGAAACGCACGCACCGCCAGCACAGGACGCAGCGCTCGCGGTCGAGCACGAGCGTCGGGCCCATGCGCACGTGCTTGCCGAATGTGCGCTTGGTCTCGACGAAGCGGCTCACGCCCGGCCCGAACTTGAGCGCGTTGTCCTGAAGCGGACACTCGCCGCCCTTGTCGCAGATCGGACAATCGAGCGGATGGTTGACGAGAAGGAACTCGAGGATGCCGCGCTGCCCCAGCTTCACGCGCTCGGTATTCGTGCGGACGATCATGTCCTCGCCGGCCTCGAGGGTGCACGAGGTGGCGAGCTTCGGCATCTTCTCCACCTCGACGAAGCACATCCGGCAGGCGCCAAGCGGCGGCATGCGGTCGTGATAGCAGAAGACGGGAATCTCGATCCCCAGCTGCCGGGCGGCCTGCCAGACCGTCGTGCCTCTCGGAACCGCCACCGGCTGCCCGTCGATCGTCAGGTGCACCATCGGCACGGCGGGTTTGCCATCCGCGGCGGGCCGGGTCCCGGACGCCGCCGGATCCGCGGCCGGCTCCGGCCGCCGGGTCGCCTCTGTACCCTGCCCCGTCGCCGGACCGGGACGGCGCAACACCTCGGCCCCGCGCTCCTCCGGACTCATGACCGCGCGCCGGCTCCGTGCGCCGATCGCGCCGCCGGCTCCGCCTCCGCGCGACGAGAACCGGCCTCGATCAGCCGGACGTACTCGTCCCGAAAATACTTCAGCGAGGCGCGCAGGCTCGGCGGGACGCTCTCGCCGAGCAGGCAGAAGCACGTGCCGGTCATGTTGCGGCTGATGCCGTCCAGCAGGTCGAGGTCCTCCATCCGGCCGTGGCCCCCCAGAATGCGCGCGAAAATCTGGCTCAGCCAGACGGTGCCCTCGCGGCACGGCGTGCACTTGCCGCACGACTCGTCGCGGTAGAAGTCCACGGCGCGCGCGATCACCGCGGGAATGTTCGTGGTGTCGTCCATCACGATGATCGCGCTCGAGCCGAGCATCGTGCCGATCTTCGCGAGGGAGTCGAAGTCCGCGGGGGTGTCGAGGTGCTCGGGCAGGAGGATCGCCGACGACGAACCGCCCGGGTAGACAGCCTTCAGCGTCCGCCCCGGCCGCAGCCCGCCGGCGTGCTCGTAGATGATCTCACGCAGCGAGGTGCCGATCGGCAGTTCCTTCACCCCGGGCCGCACCACGTGTCCCGAGACTGAGTACAGAATCGGCGGTCCCGCCGCCTTGTACGCCTCCGGCCCCATCCCCACGATGTACGGAATGTGGGCCATCGTCTCGGCATTGTTGAGGACGGTCGGCCGGTCGTACAGCCCGCGCACCGCGGGATAGTACGGCGGCTTCGCCCGTGGGAAGGCCCGCCGGCCCTCCAAGCTCTCGAGGAGCGCCGTCTCCTCGCCGCAGATGTAGGCGCCGGCGCCGCGGTGAATCGTCAGCTCGAGATCGAAGCCGGTGCCGAGGATGTTCGTCCCGAAGTACCCGCGCGCGTACGCTTCGGCGAGCGCGCGGCTCAACCGCTCGTACCCGAGAAAGAACTCGCCGCGCAGATAGATGTAGGCGTGGTGGACACCGTTCGTGTACGCCGTGATCAGGCTGCCCTCGAGGATTGCGTGCGGGTCGCCCTCGATGAGCGTGCGGTCCTTGAAGGTCCCGGGTTCGCCCTCGTCCGCGTTGACGACGAGGTATCGCGTCTCCCCCTCTCGCTTCGGGGTCAGTTTCCACTTGCGCGCGGTCGGAAAGCCGGCGCCGCCGCGGCCACGCAGTCCGGCCTGCTCCACCATCTCGATGATCTGGTCCGGCGTCAGTTCCTTGAGCGCCCGCGCCGCCGCCCGGTAGCCGCCCGTCGAGAGATACGCGTCGATCGCGGCGCGCTCAGGGCCGAGGTGCTTCGACACGATGCGCTCAGGCGTCGGCACGGAGCCTCCGGACCAGCTCGTCTGCCGCGTCCGGCGTCACCCGTGCGACGCGGTCGGCGTCGGCGAGCAACACCGGCGCCTCCTCGCACGCGGCGAGGCACTCCGCGACCTCGAGGGAGACCCGGCCATCGGGCGTCGTCTGCCCGGGCCGGATGCCGAGTTGACGGCACAGCCGGTCCATCACGCCGTCCGCGCCGTTCAAGTGGCACGACAGGTTGGTGCAGACGCGCACGACGTGCCGCCCCACGGGGGCCGTGTGAAACATCGAGTAGAAGGTCGCGACTGCGGCGACCTCCGTCACCGGCACACCGAGGGCGTCGGCGACGTCGGCGAGCACCGGCTCCGGCAGGTAACCGGCCTGCGCCTGCGCGGCGTGGAGGGCGGGCAGCAGCGCCGACTGGGCGCTCGGGTAGCGCGCGCGCGCCCCCGCGATCGCGTCCAGCGTCTCCGCCGAGAGCACACGGGCCATCAGCGGTCGATGTCTCCCAAGACAATGTCGAGGCTCGCGATGGCGACGACGAGATCGGACAGCGGGCGCCCCTCAACCATCGCCGGCAGCGCCTGCAAATTGTAGAAGGACGGTGCGCGCACGTGCGCGCGGACCGGCCGGTTGCTGCCGTCGCTCACGATGAAGTAACCCTTTTCGCCCCGCGGCGACTCGGTCGCGACGTAACTGTCGCCGGCCGGCGGGTGGATGCCTTCGCTCACCAGCTTGAACTGGTGGATCACGGCCTCCATGCTGCGCGCGAGCTCCGCGCGCGGCGGCAGCGAGATCTTGCGGTCGTCGACGGCGATCGGGCCGTCCGGCATCTGGTCGAGGATTTGAAGACCGATCCGGCGGCTCTGCCGCATCTCCTCCATCCGCACGAGGTAGCGGGCATACGCATCGCCTTCCTCGCGCACCGGAACATCGAAGGGGTACTCGTCGTAGCCGCCGTACGGCAGGGCTTTCCGGCAGTCGTGGGCCACCCCGGAGCCGCGCAGCACCGGGCCCGTCGCGCCGAGCGCGATCGCGTCCTCGCGCGACAGGGGCGCCACGCCCTCGAGCCGCTCCCGCCAGATCAGATTGTCGCTGAGCAGCCGCTCGTACTCATCGATCCGCGCGGGCAGGTCGTTCAGAAAGGCGCGCGCCGCACCGGCGAACCCGTCCGGGAGATCCTGCGCCACCCCGCCGGGCCGGAAGTAGCCGGGCATCATGCGCTGGCCCGACAGCATCTCGGAGAGGTCGAGAAACCGCTCCCGGTCCGTCATCGCATACATGAAGACGCTCGTCACGTTCACGTCGAGCGTGCCCGCGGCGAGAAACATGAGGTGGCTCCCGATGCGGTTGAGCTCGCACATCAGCAGGCGGATCGCGCGGGCGCGCGGTGGCGGTTCGACGCCGAGGAGCCGCTCCACCGCCTGATAGAACGCCATCTCCTCGTTGTAGCTCGCCAGGTACTCGATCCGGTCGACGAGCGTGACGTTCTGGAGGTAGGTGCGCGCCTCCATCTCCTTCTCGATGCCGGTGTGCAGGTAGCCGATCTCGGGCCGCGCGCGCCGGATGATCTCGCCGTCCAGGTCGACGACGACGCGCAGCACGCCGTGCGTGCCGGGATGCTGCGGCCCGACATTGAGCGTCAGGATCTCCTCGCCCATCAGGACCCCCGCGCGCCGCCGGCAGGAGGCGCTCCGCCGGAGCCCGAGCCGCTGCCCGGCGGGAAGTACGGAATGATCGCGCTCGGCACCTTGGGCGTATGACCGTGGAACTCCACCGGCTCCTCGGAGAGCGAAAAGTCTCGCCGCAGCGGATGGCCTTCCCAATCGTCGGGCATCAGGATGCGGCGCAGGTCGGGATGTCCGTCGAAGACGATCCCAAACATGTCGTACACTTCGCGCTCCGGGAACGCCGCGGCCCGGTACAGTCCGGTCGCGGTCGGCAGCCGGGGCGGGCCGCCGTCCACCTGCACCTTCACGGTCAGGCGATCGGCCGAGCCGGCGCGGCCGAGCAGATAGACCGCTTCGAAGCGGGGCGCGGCCGGCAGGCGGTCCCACGCGGTGAGGTCGACCAGCGTGTCGAGGCCGAGGTGGTCCCGCGCGGCGCGGAGGACGTCGAGCAGCGCGCCGATCGTGACGAGGATGATCGCGCGGCCGCGCTCCTCGCGCGGCGTCGTCAACCCCCACGGGACGTGAGGGCGCAGCCGGTCGAGGAGCGACTCCTGATTCACGGCCTCATGATCCATGCGCGGGTCAGCGTTGCTCCGTCTGCGGCAGAACCTCGGGCCGCTGTGCGACGGTGCGGCCGCGGGCGATCAACCCCTGCAACACACCGAGGCCGTGGAGCAGAGCCTCGGGTCGCGGCGGGCACCCGGCGATGTACACGTCCACGGGAACGACCTTGTCGACGCCCTGGACGACTGCGTAGTTGTTGTAGAGACCGCCGGTGCTCGCGCAGTCGCCCATCGCGATCACCCACTTCGGCTCCAGCATCTGATCGTAGATGTGCCGCACAACCGGTGCCATCTTCTGGCTCACGCGGCCCGCCACGATCATCAGATCGGCCTGCCGGGGCGAGGCGCGAAACAGCTCCGATCCGTACCGGGCGATGTCGAACCGCGACGCGGCGCTCGAGATCATCTCAATGGCGCAGCACGCGAGGCCGAACTGGACGGGCCAGACGGAGCTCGCGCGCGCCCAGTTCACGAGCCGCTCAACGGTCGTCGTGAGGACGTTCCGCTCGACGTCACGCCGGGAGGTGATCACTCCCACTCGAGGGCCCCCCGCTTCAGGATGTACAGATACCCCACCCCGAGCAGCCCGAGGAACGTGAACATCTCCCCGATGCCCGCCGGTCCGAGCTCGCGGACCAAGACGGCCCACGGGTAGACGAAGACGATCTCGACGTCGAACAGGATGAAGAGCATCGCGATCAGATAGTAGCGGATGGGGACACGCCGCCAGGCGCTGCCCGACGGCCACACCCCCGCCTCGTACGGCAGGCCCTTCTGCAGTGTCGCGCGCCGCCCGCCGACCGCCATATGGAGCCCCATCAGCGTGCCGGCGAGAAGAAGCGCGAGCGCGAAGTGCACCAGAACGGGGACGTAGCCTGACACAAATTCATGATTGCAGATGCGCTAAGGTGTGTCAACGCGACGCGTGATGCGCGCCGCGCCCGGGCGCGTGCGGCCCGATCTGCCTAGGCGGCGCGGCGCAGCTGGGCGACGACGGTCCGGAGCACGTCGAGCGCCGTGCCGACTTCCGCGGCGGTGGTCGGACGCCCGAGCGTCAGGCGCACCGCCGACGCCGCCCGCTCCGGCGGGAGGCCGAGGGCGGTCAGGACGTGCGACGCCTCGAGCGTACCCGATGAGCAGGCGGATCCCGCGCTGACCGCGACCCCGCGCAGGTCGAGGGCGATCACGAGCGACTGGCTGTCGGTTCCGTCGATCGACACGTTGACGTTGTTGGGCAGCCGCCGCGCCGGATCCCCGTTCAGCGCGACGCCCGGAATCGCGAGCGCCCCCGCGATCAGCCGGTCCCGGAGCGCGCTCAGGCGCTCGGCTTCGCCGTCCATCTCGAGGCCGGCGATCCGCAGCGCTTCGCCCAGTCCGACGATACCCGGCACGTTCTCCGTGCCGCCGCGGCGCCCGCGCTCGTGCCCACCGCCGCGCTGCAGCGGCACGAGCGGCGTTCCCGTGCGTACGTACAGCGCCCCGACGCCCTTCGGTCCGTAGCGCTTGTGGGCCGACAGCGAGAGCAGGTCGACCTTGAGATCGTTGACACGCGCCGGCAGCGCCCCGACCCACTGGGTGGCGTCGGTGTGAAACGGCACGCCGTGCTCCCGCGCGATCGCGCCGATCTCCGCCACCGGCTGCAGCGTGCCGATCTCATTGTTGGCCGCCATGATCGAGATGAGCGACGTGTCGGGCCGCAGGGCGCGGCGCACGTCGTCGGGATCGATGATGCCGGACGACCCAACGGGCACCATCGTCACCTCGTAGCCGCGCTCCTGAAGGAAGTGGCAGGACTCGTGAATGGCGTGGTGCTCGATCGTGGACGTGACGACGTGGCGGCCGCGCGCCAGCGCGACGCCGGCCACCGCCAGGTTGTCCGCCTCGGTGGCGCCGCTGGTGAAGACAATCTCGCCCGGTCGCGCGCCCAACTGCGACGCGACCTCGACCCGCGCGCGGTCCACCGCCGAGCGGGCCTCCTGGCCGAACGCGTGCATGCTGCTCGCGTTGCCGGAGTGTTCGGTGAAATACGGCAGGATCGCGGCGAGCACGCGCGGGTCAACCGGCGTCGTCGCCGCGTAGTCGAGATACACCCCCGCGGCCGAAGCGGCCAGGCGAAACCGCTTAGTGACGCGTGGCGCGCTCGCGCCGCCGGGCGCTGCGGGGCAGCCCTACGGTCACGACGTTTCGACGCGCTCCGCGTCG
>DATEGA010000045.1:0-3491 GCA_035280345.1 bacterium | reverse complement strand
AGGCGGTGCGGTAGCGCGGACCGAGGGAGGCGACGTATTCGCGGATGCTCTGCGGGCCCATGATACCTCCTGCACCCTCGGTAACAGGGGTTTTGAGGCATCAGGACTTCACTCGGTAACATTATTTATGAGGCAGATCGCACCGTTGACAGCGCAGTGTTCAGACGGGAGAATACGTCCGAACCGGCGAGTGCCGCCGGCCAACCGGCCCAATAAGGTGGAACAAGCGTGATTTCCTCGAACGACTTCCGGCCCGGCGTCCATGTGCTGCTCGACGGTGATCTCTACGCGATCGTCGAGTCGCAGCACGTGAAGGTCGGCCGTGGCCCGGCGTACGTCAAAGCCAAGGTGCGCAACACCAAGACCGGATCGATCACCGAACGAACGTTCCGGGCGGGCGAGCGCGTGCCTCTTGTGTACCTCGAAAAGCGGACGATGCAGTACCTCTATAGTACCGGGGACGAGTACGTCGTCATGGACAAAACGAGTTACGAGCAGCTGACCCTCGGCCGGGAGCTGTTCGGAGACGCCGTGCGCTTCCTTCGCGAGAACCTCGATGTCACCGTGGTCTTCCACGGCGACACCCCGATCGCCGCGGAACTGCCCAATTCGGTGGACCTCAAGATCGTCGAAACGGCCCCGGGCGTTCGCGGCGACACGGTGACCGGGGGCAACAAACCTGCGAAACTCGAGACGGGCGCCGTGGTCAGCGTGCCGCTCTTCGTTGAGACGGGCGAGACCATCCGCGTCGACACCCGCTCGGGGAGCTACGTCGAGCGGGTGCGGTAGCCCCGCGTGGACGCCTCGGGCCGGCTGTGCTACAATTTAATTACGCTTTAATACGCATTTGCGGCGGGGGTATGCGTAGCTCCGGCGGTGCCCCGGCCCGGACGTGATGACACGGTGGAGGTGGAGCACGTATGAGCCCTGAGCCCGAAAGCGGCACGGGGGTTGCGGTGGACCAGTTCCGGCGGCACGCCACCGACAGCGGATCGCCGGACGTCCAGATCGCCCGACTGACCGAGCGGATCAACCATCTCAGCGAGCACCTGCGCGTCCATCAAAAAGACTTTCACTCCCGCAGGGGCCTGCTCAAAATGGTCGGCCAGCGGCGCCGGCTCCTAACATACCTGAGCACCCACGATCTCGCGCGATACCGCGCGATCGTGGAGAAGCTGGGGTTGCGCCGTTAGGCCGCTGCCCGCGGCCGTCGGCCGGCTCCCGATGGGACCCGCGTCGCGGGCATCGCAGGCCGCCCGGGCATCGTTTCCGTGAGCGCGCGATGAGGAGGCTTGAATGGCAACGGAAGTAACGGAGGTTCGAACCGGCCGGATATCCCTTGAGGTCGGCGGCAAGACGCTGTCGATCGAGACAGGCAAACTCGCAAAGCAGGCCGACGGGGCGGTCGTTGTCCGCTGCGCCGACACGATGGTGCTGGTCACGGCTACGATGTCGTCCGCGCCCCGAGAAGGAATCGACTTCTTCCCCCTGACCTGCGATTACGAAGAGAAGATGTTCGCCGCCGGGAAAATTCCCGGCGGTTTCTTTAAGCGCGAGGGCCGTCCGGGCGAGCGTGCCACGCTGACGGCCCGGCTCATGGACCGGCCGCTGCGCCCGCTCTTTCCGAAAGGCTTCCGCAACGACGTCCAGGTCGTGGCGACGGTGCTCAGCACCGACATGGAGAACACGCCCGACATCCTCGCCGTCGTCGGCGCCGGCGCCGCGCTCGCGATTTCGCGCATCCCGTGGGCCGGCCCGATCGCCGCGGTGCGGATGGGCTTGCTCGACGGGCAGTTCGTTGTCAACCCGCCGCTCAAGGCGATCGACGAGAAGACCACCGACCTCGACCTCGTCGTCGCCGGCACGGCCGACGCGATCACCATGGTTGAGGCGGGGGCGCGCGAAGTGCCGGAAGCGCGCCTGCTCGAGGCGTTTGACCGCGCGCACGCGGAGATCCGCCGGATCATCGAGGCGATCAACGACCTCGTTCGCCAGGCCGGGCGCCCGAAAATCGAGCCCGTGCTCGCGGCGCCGCCGGACGAAATCGTCCGCGCGGTGCGCAACGCGGCGGGTGCGCGGCTGGCCTCGGCGCTGCGGTCCCCGGACAAGCACGCGCGCGAGGAGGCGGTGGCGGCGATCGAAACGGACGTGCAGACCTCGCTGGGCGCGGAGTTTCCCGCACAGCATAAGGCGGTCGGCGAGGCACTCGACGCGCTGACTAAGAACGAGGTCCGGCGGATGATCCTCGACGAGGGCGTCCGTACCGACGGCCGGACGACGACCCAGATCCGTCCCCTGTCCGCGGAGACCGGCCTGCTGCCGCGCGCGCACGGGTCGGGGCTGTTTCAGCGCGGCCAGACGCAGGTCCTGACCGCGGTGACGCTCGGCACCGGCCAGGACGAACAGATCATCGACGACCTCAGCACGCGCGAGCGTAAGCGCTACATGCACCACTACGACTTCCCGCCCTACAGTGTCGGGGAAGCGCGGCCGATGCGGTCGCCCGGCCGGCGCGAGATCGGCCACGGCGCGCTCGCCGAGCGCGCACTGGAGCCGATGCTGCCGCCGGAGGAAGCCTGGCCGTATACGATGCGGCTCGTGTCGACCGTGCTGGAGAGCAACGGCTCCACGTCGATGGCGTCGGTCTGCGGCAGCACGCTCGCGCTGATGGATGCCGGCGTGCCGATCCGCAAGCCCGTCGGCGGCATCTCGATGGGCCTCATCACCGGCCTGGAGGGCGACCGGCGCACGGCGGTGCTGACCGACATTCAAGGCATCGAAGACGCGATGGGCGACATGGACTTCAAGGTCGCCGGTACGCGCGACGGCGTGACCGCGCTGCAGCTCGATATCAAGATCAAAGGGCTGAGCCGCGAGATCTTCGAGCGCGCGTTCGCGCAGGCGCGCGACGCCCGGATGCAGATCCTCGACGTCATCGAGCGGTCGATCCCCAAGCCGCGCGCGGATCTGTCGCCGTACGCGCCGCGGATCACCACGATCATGATCAACCCGGAGCGGATTCGTGAAGTGATCGGCCCCGGCGGCAAGATCATCAACAAGATCACCGCGGAGACCGGTGTCAAGATCGACATTGAGCAGGACGGCCGCGTGCTGATCGCGTCGGCCAACGGCGAGGCCGCGGCGCGGGCCCAGCGCATGATCGAGGACATCGTCCGCGAGGCCAAACCGGGCGAGGTCTACAAAGGCCGCGTCACGCGCCTCATGAACTTCGGCGCGTTCGTCGAGATCTTTCCGGGCAAAGAAGGTCTGGTGCACATCTCCGAGTTGTCGCACGATCGCGTCGCGCGGGTGGAAGACGCGGTCAAGGTCGGGGACGAGATCGAGGTGAAGGTCAAGGAGATCGACAACCTCGGCCGGGTCAACCTCTCCCGCCGCGCGCTGCTGCCGCGCCCGGAACGTCCGGAGGGGCAGGGCGGCGAGGGCGGGGAGGGCGAGGAGCTGAACGCGGAGCGGTCCGGGCCGGAGCGGCC
>DATEGA010000044.1:0-13698 GCA_035280345.1 bacterium | reverse complement strand
CAGTCGGCCGGGCCCCGGACGGCGGCTACGCCGTCAGGCTGGCGGACGGCGGGATGCTCCGCGCAGAGGCGCTGGTGCTGGCCGTGAACGCGCCGGCCGCCGGCAGGCTGATCGGGGAACTCGACGGCGCGCTGCGGGTGCAGCTTGGCGCGATCGCCTACGCCTCGTCGGCCAGCGTCACGCTGGCGTACGGGCGCGGTCAGATTCCGCACCCGCTCGATGGGGTGGGGTTCGTTGTGCCGCGGCAGGAGCGCCGGCCCATCCTGGCGGCGTCGTTTTCGAGCGCGAAGTTTCCCGGCCGGGCGCCGGACGGCGCGGTTCTTGTCCGGGTGTTTCTCGGCGGCGCGCTCGCGCCCGAGATGGTGGAGCTGGAGGACGATCGACTGGTGCGGATCGTTCGCGGCGAGATGACGACGCTGCTGGGCGAAGCCGGGACGCCGCACCTCGCGCGGGTCCACCGCCATCACGATGCGATGCCGCAATACACGGTCGGCCATCTCGACCGAGTCGCGGAGATCGAGCATCGGATCGAGGCGCACCCAGGGCTGGCATTGGCCGGCGCCGCCTACCGCGGTGTCGGGATCTCGGACTGCATCCGGTCGGGCGAGGCCGCCGCGGAACGGGTGCTCGAGGCTATCCGCGTCCCGACAGCCGGGGATCCAGCGCGTCGTGCAGGCCGTCGCCCGCCAGGTTAAACGAGAGGACGACAAGCGCGATCGCGGCGCACGGAGCGAGCGCCGCCCAAAAGTCCGTCAGCAGGTAGCGGTAGCTGTCCGCCAGCTGCGCCCCCCACTCGGGGGACGGCGGCTGCGCGCCGAGGCCGAGGAAGCCGAGCCCCGCCGCCTCGAGAATCGCCGAGCCCACGCCGAGCGTCGCCTGCACGACGAGCGGCGCGGCCGCGTTCGGCAGGATCGCCCGCAGCAGCACGCGCCACGCCCGAGCGCCGGTCGCCCGCGCCGCGGTGACGTACTCGAACTCCTTGATCGCCAGCGTGGAGGCGCGCGCCACCCGCGCGAACGACGGGATGTTCACGATGCTGACCGCGAGGATCGTGTTGTTCAGTCCCGGGCCGCGCAGCGCCACGATACCGATCGCCAGGATGATCGAGGGAAACGCCAGCATCACGTCCATGAGCCGCATGATCCCGCTTTCCGTGCGGCCGCCCACGTAGCCGGCCGTGATGCCGAGCAGCGCGCCGATCGAGAGCGCGCCGGCGACGGCGACGAATCCCACGGTCATGGAGATCCGCGCGCCGAGAATGACGCGGCTGAAGACGTCGCGGCCCAATTGATCGGTGCCGATCCAGTGCTGCGGCGACGGCGGCCGGAGGCGCGCGAGCAGGTCCTCCTCGTCCGGGCCCGACGGCGCGATCTGCGTCGCGAAGATCGCGATCAGCGCGAAGAAGATGATCATGAAGAGGCCCACGCGCGCGTTGGCGTTGCGCCAGAAGCGGCGCGCCGCCATCCGCAGGGCGGAACGGCCTCTCCCGACGGCCCCGCGAGACGCGGCGCGCCGGGCCGCGATATCCGCCGGCGAGGCGTCCTGGGCCGCGGACGACGGCTCAGACGTAGCGGATGCGGGGGTCGAGGAACGCATACAGGACGTCGACGGCCAGATTGACGAGCACGAAGAACAAAGAGAAGAAGAGAATCCCCGCCAGGATCACCGGGTAGTCGCGGAAGAGGATCGAGTCGTACATGTAGCGGCCGACGCCGGGCCACGAGAAGAGCGTCTCCGTGAGCACGGCGCCGGTCAGAAACGAGCCGAACTGCAGGCCGACAACTGTCACCACCGGCAGCAGCGCGTTGCGCAGGCCGTGCGCGAGCACGACGGCGCCGCCGGTGAGGCCCTTCGCGCGGGCCGTGCGGATGTAGTCCTGGTGCAGCGCGTCGAGCATCGACGCCCGGGTCATGCGCGCGATGATCGCGGTGGGGATCGATCCGACCGCCACGCTCGGCAGCACGAGGTGCTTGAGCGCGTCTCCGACCGCGGCCCAGTTGGCCGTCAGCAGCCCGTCGAGCACGGCAATGCCCGTGATCGAGTGGAGCGTGGTATTGACGTCCAGCTGTCCCGAGGTCGGCAGGGCGTGCACGTAGATGCTGAAGACGTAGATCAGCATGAGGGCGAGCCAGAAGACCGGGATCGAGACGCCGCCGAGCGCGACGAGCATGCCGAACCGGTCGAAGACGGTGTTCGGTTTGGCGGCGGAGAGGATCCCGATCGGGATTCCCATACACAGCGCTACGGTCAGGGCGCCGAGGGTCAGTTCGACGGTCGCGGGAAAGCGGGGGCGGTACTCGGCGACCACTTTGCGGTGGCTGTCGAGCGAGTCACCGAAGTCGCCGTGAAGCACGTTCCAGAGGTAGATGCCGTACTGGACCGGCAGCGGCTTGTCGAGACCGAACTCGTGCTGGACGCGCTCGATCGCCCCCGGGGTCGCATGCTCGCCGACGTACACGGTCGCCGGGTCGCCCGGGATAAGATGGACGATCAAAAACGCGACCGCGGACACTCCGAGGAGAATCGGGAGGAGGGCCACCAGGCGGCGGGCGATGTAGCGGGCCATTTACCCAGAGATACGGAGGGGGCGCGAACCTTGGTTCGCGCCCCCGTCCTGCGGACTCAACCTACTTGCTGAACGAGACCAGTTCCATGTATTCGTTCGAGTCGGGCTGGCCGATCAGGCCTTCGACGTTCTTGCGCATCAGCATCGGCACCTTGGCGTGTGCGATCCAGATGTTCGGCATGTCGTGGGAGATCAGCGTCATCGCCTGCGCGTACAGTGCCGCGCGCTTCGTCTGGCTGTTCTCGGTCTTGGCCTTGTTGATCAGGTCGAACACGGCCGGGTTGTTGTACGACCACCGGGCGCTCGCGGCGTCGAACTTCGGGAAGAAGAACCCGAGCCAGTCGTCCGGATCGCCGTTGTCGCCGATCCAGCCCGCCATGTACAGCGGGAACTTGTTGGTCCTCTGGTCCTTGAGGTACGTGGCCCAGTCTTCGGTCTGGAGGTGCGCGCGGATGCCGACCTTGTTGAGGTCGCTCGCGATCGCCGTGCCAATCTCCTTGCCGTTCGGGAAGTAGGGCCGGCTCACCGGGATGTACCAGAAGTCGAACGAGAATCCGTTCGGATAGCCCGCTTCTGCGAGCAGTTTCTTGGACTCCGCGGGGTTGTACGTAATCGCGTCCGGATTCGACGCCCGGCCCCACATGCCCGGCGGCATCGCCTGGGTGGCGACCTCGCCGTATCCGGCGTACAGTCCCTGGACGATCGCCTGCCGGTTGATCGCGTAGGCGATCGCCTTGCGGATCCGGATGTCCTTCATCAGCGGGTCGTTCATGTTGACCTTGAGCCAGCTGGTGTTGAACGGCGGTCGGTATCCGACCTTGAGGTTCGGGTCGCTCATCGCCGCCTTCACGTCGTCGGTGTTGGGCAGCTCCATCGCGCTGATCTCGCCGGCTTTGAGGGCCAGGAAGCGGGCGGAGTTGTCCTTGATCACACGCATGATCAGGCGCTGCACCTTAGGCAGGCCCTTGCGGAAGAAGGTCGGGTTGGCGACCATCGTAACGTGGTCGTCGCGCACCCACTCCACAAACTTGAACGGGCCGGTGCCCACCGGATGGGTGCCCACGCCGGTACCGCCGTACTGCTTCAGGGACGCCGGGCTGGTCATCTGGAACGCGATGATCGTGAGGTTCTGAAGGAGGGGCGAGTTGGGCTGCTTCAGGATGATCTGCACGGTGGTCGGGTCGACCGCCTTGGACTCCTTATAGGAGTCGGCCATGAAGTCGCCCCAGTACTCGTACTCGCCGCCCTTGACCTCGTGGTAGGGGTTGTCCTTGAAAGCCCACCGGTCGAAGTTGGCCTTCACCGCTTCCGCGTTGAACGGCGTCCCATCGTGAAACATCACGCCCGAGCGCAGCTTGAAGGTCCAGGTCAGCCCGTCGGGTGAGACCTGCCAGCTGGTGGCGAGGTCGGGTTCGATGTCGGTCTTACCCGGCACCGCCCGGACCAGCAGGTTGAAGATCTGTGTCGTGACCTCATACGTCTCGCCGTTCGTGCTGACGGGGCTGTCCATGGAGTCGCCGTCCCCCGACTTGCCCCAAATGAACGTCGTGGGGGCCGCGGCCCAGCCGGTCACCGAGCCGGGAACAAACAGCATCCCGGCGATCAAGACGGCGACGATGCCAAGCGAGGTTGCCACGCGCCTCCACCCCTGTGGCGCTGTCACCATGCGACGCCTCCCTGCAATAGAATGTCTTCGGAACCGCCGGTAGATTCGGTGCCGCTGTGAACACTCCTTGCCCCCGCGTCCACGGGGGTCGGCCGGCGGTCTGTACCTGTGCCCCCGCGTCGGCCGCATGATATAATGGCGCTGGTTGGCGATGACGGGGGCGAGTAGGCCGAACGGCGGCCGAGAGAGAGGCGGGACCAAGGCTGGAAGTCCCGCTCGGAAGCCGGGCCGAATACCTCCCCCGAGCAGTTTGGCGGACGCCGTGCCCGCGGATCCGAGGGTGCGGCTACGCCGGCCGGGTGCGCCCGTGACCGCGCGTTGAGTTGTCCGCCGGCGCCGCTTGGCGCGGCGGAAAGGTGGGTGGAACCGCGGAGCCTCCGTCCCATGGGGACGGGGGCCATTTTTGTTGGGACGCTGCACGCGGTCAGACCCAACGGGGAGATGGTGGCGATGGCCGAACGGACGTCGGTTGAGCAGATCACGCTGCGCATGCCGGGCGGGGCGGCGCGGACCTTTCCGCGGGGCGTCAGCCTGGCCGAAGTGGCGCGCGAGACCGGAGCGCGCGACGTGCTGGCCGCCAGAGTGGACAGGGAGGTCCGGGATCTCGCCGTGCGTCTTGACCGCGACGCGTCCGTCGAATGGCTGACCTTCGGCGACCCCGCCGGCCGCGAGGTGTACTGGCACAGTACGTCGCACCTGCTCGCGCAGGCCGTGCGGGAACTTTTCCCGGAGGCGAAGCTCGCGATCGGACCGCCGATCGAGGACGGCTTCTACTACGACTTCGACATCGGCCGGCCGTTCACACCCGAAGACCTCGAGCGGATCGAGGCTAAGATGCGCGAGCTGGCGGCGCGGAACCGGCCGATCGAGCGGATCGCCGTTCCGCGCGGCGATGCCGTGCGGTTGTTCCGAGACCGGGATGACGTCTACAAGAGCGAGCTGCTCGAAGGCATTGCGGACGATCCGGTGAGCTTCTACCGGCAGAACGGGTTCCAGGACATGTGCCGCGGGCCGCACCTGCCGTCGACGGGCCTCATCAAGGCCGTCAAGCTGCTCAGCACGTCCGGCGCCTACTGGCGCGGAGACGAGCGGCGGCCAATGCTGCAGCGGATCTACGGTATCTCGTTCCCCGAGCAGGCCGCGCTCGACGAGTACCTCGCGCGCCTGGAGGAGGCGAAGCGGCGCGACCACCGCAAGCTGGGCCGGGAACTGGGACTCTTCGCGTCGGTTCAGGAGGTGGGACAGGGCCTGCCGCTGTGGCTGCCGCGCGGGGCGACGGTCCGCCGGCTGCTCGAGCGATACATCATCGACCTGGAAGAGAGCCTCGGGTACATGCACGTGCACACGCCGGATCTCGCCAACGTCGAGCTGTACAAGATCAGCGGGCACTGGGATCTCTACCGTGAGAACATGTACCCGCCGATGAAGGTCGATACCGAAGAGCTGGTGCTGCGGCCGATGAACTGCCCGCACCATATCATGGTGTTCAAGCAGGGCCAGCACAGCTACCGCGAGCTGCCGGTGCGGATTGCCGAGCTCGGTACGATGTACCGGTACGAGCGCTCCGGCGTGCTGACGGGGCTTGCCCGTGTGCGCGCGATGACGCTCAACGACGCGCACATCTTCTGCCGGCCCGACCAGTTGATGGACGAGTTCATCGCCGTGGTGCGGTTGATCCAGCGGGTGTACGCCGACCTCGGCCTGCACCCGTTCTGGTACCGCTTGTCGACGCGCGACCCGCACGACCGCGAAAAGTTCGTGCAGGACGACGCGATGTGGGAGTCCGCGGAGGGGCAGCTCCGTCAAGCGCTGCAGACGCTGGGCCTCGAGTATACCGAAGCGCCGGGCGACGCCGCGTTCTACGGCCCGAAGCTCGACGTCCAAGTGCCCAATGTCATGGGCAAGGACGAGACGATCTCCACGGTGCAGCTCGACTTCTACCTGCCGGGACGGTTCGGCCTCGAGTACATCGGCGAGGACAGCCAGCCGCACCGGCCGGTGATGATCCACCGCGGGGTCATCAGCACCCTCGAGCGGATGATGGCGTTCCTGATCGAGCAGTACGCGGGCGCCTTCCCACTATGGCTTGCGCCCGAGCAGGTGCGCCTGCTGCCGATCGCAGACCGGCACCTGGCCTACGCGCGCCGCGTCGCTGAGATCCTGCGCAGTCGGGGGCTGCGGGTCGAGGTGGACGCCAGCAGCGAGCGGACCGGCCGCAAGATCCGCGAGGCGCAGCTGATGAAGGTGCCGTATATGTTCGTTGTGGGCGACCGGGAAGAGGCGCAGAACGCCGTCGCGGTGCGCAGCCGAGAAAAGGGCGACGAGGGGACGCAGCCGCTGGCCGCGGTTGTCGAGCGCGTGAGCGCCGAGGCCGCCGCGCGGGGGCAGCAGCCGGCGGCGTCTTAGGGGGCGCGGGCGACGATATGCAGCGTGACGGTGACCGGATCCCGCGCGACAAAGATGAACGCGCGCGGATAGGGAATGCCGTAATCGGCCATCCGCACCGTCGCCGTTGCGTCGACCACGTACTCTTTGGCCAGCGCAAGCACAGTGGCGCTGAACACGGCGTCGCGGGTGACGTTGCGGATGACGAGATGCCCCTGCACCGCGGCCTCGAACGGCCGGACGCCCAGGCCCGGCTTCGCCGTTGCGGCGCCGGTGAACGTGATCGCGGGGTACGCGGCGGTTTGGAGGAACGTCGCGTGCATCGCGCGATCGCGCCCCCCGTTGTCCGTGGTCAGCGTGCGCGCATCGACGCTGCCGGCAATCCGCGCGACGTACGCGTCGCCCTCGCCCGCCGGCTCGACCTCGACGCGTCCGGTGACGTGCGTCGTGTGGCCCCTGAAACCGCCGCGGTTATCCGGGACGGCGAACACGACGGACGACTCACCGGGCACGATCGCGAGGCCGTGAAGCGGGACGGTTGCGGCCGGAGCGGCAACACCGGCGGCCGCGCCCACGGCGATCGCCGCGGCGGCCGCCGTCGCAAGCAGGAACGTGCGTACGATTCTCTCCATGATCTCGCACCTCGGCCGTGTGATACCCGACTCGTGTATCGAGCGCGTCACGCTGCGGCCGGTGCGGGACGGCCCGTGCGGCCCGCGCCGCGCGATCCATGAACGCCGGAACGGCGCTCTACCTGCTGCTCGGCGAGGAAGACGTCCGCGCCGAGGAGGCGCTGCGCAGGATTTTGAAGGACGTCCTGCCCGATGAGGAGCGAAGTCTCAACCTCGACGTCCTCGACGCCGGGAGCGTCCCGATTCAGGACGTGATCACCCGGTGCGAGACGCTGCCGTTCTTCGGCGCGCGGCGCGCCGTCGTCTTCAACATCCGGAGTCCCGAGTCATGGCGCGCCGCCGAGCAGGACGCGTTCGCGGATTACTTGAGCCAGGGCCCGCCGCCGTCGGTGCTGATCGTCGTCGCGCCGCACCTCGACAAGCGGCGGCGCCTCACCGGGGTACTGGAACGAGCGGCACAGGTGATCCGCTGCGATCCGCTCGATTCGGAGAAGGCCCCGGCGTGGCTCGTCGCGCGCGCGCGGGAATCCGGCAAGACGATCACGTCCGAGGCGGCCGCGCTGCTCGTGGAGATGGCCGGCAGCGGGCTGCGCGCGCTGGGCCTCGAAGTCGCCAAGCTGGCCGCGTACGCCGGGAACCGGACGACGATCACGGCGGACGACGTCCGCGAGGTGACGAGCCACGTCGCGGCGCAGGCGACGATTTTCGAAGTGATGGACGCCGTCGGACACCGGCGGCCGGACGACGCGTTCCGGCTGCTCGATGCCCTGATCGCGCTCGGGGAGGCGCCGCTGCGCATTCTCTATATGTTGGAAGATCAGGTGCGTATGCTGGCGAGAGTGCAGGAACTGGTCGACCGCGGCATACGGAGCCGGGCCGACGTGCAGCGGGCCCTCGGTTCGCGGGCGTGGCGCTACGGCGACTACCAGAAACAGGTCAAGGCGTTCGGGCGCGTTGACGTGGAGGCGCTGCTCGGGATGCTGCTCGAGACCGACGGGGCGATCAAGACGGGGCAGATGGCGCCGCGTCTTGCGCTGGAAACGTTGATCGTCCGGATGAGCGAGGCGTAACAAAAACGATCCGCGGCGGAGCTATGCCGCCGCGGACACGGTGCGCCCTGCTCGTCGTTACGCCGTCGCGGCCGCCCGCGGGCGCGCGCCGGCCCGGCGCATCAGGCGGGACTTCTTCCGGGCCGCCGCGTTCGGATGCATAATGCCCTTGCGGGCCGCCACGTCCAGGGCCGCGATCGCCGCCCGCAGCGAATCTCCACCCGGTTGTTCCGCCGTGCGGGCGTCCTTGACGAGCGTCTTTACCTTGGACCGGATCGCCTGATTGCGGACCGCGCGCTTGAGATCCTGACGCTTCCGCTTCAGGCCGGACTTCGTGCGCTTTGCCACTCCGCCACCTCCACTGAATCACGCCGCGGCGTCGGACGGATTCCGCGGCGGGCGACGCCCATTGTAACACAGGGCCGCGGACCCCGCAGGGCGAAGCGGGTGCAGGCTAGCGGCGCGGCGCGTGCTGGAGCGGGCGCCCGTCCATGTCCGCAACCGGCAGATCGAGGTGGCGAAGGGCCGTCGGCGCGATGTCGACGACCGCCGTTGGCCCGGGGTGACTGGCACCGGCCTCAAATCCCGCCCCCTCGATCATCAAGAAGGGCGCCTGTTCGTACGCGCCGAGTCCCCCGTGCTGGCCAAAGCCGAGATGGCCGGACTTGCCGGGAAGGGGAACCGCTTCGAGGCTCAACCCTCGAATGCCGTACGCGTTGGGCCGGTCTTCCGCGCGCATTGAGACGGCGAAGGCAAGCCCGCCGAGGGGCGCTTGACCGACCTCCGGCAGGCGATCTGGCGGGAACACGGCCCCCGCCCATTCCGCGGACATCAGGAAATCGCCCAATCCAAGAATCCGCGCGCGGTGTTCGGGGTGGACATAGACGAGCGCCGACGTCCCGCTCGAGACCGAGACAACGTCCCCCGACGTGGCGCTCTCCTTAAGGCCGGCGGCAACGAGTTCGGCCTCGATGTCGACGACGCCCGTTACGCTTTGGTGGCCGTGGTCCGATCCGACGATGAACAATACGTCGTCTCCGGCGCGGCGAAGCCGATCGATCGCGGCGATCACGCGCGCAGCATGCGAGTCCGCCTGGCGGACCGCGTCGAGATGACGCGGCGAGCCGAGCGCCGTCTCGTGCTGCAGATGATCGGGCTCGTGCAGCCACAGCACCGCGACCGCCGGCCGGCGCTCGACCAGCACCTCGGTGATGAACCGCTCGGTCATGGCCTCGTCGCCCGCGAGGTCGCCCGTCACGCGGAGTTCGTCCCGCTCGGGCACCGGGACGCGTCCCGGGCCGAACGACCCCGCGCGGTTGTAGAGAAATCCGTGGCCGTCCGGGTCGTGGGCGTACGCGGCGCCGGGCGAGGCGTTGCTGAACGTGATCGCCCCGCCGTGGCGCTCGACACGCTCCGTCACCGTCGGCACGGCGAGCGACGTTCCGGTCACACGCCGTTTGTGCTGGAGGAAGTCGCGCTCGCCGGCGTCGTGGCGGACGAATACGCCGCCCTCGAGCAGCGCGACGGAATTGCCCTGCAGGCCGTGCCGGGCCGGATGGCACCCCGTGGCGATGCTGGCCGAGACGACGCGTGTCGCGGATGGGAAGACCGAGCGGTGGGCCCGGAACTCCTGCGCCCGCGTTCGGAACGCCGCGAGCGACGGTGTGGTCGCGGCGGTGACGAGATCACGCCGCAGGCCGTCGAGGATGACAAGCACCACGCGTTTCATACGTGTTAAATCATACCGCACGGGTTATAATGGCCCCGACATGACAGCGCCGGATATGCCCGCGGCCGTGTCCGCCACACCGCGCGGAGCCGCCGCGGGTGCCTCGAGCGCGGGGGCGATCGCGCGGTCGGCGGGCCTCATCGCCGCCGGGACCGTCGCCAGCCGCGTGCTGGGCCTTGCCCGCGACGTGATGATCGCCGCGATCTTCGGCGCGACGTCGGCCCGTTCCGCGTTCGTCATCGCTTATTCGCTGCCGTTCTTCGCTCAGCGGCTGTTCCTCGGCGGCACGCTCAGCATCGTCTTCATCCCGGCGATCACGCGGGTGCTGGTGCAGGGCGACCGGGACGAGGTCGACCGCGTCGTCTCGAGCACCTTTACGATCGTGCTGCTGATCGGGGCGGCGATGGTTGTCGTCGGCGTGCTCGCGGCCCCGCTCCTCGTGCCGATCGCCGCCCCCGGCTACCTGCACACGAACCCGGGCGTGTTGACCACCGCGGTGAAGCTGACGCGTGTGATGTTCGTCTCAATGGCGTTTCTCGCGCTGTCGGCGTTCGCGACCGGCTATCTCAACGCGCACCGGCGGTTTGCCGCCCCCGCCCTCGCGCCGGTCGTGTTCAACCTGGTGATCATCGCGTCGGTGTCCGTGCTCGCGCGGCGGATCGGGATCCTCGGCGTCGCGATCAGCTTCCTCTTGGGGTGGGCGGCGCAGTTCTTGGTGCAACTGCCCGAGGCGCGCGCGGTCGGCTTCCGGTGGCGCCCGTCGATCGACGTGTCGCATCCGGCCGTCAGGGAAATGGGCCGGCTCGCGGTGCCGGCTATGCTCGGCCTCGCTGTGATCGAGATCAACTCGAACGTCGGGCGGTTCTTCGCGTCGTTCCTGCATCCGCGGCCCGGCGTCGACTACCTGGCGGTGCTCGACTACGCGTTTCAGCTGGTGCAGGCGCCGGTGAGCATCTTCGCGCTCTCAATTGCGACGGCGCTCTTCCCCACAATGGCGCGCCACGCCGAGAACGACCCGCGTGCGCTGCGCGACGCCACGTCACTCGGGCTGCGCGGCGTCCTGTTTACGATGATGCCGGTGATGGCGTGGATCCTGATCGCGAGCCCGCTGATCGTCCGCGTGATCTTCCAGCGGGGGGCCTTCGGACCGGAGGCGACGGCGGCCGTTGCCGTGGCGTTCGTGGGCTACGCGGTCGGGGCGGTGCCGTACGCCGCCTACTACATCGTGACACGGACGTTTTACGCGCTGCACGACACGCGGACGCCGGTAAAGGTCGGGCTGTACATGGTGGGGCTCAACGCACTCGGCGACTACCTCCTGATGCAGTGGTTCGGCCATCTTGGCATCGCGCTGGCGACCTCGATCGTTGCCTTTGCCAACGTCGCCGTTCTGGTCTGGATTCTGCGGCGCCGTCTGGGCCGCCTCGATGGCAGCGCGCTCGCCTCGACGACAATCCGCACGGGCATCGCCGCAATCTGCATGACGGCGGCAATGGCCGCCGTACTGCGGGCCGGTCCGCACGCCGTGTCGACCGCCCGGCTCACCGGCGCCCTGGCCGTCCTGCTCGCGGCGACGGCCGCAGGCGGCCTCGTGTACCTCGGCGTCTGCCGGCTTCTCGGGGTGCGCGAGCTTCGGTTGCTGCGGGTCGGCCGCCGGACCGAGTTATGACGCGGCGGCCCAAACACGCGTGCGGTTCGCTCTTGCTTGACACCCGTTTCCCGGGGGTGGTACGCTCCATGTCGTGGGGCGTTTAGCACTCTAGAGGCCTGAGTGCTAAGGAAACCGGTAACCAGGGGGTCCGCATCGGTCCACGTGGATTCCCGCGGCCGCGTAGCGGCGGAGGGCCGGCGGTGGAACCCATCGAGGGCCGGCGGCGCGAGATTCTAAGGATCGTGATCGATGACTATATCGCAACCGCTGAGCCGATCGGAAGCGAGGCGGTCCGGGAACGCCACGGCCTGAACGTCAGTTCGGCGACCGTGCGCAACGAGATGGCCGCGCTCGAGGAGATGGGATACCTCAACCAGCCGCACACATCGGCCGGGCGGGTGCCGACGGACCGCGGCTACCGCGTGTACGTCGATTCTCTCGTCACCGAGGAAGCGGTATCGTCGTCCGAGCAGAGCCGCCTTCGGGAGATGCTGTTCCTGCGCGACGAGGCGCATCACGCGATCGCGCGGGTGGCCCAGGCGCTGGCCGCCGGCACGGAATACGCCTCCGTGGTGGAGGCCCCGCATCTCAGCGAGCAGGTGATCCGCCACCTGCACCTGATTCCGCTCACGCCGCGGCGGGCGCTTATCGTCGTCGTAACCGACGCCGGCGTGTTCGAGGGGAAGACCGTGGAACTGGAGGCCGCGACATCGCCCGATGAGTGCGACCGCCTGTCGCAGGAGATCAGCCGTCGCGTCGCAGGCTGGCGCCTCGGCGATCTCACGGTGCGCGCGATGGAGCAGCTCATCGGCGAAGTGGCTCTGTACCGCCAGGTGGTGGCCGAGGTCGGCCGCCTGATCGGCGATCAGATCGCCGCGTCCTCGCGCATCCACACCGAGGGCCAGGCCAACATTCTGAGGCAGCCCGAGTTTCGCGACGCACGGCGCGCGGAGCCGGTGCTGTCCGCGCTCGAGCGCCACGAGGTGGTGACCGAGATTTTGCACGACGGCGGCTCCGCGCCGGTGCGGATCACCATCGGCGCCGAACATCGCCGCGAAGAGATGCGCGATACGAGCGTCATCGCGGCCACCTACTACGTCGGCGGCCGGCCCGCCGGCGAACTCGCCATCGTCGGCCCCACGCGCATGCGCTACGGCCGCGCCATCTCGCTCGTCCGGTTTCTCGCCGACACGCTGGGCGAGGCGCTCGGCCGCCTCTAGCGTCGGCGCGATGGCCAGAACCGACTACTACGAGGTACTGAAGGTCCCGCGCGCGGCGTCGCAGGACGAAATCAAGCGCGCCTTCCGGCAGCTCGCTCGTGAACACCATCCGGACGTTAACAAGGATCCCCGCGCCGGCGACCGCTTCAAGCTGATCAACGAAGCCTACCAGGTGCTCGGCGATCCGGAGCGACGCGCCCGGTACGACCGCGGGGACTTTCTTGCGGCGGGGCGGCCGGACGGCCGCGGTGGCCCATTTGCCGCAGGGCCGTTCGAGGATCTCTTCGACATGTTCTTCGGACAGGCGATGGGCGCGGGCGGGAGGCGGGCCGGCGAGCCCGGGCCGGAGCGCGGCAGCGACCTGCGCGTCGCGCTCGAGCTCACGCTCGAAGATGCGGCGCACGGGGCGGAACACAGGATTTCCATTGTCCGCGAGGAGACGTGTCCCGTCTGCTTCGGCACCGGCGCGGAGAAGGGCAGCGCCCCCGAGACCTGCCCGACGTGCCGCGGGGCGGGCCAGGTCCGGTTCGGCCGCCAGACGCCGTTCGGGTCGTTCCAGCAGATCACGACGTGTCCGGAATGTCGCGGCGCCGGCAAGGTCATCCGTGAGCCCTGCCGGGAATGTCGCGGGCGCGGCCGCATGGATGCGAAGCGCGAGATCACCGTGGCTGTGCCCGCCGGCATCGAGGAGGGCACGCGGCTGCGCCTGGCCGGTGAAGGCGAAGCGGGCTCGCGCGGTGGCGACCGCGGCGACCTCTACGTGGACATCGGTCTCGCACGGCACCCGGTGTTCACGCTCG
>DATEGA010000043.1:0-10854 GCA_035280345.1 bacterium | reverse complement strand
GCGGAGGGCGCCGGTCTCGGTCACGACGTGGCCGACGCCATGCTCGGCACCGACGAGGCCGCGATAGGCGGACAGCAGTCCATCCATGACGCTCTCGACGCGCAACTCCCCGCTCAGCCGCCGCGCGATGCCGTTGTAGGTCTCGAGCTCGTCGACCCGCTCCTTCAGTTCGCGCGTCGCTTCGGCCAGCCGCCGATCCAGTTCCACGGTCCACCGAGCCTGCTGCAAACTCGAGCGATGCTCCTGCGCGATCATGCCGAGCACCAGCGCGAGCAGAAACGCGCCGGCGATGAACGCCCCCAGCCGAAAACCGGCGGTCGTGAACATGGCCGCCTGCCCGCCCGCCGTCCAGAGCAGCAGGAGGAGCCCGGCCGTGGCGATGGCGGCGGCCAAAGACTGCCGAAGGTCCAGTGTCACCGCCGCTTCCAGGATGGCCAGATAGTAGAGGTAGAGGAACGGACTGTTGAAACTGCCGGAGAGGAGCAGCAGCGCGGTGATCACCGTCAGGTCGAGCACCAGGACGAGGTCGGGCCGCCGGAGGACCGGCAGCCGTCCCGCGCCGGCGGCCAGGACAAGCACGTAGGCGGCGAGCACCGAGATCGTCGCGATGGCGCCGGCCGGAGGAACGGCGACGATGCCGAGCCAGGTCGCGGGTATCAGGGTCAAGAGAATGAGGATCCGGACAAGCGCCGACCACGGGAGATCGTGGTGACGCCAGGGTGCGCCCGCCCGGCTCGCGTTGTGGACCGTCAAACCGGCGGCTGTCCCAGGCTTGGCAGAGACTACCATAAAATCGACCATGTATTTCGGTAGTATGCCCGTGTACCCGCGGGAAACGGACATGAACGCGGGCCGTTGAGAAGTTGAGTACTGCGTGACATGAACGCCGACCTGTAGTACTTCTGGCTTGCCTTGACAGTGCCTGCCAACAGTTCTACAATCATTTGTGACGAATCTGTGCAACAAGGTTGGAGAACGTCACACAACGCCAGGGGAGCGCCATCGGATGTCCAGCGTCGTCCCGGTCCAAGATGATCCCGAGTTGGTCGGTCGTTTCAGCGCCCGCGTCACCTCGGGCGATCAAATCGAGGCCGGCGAGTGGATGCCGCAGCAGTACCGATTCGAGGCGCAGCGTCTCATTCAGATGCACGCCAACTCCGAGATCATGGGGGCTTTGCCGGAGCGCGAATGGATTCCGCGCGCCCCCACGTTGGCGCGCAAGATGGCGCTCACGGCGAAGGTCCAGGACGAAGTGGGGCACGGCATGCTGCTGTACCGCGTCGCCGAAACGCTGGGGCGCCCGCGCGAGGAGATGTACGCCGAGCTCGTCGAGGGCCGCGGCCGGTTCCACAACGTCTTTCACTACCCGGCGGATACTTGGGCGGACGTCGCGATCATCCAGGTCTTCGTCGACGGCGCAGCAATGCAGACGCAGGGCGCGCTCCGGTCGTGTTCCTACGCGCCGTACTCGCGCGTGCTGAAGCGGATCTGCTACGAAGAGGACTTCCACATCCAACTCGGGCTCGACGTGTGGCGGGCGCTTGCGGAGGGCACGCCGGCCCAGCGGGCGATGCTGCAGGACGCCCTCAACCGCTGGTGGACGCCGATCATGCATTTCTTCGGCATGCCGGACAAGGTCTCGCCGCATACCGAAACGATGCTGGCCTGGCGCCTCAAAGTGAAGTCCAATGAAGAGCTGCGGCAGCAGTTTCTGAGGCGGTTTATCCCGATCATCCTCGAGTACGGGCTCCAGGTGCCGGATCCGGCGATGCGCTGGGTCGAGGCCGAGCAGCGATACGTGTACACGGAACCCGACTGGGAAGAACTGAAGCGCGTCGGCCGCAACGGCGGCCCGAAGAGCGCGGAACGGCTGGCGCTGCGGCAATCGTTCTACCGCCAGCACGCATGGGTCCGCGAAGCGTTGGGCAAGTGGGCGGAGGCGACGGCGGCGCACTCCGCCGCCTAGTCCCCGACGAAGAACACATGAGCGGTCCCCAACCCCCGGCACCGTCCAAGCCCGCCCCGTCCTGGGTGCGGACCCTCGACGCTCCGGCCGATGTGTGGGCGGTCTTTGTTCAGGCACGACGCCGGGACCCCCACGTATACGCCGGCGATGTGCACGCCCCCGACGCCGAGATGGCGCTGCTGCTCGCGAAGGAGAGTTACGCCCGCCGCGACCCGTGCATCAGCTTGTGGGTCGTGCCCGCGCGTGACATCCGCGCGACCGCCGAAGAGGCCGCGGAGATGTTCGCGCCGGTCACGGACAAGAGTTATCGCTTCGGCGGATCCTACCGGCAGCAACAGCGAGTCTACCGCGGCGGGTATCACATAGCCCCTACGGAGGACGAGAGGTAGCCGTGCCAACGGCGCTGGCGGCGATCAGCGACCCCGCGGTCCGCGCGGCGTTCCGCGAATGGCTGTTGCGGGTGGCCGACGATGAACTCACCATCGGTCACCGGCACTCGGAGTGGACCGGCGTCGGCCCCGACATTGAGAGCGACGTGGCGATGAGCAGCATCGCCCAAGAAGAGCTCGGCCACGCGCGGCTGTTCTACGAGCAGATCGCGGGCGACGAGCCGGGCGGCCCGGACCGGCTGGCGTTTGGACGCGCGCCCGAGGAGTACCACAACGCTGTCCTGCTCGAACAGCCGAACGGGGGATGGGAGTTTACGATCGTGCGCCTCGCGCTGTACGAAGCGTTCGAGCAGCAGCGCCTCGGCCTCCTCGCACGATCCGGACAGGAGCCCGTCGCGGGACTCGCCGCGACGCTCGGCCGGGAAGAGCGGTACCACGCGCTGTTCGCCGCCGCGTGGCTCGAGCGGTTGGCCCGGCCGCCGGCTCCCCCCGCAGGGACGACCGGGCGGGGCGCGCCCGGGTTACCCGATGCGGTGTCCGCCACCGCGCACGCACGCGTGCAGGCGGCGCTGGAGGCGGCGTGGCCGCATGCCCTGGCGTTCTTCGAGAGCACCGAAGCAGACGACGCCTTGCTGAGGGCGGGCCTGCTCGGCGACCCGCCGGCCCGGCAGCGTGAGACGTGGGAGCGCACGGTCCGCGCCATCCTCGAACCGCTCGGCCTGACGATTCCGACAGGCACGGCCGCACCGGGCGGCCGGCGCGGGGTGCATACGGCGGACCTCATGCGGATGCACGCGGAAATGACCGAAGTGTGGCGGTCGGATCCGGAGGCGCGCTGGTGAACCTCGCGACGTCGCTCGAGCAGGCCGCCTGGGACGTGCTCGCCAGCGTCGAAGACCCAGAGCTCCCGATCGCAATCACCGACCTGGGCCTGGTCCGTGACGTCCGTGTCGACGGCGGCAGCGGCTCACCGGGGACGGGCGCCCGCGTCAGCGTGCGCCTCGTGCCGACGTGGACGGCGTGCCCGGCTCTGGCCGTCATCCGCGGCCGGATCCGCGACGGGCTCCTGGCGATCCCCGGCGTGCGGGACGTGTCGGTGGAGTACACCTACGACGAGCCGTGGACGCTGGAACGGATGAGCGCCCGCGGCCGCGAGCGCCTCGCCGCGCACGGGCTGTCCGTCCCGTCGTGCCGGTTCGCGGAGCCGCCGGTCTGCCCGTACTGCGGCTCGCACGACGTGGTGGTCGAGAGTCTGTTCGGTCCGACGCTCTGCCGGTCGACCTACCTGTGCCGGCACTGCCGCAATCCCTTCGAGCGCTTCAAGCCGCCGGCCGAACGCTAGATTCCTTCGATCACCGCCCGCAACGCCGTCGCCGCGGCCACCATGCCCGCGACCGTCGCATGCTCGCCCGCGTTGTGCGCCTGCCCCGATGAGCCCGGCCCCAGGTTGACGAAATCGGTCGTCCGCTCGGCGAAGATCGACAAATCCTGGCGGCCCTGCGAGAACTGCAGCGGCGCGTGCCCCTGGAGCCGCGTCAGTTCGGCAACCGCGACGCTCAGCGTGCGGCCGTTGCGGTCCGCGAGCGTCGGTAGGCAGAGTTGCTCAATCTCGAGTTCATGCGTGGTGCCGTTGATCGAGCCGCGGAGTTCGCCCTCGAACGTCCCGTAGTTCTCGCCCGGCGCGAGGCGCCGGTCCACCGTGAGTCTCAGCCGGTCCGGGATGATGTTGGTCGCGATGCCGGCCTTCGCCGCGACGACGGAGAGCGACGGCACGCTCTGCACGCCGGGGGCGACGTCCACGGCCTTGTGGCGGGACGCCGTCTCGGCGATGCGCTTGATCACGTCGACGCCACGGTAGATCGCGTTGTCGGCGCGCCGCCAATCCGATGAATGGCCGCTGCGTCCGATCACCGTCAGATGACCGATCGCGCGGCCCTGGCAGCCGATGCCGATCGACAGCCGCTTCTTTGTCTCGTCGTACGACGGCTCGGTCGTGATCGCGTAGTCCGGGGTGACCCGGCCGATCAACCGGCGCACCCCGTTGCGCGGCGTCACGGCGCCGCCCTCCTCGTTGTTCGTAAATGCGAACCACGTCCGGACGTTGGGCCGCACGTGCTGGGCGAGCCACATCATGCACGCGAGGCCGGCCTTCATGTCGGAGGCGCCGAGGCCGGTGACGCGTCCGTTCTCGAGCCGCGGAGAGAAGGGGTCTTGGGTCCAGCCGTCCACCGGCGGAACGGTGTCCATGTGTCCGTTTACGACCAACAGCCGGTCACCGGACCCCACCTCGGCCGTCACGTTGCCTTCGGCATCGCGCTCGACGCGGACGTCCGCGTGCGCCAGCGACTCGTGGATGTACTGCGAAATCGCCGCCTCTTCGCCGGTCACGCTGCGGATCGCAATCAGATCGCAGAGTGTCCGCTCGAGGTATGTGGCCATGTCCATGATGGATCGATCCCCCCTTACGCGTTGGGATAGACGACGCGAAACCGATCGTACGCTTCGATCAACGGCGCACCCGTCTCCGGGTCGCGGAACTCGTACTCGTGCCGGCTGAGCCGCGACAGCAGCACGGGCCGGCCGCCCGCGGCCACGTGCCCGACGATCGGCATCAATGCATGCGGCTCCGCCGTGACCAGCGGACTCGTCGTCAGAAAGTAGTCGACGACCAGGCGCTCCCGCATCAGCGACGCCAGGACGCGCGGGCCGCCTTCCGTCAGGATGAGGCGGGCGCCGCGGCCGGCGAGCGCCTGAACCGCGGCGCGCGCCTTTGGACGCCCATCCGGACCCGCGTCGACGCGCAAGACCTCGACGCCGCGGGCTTCGAGACGCCGGACCTGGTCCGCCGTCGGCCGGTGCCCGGTGATAATGAGCCGCTCGAACCGCTGCTCGGTGAAAAACTGCCGGGACAGCACCTCGTCGCTCCACGCGAGATCCGTCGCCAGCAGCGCCCCGAGGGGATGGGGCGGCCGGCCCGCGGCCGTCCGCCGCGGCACGTCCCGTTCGGGCACGAGGGCGGTGACGTCCTCGGCCAGCACAGTGCCGGCGCCGGTGAGAAGCACGTCGGCGGACACGCGCAGCCGGCCGAGGATGAACCGGTCGACCGGCGTGCCGATCGGCGCCGCCTTGCCGTCGATCGCCGCCTCGCCGTTTTGGGTCATGACCATGTTGGCGATGACGGAGGGCAGGCCGTCCGGCCCGGGCGGGACCTCGATGCGCGCATACAACTCTTCGAGCGGTACGTCCCGCGGATGCGGTTCCGCGGCGTGCCACACGAGTTTAACGGACGAAGGCAGAGAGAGGGTCCGCTTCCAGCCTGCGCCGTTCACCGATGTCTCACACGATTTCCTTCAGGGAGGAGCGGCCGGTTTCCCTCAGTCGAAGTCGGCGGCCGTGAATTGACGGGTGCCGTGGATTGTTACTACGATGCTGGCATGCCTGCTCTGGATGAAGCGTCCTTGCGCGAGATCTGGACGGCGCTCGCGCTGCTCGAGCGCCGGGCGCACGACCTCCGCATGCTGTCCCAGTATGAACCACTGAAGAAGGCGCGGCCGGACTATCCGCACACGGGCGTCGGGCGTTCCTACGACGACGAGGTGCGCAACGTGTTCGCCGACCTCGCGCGGGCGTTCGCCGAGGCCCGACGCCTACTGCCGGCCGCCCTGCCGGACGGCGACGCGCCGCCCGGCGCCGTGGCGGACGAGACGCCGCCTGTGCTGGCGGACCGACTCGCCGCGCTCGAGACCCTCGCGTCGAGGCTGGCGCGCGACGCCTTCGAGCCGCTGCCGCGGCTGCCGCCGCACGCGCCGCCGTACCTCGTCACACTGCCGGGGCACGACGTCCCGAGCAGCAAAGCCCTGATCCTCGGCAACAGCATCCTCGAGATCGTCGGCGTGCTGCGCAACGCCATCGTCGCGGCCGCCAACGCAAAGCCGGAATAACGGCTGTTCCACCGCTCGTTGTTACAGTGCCATGGCGACCGTCTTTGCCTGCGACCTGTCGGTGTTCACGCCGGACCAGCGCGAGCGGCTCCGCGACCTCGTCGCGCAGGTCTTCGAAGCGTGCGGGCAGGCGGAGGAACTACCCGACGGCTTCCGCCTGCGGTTCCCCGTGGGATCCGTGCCTGCGGCCGGGGGCGGTGGAAATGCCGCGCCGGCCCCCATGATCACAGAATGGATCACCCTCGAGCGCCTGTGCTGCCCGTGCATCGCGTTTGCGGTGGAGTTCGCAGCGGAGGGGGGCCCGATCACCGTCCGCATGACCGGCGCGGAAGGCATCAAGTCGTTTCTACTGGCGGAGTTCAAAGGCCGGATCGCGGAAAAGCTGCCTCACGCCCGGTAGACGAACCCCGGGCGTACGGGTCGTACCAATGACGCGGCCGGCGAGGTCTCGCCGGCCGCAGAACTGCCCCGTTGCCGTGAGGCGCTAGCTTCCCGCCGACGCCGCGACGTGCGGCTTGATCACATCCAGCGGATCGAATTTGCCGCCGAGGATCGGATCGCTCCGCACGCCGAGCCACTGCTCGAGCACCGTGCTGTAGACACTGCGGAAATCGATCTGGTACTTCAGATCGCCCTGGTCGAGGTCGCTCAGGCTCGGGTGGATGCCGTGGATCCCGGGTTTGACCTGGCCTCCGACGAGCAGCATCGGCGCGGCCGTGCCGTGGTCGGTCCCGCCGGAAGCGTTTTCCGCCACGCGCCGGCCGAACTCGGAGAAGGTCATCAGCAGCACCTTGTCCTGGATGCCTTTCGTCTGGAGGTCGCCGAGGAAGGCGCCAAGGGCCGCGCCCATCGACTCGAGCAGCCGGTCATGGCGGCCGGCCTGCGTGACGTGCGTATCGAACCCGCCCAGGCCGACGTAGTAGACGCGCGTCGGCGATCCGGCCGCGATCAGTTCGGCGACGACCCGCAGCTTCTGCGAGAAGGGATCCCGCGGATAGCCGGAGCCGGCGTCCTGCGCGAGCCGGCCGGCCAGCTTGTTGAGGTCGGCCGCGGCGAGCATCGCGTTCATCTCGGTGTGCGTGAGGAAGTCGACGAGCGGCTCCTCACCGGGCACCGGTTGAATCAGGCGCTTGAATGCGTCGACCTCCGGAGCGCCACCGCCCTGGACCGGGTGGAAGCCAAACCGGGAGACGTCGTCGACCGCGACTACCTTGGCGGCGTCGCCTTGCATCGCCAGCGGCATCTCCGCCGACAGTGTCATCCCCGCGTTCGAACCGCAGTCGGGGCACTCGCTGTCGAAGAGCCGGCCGAGCCAGCCGGTCTTCGGCCCGGTCCCGGCCGGATCGGCGGTCTGCCAGATTTCCATCGACCGGAAATGGCTGCGGTTGGGGTTCGGGTAGCCGACACCCTGCACGACCGCGACGCGCCCGTCGTCGTAAGCGCTCTTCAGCGCCGTGAGGGCCGGGTGCAGGCCCACTTCGTCCGTGAGCCTGAGGACTTTCTGCTGCGGCACCGCAAGCTTCGGCCGGGCCCGGTAGTACTCGTCGCGCACGAACGGCACGACCGTGTTCAGGCCGTCGTTCCCGCCGCCGAGCTGCACGACCACGAGCGTCGGCCAATCCGGCCGGCCCGCGGCCGCCGCCGTCAGACGGAGGTCCCACGGGTTGTTGAGGGCGAGCGCGGTGCGGGTGAGAAACATCGGCGCGGTAGCGCCGGCGGCAAGAATCGTCAGTCCCTTGGCCAGAAACTCGCGGCGGGTGTTCATGCTTCGCATACGACGTTTCTCCCCTCGTTGCGCGGCGTCACGCGACCAAGTACTCGGGCATGCTCATCAACAGGTGCAGGGCCGTGCGGGAGGCCTGCCCGCCGGTCGCGAGGGCGAGCGTGCCGTGCCGGTGGGGCGCGAGGGGGCGTGCCAGCAGCCGGGTGACGGCGGCGTCGAGCGTCGGAAACGCCGCGTCACTCACCGGACCGAGGCGCCCCGAGACGAGCGCCGAGGCCAGGTCGGTGCGCGCAAAGATCGTCCCCGCGTTGATCCACGCGGTGCCGCCGTGCCAGCCCGCCACGTTCGGCGGGAAGAAGAGGCGCTGGCCCATCACGCCCGCCGCGTTGAAGATGCGCACCCAGTCGGGCGCGTTCATCCCGAGGTGGCGCACGGCGCCCACCGAGAACTCAACCGGACCCTTCACCTGCGAGAGCATCACGTCCGGTCGGTAAAAGGCCCGCGACCGGAAGACCGTCTTCAGCATCGGGGCGAGATCGTAGGCGGACGCCCGCAGCTGGCGCGCCATCGCGTCCACGATCGATGGGTCGGGAGTCGGGGAAACAAAGAAGACGGCCATCTTACGGGCGATCCACCGCGGCGTCGCGTCCTGCGCGAGGATAATCCGCATGATGTCGGCGCCGTCCCACGCGCCGGCCTGCCCGAGGAAGACCTTCGGTCCACCGTCGTGGATCATGGGCTTGAACGCGAACGCGCGACGGTCGTCGCCGGTGCGGTAGTCGCGCAGCGTCCAGCCCGTCCACGCCCGGGCGGACTCCTTTACGTCGTCTTCCGTGTAGTGGCCGATCCCCATCGTGAACAGCTCCATGAGCTCGCGCGCCCAGTTCTCGTTGGGGTGGCCCTTCCGGTTCGCGTCGTTGTTGAGGTACCGCAGCATCGCCGAGTCGCGCGCCACGCCGTCGAGCAGGCGCGCGAAATTGCCGGCGGCGTTGCGCCGGAAGAGCTGGTTCTGATTGAACATCGCAATCGCGTCGTGCACGTCGCCGAACGCGCTGGTGAAGTGGCCGTGCCAGAAGAGCACGAGCTTCTCCTGCAACGGAGCGGGGGAGGTTGCCATCCGTTCAAGCCACCACCCGGCGAGGCCGACGATCGCGCGCCCGTGCCGGCGCCCGACCTCTTGGTACAGGCCGCGAAGTTCGGGGTGCGTCTGGAGGTTGATCGGCTGCCTCGTGGCGCGCAGCGTGTCGAGCGTCGACTCAAGCTGCTGCTCGGCGCCCCGGACGTCGTCGAAGACCGCCGGCGGCACCGGGTCCGGTGGAAACGCGAAGATCGCGTCCACCGTGCGCTCCGGCCCTGCCGCGACGGCGCGGTCCACCTCGTCGGGCAGCGGACCGAATCCGGTGCGGCGCAGGAGATGCGCGGCCTTGCGGGCGTCCCACGGATCACCGGCCGAGGGAACAAACGGGTCGAGAGCCCCGGGCATGCGATGACCTCCCTCCTCCCAGAACGAACCCGCGCCGCCACCGGCGCGGCTGCCTTCCTTAAGCGCGGGGGACGGCCTCCGAGTTCCCGTGGAAGTCCGCCCGGACCCGCTCGAGCGCGTCCGGGGAGGCCAGCAGGTCGATCGCCGACATCACCATGACCTTGGCGTCGTTCAGCATGCCGGTGAGGCCGATCTCGGCTTTGCCGGCTTCGAGCGCCTCCCGCGTGTGCATGCCGACCCCCGGGGCGCACGTCGGGAGAGTGTAGCTGATCGTCGGCACGGCCTGGCTCAGGTTGCCGAGGTCGGTGGAGGCGCCAACGAACCGCTCGTCCATCTCGAAGCCCAGGGCCGCCGAGTTGTCGCGCACGATCCCGGCGAGCGCCGGCACGTACCGCAGCGAGTCGAGGAACACACCCCGCGAGGTCTCGACACGGGCGCCGGTCGCCTCGGCCGCTGCGCGGGCGCAGGCTTCGACGCGCTCCGCGAGGTAGCGAACGTACTCGCCGTCCGCGGCCCGCACGCCGAACTCCGCGGCCGCCCGCTCCGGAATGATGTTGACCGCCTGGCCGCCATCCCGGATGATCCCGTGGATCCGCCCGTCGGGGCGCAGCTGCTGCCGCAGCGCGCCGATGCCGTTGAACGTGAGGATCACCGCGTCGAGCGCGTTGATGCCCTTCCACGGACCGGCCGCGGCGTGCGAAGGTCTTCCCGTGAACCGGACGTCCACGCGCTGGATCGCGAGGCAGCCGGTCGCGACCGAGGCGTCGTCGCCGGCATGATACTGAAGGGCTACGTCGAGGCCGTCGAACGCCCCGCGCTCGAGCATTAGGATCTTACCGCCGCCGCCTTCTTCGGCGGGCGTGCCATAGTAGGCGACCGTCCCGAGGAGATCCGGCAGGACCGAGCGCAACGCGGCGGCCGCGGCCATCATCCCGGCGGCCATGAGGTTGTGGCCGCAGGCGTGGCCGAGTCCCGGAAGCGCGTCGTATTCCGCGATGAGGCCCACAGTCGGGCCGGGCCCGCGGCCCTGGGCCCTCGCCACGATCGCGGTCTCGATCTTGGCGATCCCCCGCTGCACGCGGTAGCCGTGGCGCTCGAGCGCTTCGCTCACCCACGCAACCGCCTGGCGCTCCTCGAAGCCGATCTCCGGGTGGGCGTGTATCCGCAGGGCGAGTTCGCGTGCCTCCGCCGCGACCGCTTCGAGCGCCGCGAGCGCACGGGTCTTGAGCGACAGGGCATCGTTGCCGGTCTGGCTGGGACTCATCGCTCTCCTCCGTCTCTACCGCATCTGCCGGCGGGCCGCCGTGCCGGCGCGTGCCGCCACCGCCGCGCCGCCCTCCGGAGACGCCGCC
>DATEGA010000042.1:0-4923 GCA_035280345.1 bacterium | reverse complement strand
CCTCGAGCGTCGGCTCCATCGCGATCTGTGCGCCGTAGGCGACGATGACGCGCTTGAGCTCCGGCAAGGCGCTCCCCTGCGCCTGCAGGTAGAGCGGCTCGATATAGAGCAGCGAATCGGCGATCGGGACGACGAGCAGGTTGCCGCGGATCACCTGAGAACCCTGCTGGTTCCACAGCGTGAGCTGGGCGCTGATCGTCGGATCCTGATTGACGCGTGCCTCGATCTGCATCGGGCCGAAGACCGTCGTGTCCTTGGGAAACCGGTAGACCAAGAGGTGTCCGTAGTTGGGCGCGTCGCTGCGCGCGGCCATCCAGGCGACCATGTTGTCCTTGCCGGACGGCGTGAACGGCAGGATGAGCGCGAACTCCTCGCCGCGCGCCGGGTCTAGTTTCAAGTTCACATAGTAGGGCTCGACCGGCTGCGCCGATCCTCCGAATAGCTCGTTCGGGGTCGCCCAGAGATCCTCGCGGTTGTAGAACACGCGCGGGTCTTTCATGTGGAACGTCGCGTACACATCTGATTGGATCGTAAAGAGATCGACCGGATACCGGATATGCGCCGCGAGTACCGGCGGCATCTCCGAGAACGGCTTGAGGAGGCCCGGGTAGATTCGCCCGTAGGTCTCGAGCAGCGGGTCCGCAGGATCGATCGCGTACAGGTTGACCGTCCCGTCGTACGCGTCGACGACGGCCTTCACCGAGTTGCGGATGTAGTTGAGCTCGCCGGTCGGCCGAGCGTACGGGTACATCGCCGTCGTGGTGTAGCCGTCGAGAATCCAGAACAGCCGCCCGTCCGCGAGGACAAGGTACGGATCCCGGTCGAGCTTCAAAAACGGCGCCACCCGTCCGACGCGGTCCCGGACGTCGCGGTGGAACAGCACGCGGCTCGCTGGGGTAATGTCGTTGCTCAACAAGAGCGACATCGCGCCGAATCGCGACGCGAACGCGAACCGGGCAAGCGGCGCAGTCAGCGGCACGCCGCCGCGACCGGCGTACGTGGTGTAGACGTTCTGGTCGCCCTGGGCGTAGTCCAGTTCCTTGTTGCGGGTGTTCACGACGACGTATGGGGTGGTGAGCAGACTGTAGTAAAGCTGCGGTCGGGTAACGGTCAAGCCGATCGTGCTCTGCGGCGGGATATCTTTAATGTAGAACTCCGGCAGCCCCTCGGCGGAAATCCGGTTAACCGGGGTCATCACGAGCCCGAACCCGTGGGTGAAGACAAGGTGCTCGTTCACCCAGGTGCGGGCCTGGTCCGGCAGCCGATTCACGTCCAGTTCGCGCGCGGACAGCATGACCTGCTGCTCGCGGCCACCGAGCCGGTAACGGTCGATCCCGACGTCCGTGAATGTGTAGTACAGCCGCAGGCTCTGCAGCTGCGCGTACGTGGTGAGCAGCGGCCGGTAGTCCCACAGCCGTACGCTGTCCAGCACCGTACGGTTGCTCTGCACCGAAGCGGGCGTAAGGGTGAGCGCCGCCGGGAACGACTGCTCCTCGACGCGATCGAGCCCGTACGCGTGCAGCGTCGAGGCGATGCCGTTGCTAATGTAGGGCTGTTCCCGATCAAGCTCGTTGGGGGCGACCTCGACTTGCTGGACGAACGCCGGGTAGAAGACGGTGCCGGCGATCCAGACGGCCAGCAGCACGACAAGCGCCCCGATCGCCGGACGGATCGTTCGGGCGCGCGTCGAGACGAGCAGCAGCACTCCCGTCACCAGGGACAGCGCGATGAGGAGCGTGAGCGCGGGCAGCGTAGCGTGCAGATCGGCGTATCCAGCGCCGTAGACTACACGGTGCGGCGAGTACAGGATGCCGTAGCGGTCGAGCCAGAACCCAAAGCCGCGCAGCAGCACCAAGAGTCCCGCCAGCACGCTGAGATGTACCTGGACGCCGCGCGGCACCGCCCACACGCCCCGGATTGCGAGCGGGACCAGGTCGAGGTAGTATGCCGCGGCCGCCCCCAACAGCGCAATGAAGAGCCAGCCGAACAGCCAACCGTACACCTCCTGGTACGCGGGCAGCGCAAACACATAGAAGGCCACGTCGCGGCCGAACACCGGATCCTGCACGCCGAACGGCGCTTGGTGCAGAAACGCCTGGAACACCGGCCAGGCGCTGCCGGCACCGAGGCCGGCAACGATCGCGACGACCGCCGCCAGCACGGCCGCCAGGCGGCCGAGCGACAGGCCCCCGGCGATGCGCCGGTAGGTACGCGCGTCGCCGACCGGCCGCAGTTCCACGACCCGCGCGAGCGGCCGGAGGCGCAGGAGCGGCCGGAGGTTCAGGTAGAGGATCAGAAAGACCGAGACCGCGGCCGCGGCGGCCACCGCCGCGCTCGAGAGGAACGGCACCCAAAACACCGTGCGGTAGCCGACCTCCCCGAACCACAGCCACTCGGTGTACCAACGCGCGACGGTGGGATAGACGAGCAGCGCCGCAATCAGGCCCGCCAGCAGCCACTGCCGCGTCCTCATGGCAGGATCTCCCGGCGCGGCCCGTGGTAGAATGGGCGGCGGAGGGTGCCATGGTCACGCGCGATCAGGTCATCGAGGTCCTGAAAACTTGCTTCGACCCCGAGATCCCGGTCAACATTTGGGACCTGGGGCTCGTCTACGACATCACGATCGTGGAGGACGTCGTCAACCTCAAGATGACGTTGACGGCCGTGGGCTGCTCGCTCGGCCCGCAGATCATTGCCGAGATCGAGTCGAAGCTGCTCGGCATCGACGGCGTCGAGAACGCCGCGGTGGAGATGGTCTGGAGTCCGCCGTGGACGCCGGAGCGCCTCACCGACGATGGACGGCTGTCGCTGCAGGCGATGGGGTTCGCCGTATAGCGGTGCCGCGGCCCGCATGACGCCAGGATCGGAGTCGCAGCGGATCGTCGTCGCCGACGACGATCTACTGTTGTCGTCGCGCGTGTCGGCCTCGCTCGAACGGCTCGGATATCGGGCGGTCGTCGTCCGTTCCGCGGCGGCCCTCGAGACCGCGATCGGGAACCGGCCCGACGCCGTGATCGTGAACCTGGCGGCCCGGCGGTTCGATGCCCCGGCGGCGATCCGCCGCATCAAGGGCGATGGGACGACGCGGGCGATTCCCCTCCTCGGATTCTGCGGACACCGCGACACCGAACGCGCCCGCGCGGCCGTGGCCGCGGGCTGTGACGCGGTCACGACCAACGGCGTGATCACCGCCGACCTGTCACGCGCCCTGAAAGCGCTGCTCGATTCCGCGCGTCCCGCCTCCGGCACGGCCTAGCCTTCGGGTCAGGAGAGATGGCTCCTGTATTCCGGCGCGCCGCGCGGTATGCTAACGGCAACCGACTGCCCGACCGACGAGGAGGCCAGATCGATGAACGCACCGGACCGTAAGCCGCAAGGTGCGCCGCGCGAGGAAGTCGCCACGCTGGCCGGCGGGTGCTTCTGGTGCCTCGAGGCCGTCTACGACGATCTCGACGGCGTGCTGCGGGTCGAGTCCGGGTACGCCGGGGGCACCGTGCCGAACCCGTCGTACCAGCAAGTGTGCACGGGCTCGACGGGGCACGCGGAAGTCGTCCAAATCACCTTCGATCCGCGCGTGCTCTCATACCAGGATCTGTTGGAGGTGTTCTTCACTATCCACGACCCGACCACGCTCAACCGCCAGGGCAACGACATCGGGACGCAGTACCGCTCGGCGATCTTCTATCAATCGCCGGAGCAGAAGGTCGCGGCAGAGCAGGCGATTCGCGAGTTGACCGAAGCGCGCCGCTTCGCCCATCCGATCGTCACCGAGGTCAAGCCGCTCACCGCGTTCTACAAGGCGGAGGACTACCATCAAGAGTATTTCGCCAACAATCCCCACCAGCCGTACTGTCAGGCGGTGGTGGGTCCGAAGGTGGCGAAGTTCCGGAAAGCGTACCGGGAGCGCTTGAAGAAAACCGCGGCGACCTAAGCGGCAGCGGCCTCGACGCGAAAACTGGGAGGCGGGCAATCCGGAGGATTGCCCGCCTCTCCCTTATCCGGCTATCCGACCGGCGGCCGGCGGTCAGTCCACGGGAACGCGGCTTCAAAAGCGGCGGCGGCCGTGAGCACCCTCGCGTCCTGCCCCCAGCCTGCGACGATCTGGAGCCCGACCGGCAGCCCCTCGTCGGTGAAGCCGCACGGGACCGTGATCGCCGGGTACGCGCTGAAGTTGAACGCGAACGTTGGCAGCAGCATGTCGATGTGCTGCGTGATCCGCCGGCCGGCGATCTCAGAAGGCATCGGTGCGTCCAGCGGAGTCGCCGCGACGGCGGTCGCCGGCAGCAGCAGCAGATCGTAGCGCTCAAAGAACCGGCGCAACCGGTGATGGTACGCCGTCCGCTCCACCTCGGCGCGGCCGATGTCGTCCGGCGTGAGGCTGCGGCCTAACTCGAGGCGGCGGACGAGGATCGGATCCATCTGCGCCCGCCACTGGCCGAGATACTTGCCCACCGTCGCGAGCCGGACGGCCGCATTGAGCGCGAGAAACGGCTCGGTAATGCTGCCGATTTCGGGCGACGCCGGCTCCACGCCCGCACCGAGACCGGCAAACCGCGTGGCAGCGGCCTCGCAGACGGCGGCCACGCCGCGGTCCATCGGCGCGGCACCGCCGAGGTCGGGCGTCCAGGCGGCCCGCAGTCCTCGGATCTGGGCGCCGTCCGCAAGGCGGGCCCAGTCTTCACCGGTGCTGGGCAACGCGAGCGGATCGCGGGCGTCCGGGCCGGTGATCACCGAGAACATCAGCGCCGCGTCGCCGACCGTGCGGGTGATCGGCCCGCTGGTGGACATCGCGTTCCAGCCGGCGGCGTTGGGGTACCGAGCGACCCGGCCCTGCGACGGCTTGAATCCGACCACGCCGCACCAGGCGGCCGGATGCCGGATCGATCCCGCGAGGTCGCTGCCTTCCGCGATCGGCGCGAGGCC
>DATEGA010000041.1:0-5533 GCA_035280345.1 bacterium | reverse complement strand
GGCCGCACAGCTGCTCGACGGTCTGTTGGGCGGACAGTCGCGCGACGCGATCGCCGGCGAGCATCGACGGGCGCTGATCGAGTTCGGCGCGGTGCAGGCGCAGCGGGAGGATCCCGATCTCGCGCTGCGGCGGCTCGAGCCCGCAGCGTTCCAGCGCCGGCAGCTCGACGCGCAGCACCGGCGCCAGGCGCTCGATCAGGAAAAGGCGGTCGTGCAGCGCCTCGAGGGACGGCTCGCCGGCCGGTCGCCGTACGAAGCACTCGCCCGGGTGGAGGAGGAGATCGCGGACACCGAGGCCCGGCTGGCGCGCCAGCAGCGCCAGGTCGAGGCGCTCAGGCTCACGCTCGACGTGCTCGACGGCGCCCATCGCGCGACGATCGTACCCGGCCGCGCCCGCCTCGAGGAACTCGCGAGCGGCTACCTGCGCCGGCTGTCGAACGGCGCGTACGATCGCATCGCCGTCGACGAGCAGACACTCGCGCCACGTGTTTGGGTCGGCCCGCCCAAGGAGTGGGCGGAGGTCTCGGCGCGCGAGATCGGGAGCGGCGGGGTCGACCAGTGCTACCTCGCGTTGCGGCTCGGGCTCGCGGATCTCCTGGCCGACGGCCGGCGGCCGCCGCTGTTTCTCGACGACCCATTTCTCGCGTACGACGACGACCGTCAGGCCTCGGCGATGACCTTTCTGCACGCCCTCGCGAAGGATCGGCAGATCTTCTTGTTCACCTGCCGGACGGAGTATGACAGGTACGCCGATCACGTCGTGGTGCTGGGTGAAGGCGCCTCGGGGCCCCCGGCGCCGGCGGTGAAAGCGGCGTCGACCACCGCCACCTGAGGGCCGCGGTTGGCCCAGAAGCGCCGGCGCTACCGCGAGCTCTTCGCGAGGAGCCGGATGTCCGTCAGCAGATCGTTGGGATCGAAATTGGCGGGCAGAAAAACGCGAACCTGTCCCTGCGGATCGATGACGTACACGATCGTCGTGTGGCCGATCGCAGTCGCGGCCGCGTGGCTCGCCGAGATACCGTCCGGCGCGTCGCTTGCCACGAAGTAGTGCGCCCAGACCGGCCGCAGCTGCACCCCCGTGCCGCGAACGTACGTTAGGATTCCGTCGACGTGATGCGCCTGCAGAAATCCCCGGACGGCATCGGGCGTGTCACCCGACGGATCGACGCTCACCGCCACAAACGCCACGCGGTCGCTGAGCGGGCCGAGCTGGCCGTGGAGCTTGCCGATCTCCTCGGCAACGAGCGGGCAGTAGTCGGGGCAGTGGGTGTACAGGAAAGTCAGCACTACGACCTTGCCCCGCAGCGAGGCGAGCGAGACCATTCGGCCCTCGGCGTCGGGGAGTTGGAAGTCGTACGCGTGAACGGAGGGGGTGAGGACAGCTCCTGCAAGCGGCGGGGGCGTTAGGCGACTCCGGACCCACCAGCCCGCGCCGGCAAGGATGATCACGAGCACCACGGCGGCCCACCACCACCGTTTGACACCTGCTCGCCCTACGCCGTTCGTCATCGCCGCTCCTCTCGCCCGCCGTCCTTCCTACTATACTCCCTATACTCCACTATAGTTATACTCCGCCGCGGCCGAGCCGGATGTGGGCCGTCCGCCGGGTGTTGACCCCCCGTCGCGGCCCGGGATACAATAAGTTGACATTGTAGCGTTCCGATATTCAGGAATCGTGGCGTTTCCTGAAGGTCCACGTTAAGCGTTCGCACCGGCATTAGAGATCATCGGCCCCGACGGGGCCGGGACGGAGGTCTCACAGGCCAGCAGCGACGCACCATGCACCACCAAGAGGGGGTGACCACCACGAACACGGTCCAGTACCTTGTGGCCGGCGTGATCGGGTTGGCACTCTTCCTGCTTGGGTACCTTCTGCGCAAGTACGCCGGGGAGGCGAAGATCGGCGGCGCCGAAGAGGCCGCCCGGCGGATTCTCGACGAGGCCAAGCAAGTTGCGCTACGGGAGGCAGAGAGCAAGCAGCGAGAAGCGCTCCTGGAGGCTAAAGACGAAGCGTTCCGGATCAAGCGGGACGCGGAACGGGAGATTCGGGAGCAGCGCACCGAGCTGCAGCGTCTTGAGCGGCGTGTGGTCCAGCGTGAGGAGATGCTGGACCGGAAGTTGGAGACGCTCGAGAAGCGCGATCAGTCCCTCGCACAGCGCGAGCAGGAGGTTTCCAGGGTCCGGGAAGACGTGCAGGAGCTGCACGACGCACAGCGGCGTGAGCTGGAGCGGGTCAGTTCGCTCACGCTGGAGCAGGCCAAACAAGAACTGCTGCAGCGCGCGGAAGGCGAGATCCGGCACGAGGTCGCGCAGACCGCGCGCAAAATCGAGGCGGAGGCCCGGGAGGGCGCGGAGCGGCGGGCGCGGGAGGTCGTCGCGCTCGCGATTCAGCGCTGCGCCGCGGACCACACCGCCGAGGTCACCGTGTCCGTGATTCCGCTGCCGAACGAAGAGATGAAAGGGCGGATCATCGGACGCGAGGGCCGGAACATCCGCGCGCTGGAGAGCCTGACCGGTGTCGATTTTATCATCGACGACACGCCGGAGTCGGTGACGCTGTCGTCCTTCGACCCGATCCGCCGCGAAATCGCGAAGGTTACGCTGGAGAAGCTCCTCGCCGACGGCCGGATTCACCCCGCGCGGATCGAGGAGATGGTCGAGAAGGCGCAGCGCGATCTCGATACGCGCATCCGGGAGGCCGGCGAGCGCGCCGCCTTCGAGGCGGGTGTGCACGGTTTGCACCCCGAGGAGCTCAAGCTCCTCGGCCGCCTCAACTTCCGGTTCAGTTACGGTCAGAATCTGCTCCAGCACTCGATCGAGGTCGCGCTCCTCGCCGGCCTGATGGCGACGCAGCTCGACGCGGACCCGGAGCTGGCGCGCCGGGCCGGCATCCTGCACGATATCGGCAAGGCGCTCACGCACGAGATCGAGGGCACCCACAGCGACATCGGGATGGATGTGGCCCGCCGGTACCACGAGCCGCCGGAGGTCCTCAACGCGATCGCCTATCACCACGGGGACGCCGAGGCCACCTGCCTCGAGGCGATCCTGGTCGCCGCGGCCGACGCGATTTCCGCTTCGCGCCCCGGCGCGCGCAAGGAAACCGTTGAGATGTACGTCAAGCGGCTCGAGAACCTGGAGCGGATCGCGACGTCGTTCACCGGCGTGGATCGCGCGTACGCGATCCAGGCCGGCCGTGAGATCCGCGTGCTCGTCCGGCCGCAGGAGATCGACGATCCTGCCGCGGCGCTGCTCGCGCGGGAGATGGCCAAGAAGATCGAAGAGGAGCTCGAGTATCCCGGTCAGATCAAAGTGACGGTGCTGCGCGAGACGCGCGCCGTCGAGTACGCGAAGTAGACGGTGGCCCCCGCTCGGGGACTAGCGCCGGGGATGCGCGGCGCATGAACCTGCTGTTTATCGGAGACGTCGTCGGACGTCCGGGGCGCCGGGCGGTCAGCCAGTGGCTGCCCGCGCTCCGGCGCGAGCTGCGGGCGGACTTCGTGATCGTGAACGGTGAGAACTCCGCGGGCGGCTTCGGGGTCACGCCCGAGACGTTCAACGATCTCATCGACGCCGGGGCCGACGTCGTCACGGGCGGCAACCACGTCTGGCACACGCGAGAAGCGTCCGCGCTCCTCGACGCCGAGCCGCGTCTCCTGCGCCCGGCCAACTACCCGGCCGGCGCGCCGGGCCGCGGTGCCGGGGTCTTTGCCGCGGCCGGCGGCGTCCGCGTCGCCGTGCTGAACCTCGAAGGCCGCGCGTTCATGCAGCCGCTGTTGTCGCCGTTCGAGTACGGCCGCGACGAGGCGGACCGAGCGCGCGCGGAGACGCGCGTAATCGTTGTCGACATGCACGCGGAGGCTACGTCGGAGAAGGCGGCGCTGGCGTGGCACCTCGACGGGCGGGTGTCCGCGGTGATCGGAACGCACACGCACGTGCAGACGGCGGACGAACGGGTGCTGCCGGGCGGGACCGCGTTCATCACCGACGCCGGCATGACCGGGCCGCGCGATTCGATCATCGGCATGAGCCGCGAGACCGTGCTGCCGCGGTTTCTCACGCTGCTGCCCGCACGATTCGAGGTTGCGGTCGGCCCCGTGCAGTTGAACGGCGTGCTGGTAGAGATCGACGCGGAAAGCGGCCGCGCCCGCGCCATTCGGCGCGTGGCGCGCGTCGAGGAGTAGGCGCCGGACGGCGGCGCCGGCTAAGCCGCTAAGCCAAAAAGTCAAATGAATGGACTCTCGTACGTACGTTCGCCTCGGGGAGGGATTGTGAACAAGGGTCTCGAATCAGCAGGCTTCGCCAGCCACACCGCATCGAACGTCGCGCCACAGTCGACGCTCTCCCTCGAGGAGGCTCGAAGCATGGACGTGCTCAAGGTCGCAGTGAGATCGACCGGCACCGCCGACGTGCTCAAGGTCGCCGCCAAGTCGAACCCGACCGCCGTCGCGGGTGCGCTGGCCGGCGTGGTCCGCGAACGCGGGACCGCGGAACTGCAGGCCATCGGCGCGGCCGCCATCAACCAGGCGATCAAAGCGATCGCGATCGCCCGCGGCTACGTCGCGCCGAGCGGCCTCGACCTGGTGTGCGTGCCGGCGTTCGCGGACGTCCAGATCGACGGGCAGGACCGGACGGCGATCAAGCTCATCGTGTCCCCCCGGTAGGCCCCGCGCTCACGGCCGGATCGCACGACAACCGCGGTGCACCTGCTCGCGGACGCGCATCGCCTGTACCCGTGGAGCGGCTAGGGCCGCGAACGGATCTCCACACCCACAGCACCGCATCGGACGGGCTCCTCGCGCCGGCGCGCCTCGTCAGAACCGCCCGGGAACACGGCGTGCGCACGCTTGCCCTGACGGACCACGACACGACGGGCGGCGTCGACGAAGCGCTCGGCGAGGGCCGTCGCATTCACGTCGAAGTCATTCCCGGCGTCGAGATCAACACCGACGTCGACGAGTACGAAGTCCACGTGCTCGGCTACTTCGTGGATCACGCGCGCGCCGGCTTCCAGGCGTTCCTTGCGCGGATGCGCGCGGGGCGGGTCGTCCGCGCGCGCACGATGGTGGAAAAACTGAACGGGCTCGGCGTGCCGGTTGAGTGGCACCGGGTCCGGGCGCTCGCGGCCGGCGCATCGGTCGGGCGGCCGCACGTCGCGCGGGCACTCGTGGAGGCGCGCCGGGTCGCGACAGTGCAAGAGGCATTCGAGCGGTTTCTGGGGCGCCACGGCCCCGCGTACGTGCCGCGGCTCAAGGTGTCGCCCGAGGAGGCGGTCGAAGCCGTACTCGCCGCGGGCGGCGTGCCGGTCCTCGCGCACCCCGGGTGGGCGTCGAGCGGTCCGGTGATCGACCGCATTCCGCAACTCGTCGCGCACGGTCTCGCCGGCCTTGAGGTGTATTATCCTGAGCACACGGCCGAGATGACGGCGCGTTATCTTGAGATCGCGCGCCGGTACTCTCTCGTGGCCACGGGCGGCACCGACTTCCACGGCGGCGGCCTCGCGACGCGCGTGCCGCTCGGCGGCGTCGCGGTG
>DATEGA010000040.1:0-9316 GCA_035280345.1 bacterium | reverse complement strand
CGGTCCGCGCCGCGACCAATCCGGCCTGCGCGCGCCGCAACTCAGCGGTGGCCGCTTGAAGCCGGGCCTGCGCCGTGTCCTGGGTCGCCGTGTCGGTGACTACCTGGCGGCTGGCGACCGCGCCCTGCGCGGCGAGAGCTGAGTCGCGGGACAGCACGTTCGCCGCCGCGGTCGCACCGGACGTCGCAGACACGACGCTACGCTGCGCAGCCGCGATTGCGGCCTGAACTTGGGCAATGCCCGCGGCGGACTCCAACGAGTCACCGGTCTGCGCACTGCGAAGCGCACTCCGAGCCGCGGACACCTGAGCCCGAGCGGCATCGTGGGCCGCGGTGTCCACGTCCAGTTGCTGCGCCGCGATCAAGCCCTGCGCGACCAGCGTCCGGTCACGGTCCACGACGTTGCCCGCGGACGCCGCCTCGGCCTCGGCATCGTTCAGTACCTCCGTGCGGGCGGCGATGATCTGTTGTCGCGCTTGAGCCAGCTCTGCCTTGGTGGCCGGGTCAACGGCCGGCACCCGAACCGGCGGACGAGCTGGCAGCGGCGGCATCGTCGACGCGCTGCCGACTGCCGCAGTGACGCCGGCGGAGGCTTGATGCCGTCCCGCGATGAGATTCGACTGCGCCGCCTTTACCTGGACAGCGACGGCCGTGGCATGCGACTGCGCCTGCGCGAGCGCCGCGCGGTAACGGGCCGGGTCGAGTTCAACGAGCACCGTCCCGGCGCCGACGTAGCGCCGTTCTGCGACGCCAACTTTGAGGACGGTGCCGGCCACCTGCGCGCCGACGGGCCCGATGACGGACGGCAATTGGGAGGGACTGCCGGGAATCGGGGCGGCTGTCGCGGCCGCGGGCGCGTTCGCGCGCATGAGACCCCCCGGCCACGTCCCCGCGCCCGCGACAGCCGTCACGACCAGCAGCACGGCCCCCGCGCGTCGCAGAAGCGCGCCGCCGGTTGGCAGAAAACGTGTCATAGCCTACCTCTGAAGGGTACTATCCGGTGCAACGTCGATGGGTTCGCCGGCTGTTCCCATATTCTTCCCACGTGAAGGAGATCTCTTGCAGACGTGCTGCGGGAGTGGTGGTGGCGGCGGAGGGCTTCGAACCCCCGACTCCGCGGGTATGAACCGCGTGCTCTGACCAACTGAGCTACGCCGCCCCGTCTACGGAGGATCTCCGGCCGCGTCCGCGTCCTCCTGCCGCGCTCATTATAGCATAGGCCACAGGAGCGCTTTGGGCCCGCGCGGAACCGGAAAATCATCGTCTCATCCCTTCGCAGCATGCCGGGAGGCCCCGATGCCCAGTCCGGTCGAGTTCGCCGATGCGCAGCGTTCGCGCTTCGAATCCGAGCTCAGCGATCTGCTCCGCATCCCCAGCATCAGCACGCTGCCCGATCACCGCGACGATACCCGCCGCGCCGCGCACTGGCTCGCGGAGTACCTGCGCGCGATGGACTTGCCCGTGGTGGAGCTAATCGAGACCGTCGGCTATCCGCTGGTGTACGCGGAATGGATGGGGGCGCCGGGTCGTCCCACGCTCCTCGGCTACGGTCACTATGACGTGCAGCCGGTCGATCCGATCGAGTTGTGGACGTCGCCGCCGTTCCAACCGGCCGTGCGCGGAGGGCGGCTCTTCGCGCGTGGCGCGACCGACGACAAAGGACAGGTCCTCACTATGATCGCGGCGGTCAGAGCCTATCTGCAGACGACCGGCAAGCTGCCAATCAACATCAAGTTGCTCATCGAAGGCGAGGAAGAATCCGGCGGCGCCGGCATCGAGGCGTACGTCCGGGAGCACGCCGACCGGCTCCGCGCCGACGCGTGTCTCGTGCTGGACTCCGGTATGTTCGCGCCCGGGATTCCCGCGATCACGCTCGGTCTGCGCGGCATCGCGGGGGCCGAGATCGAAGTCACCGGGCCCGCGAGGGATCTGCACTCGGGCATCTACGGCGGCGCCGCGCCGAATCCGTTTCAGGCGCTCGCCGAGATTCTCACCGGACTCAAGGACAAGAGCGGGCGGATCCTGATCCCCGGCTTCTATGATCGCGTCGTGGCGCCGTCTCCTGAAGAGAAGGCCGGTTGGGAGCGCCTGCCGTTCGACGAGGCCGCGTTTCTCAGGGACGAGGTCGGGTCGCCGGCGCTGACCGGGGAGCCGGGCTACAGCACGCTGGAGCGCATGTGGTCGCGGCCGACCCTCGAGATTCACGGCATGCCCGGGGGCTTCACCGGCGCCGGCTCCAAGACCGTCATTCCCTCCCGCGCGGCCGCAAAGGTAAGCATGCGGTTGGTCGCCGACCAGCGCCCCGACGAGATCGCCGGCCTGTTCGCGTCGCACGTGCGCGCGATCGCGCCGAAGAGCGTGTGGGTGGACGTCGAAACCCGGCATGGCGCCCCGCCGGTCGTCATCTCGCCGCGGTCGCCCGCAATCGCGGCGGCAACGCGGGCGCTGACCGAGGCGTTCGGCCGCGACGCGGTATTCATCCGGATGGGCGGTTCGGTTCCGATCGTGTCGGAGTTCGCCGGACGGCTCGGACTCCCGGTCGTCGTCACGGGATGGGCGTTGCCGGATGCCAACGCCCACAGCCCCGATGAAAGTCTGGACCTCGAGCATTTCCACAAGGGCATTCGCGCAGTGATGCGGTTCTTCGAGCAGCTCGCCACGTGACGCCGCGGCACGGCGGATCACGATGGTACGCACGCGAGAGAGTGGGCCCAGCACGAGGAGGAAAAATAAGACCGGCGAGACCGCACGGGTTAAGCCGGGTTGGCTCCGAAGAGCTACCTCACTCTCACCCACGTGCCGCGCTCGCCGGCCAGCGAGACAATAACACATGATGAATCCGCGGACAATCCGGAACGATCGTTCTTGTGGACAAGCCGTGGATAAACGGCGCACGCCCCGATGAGTCTGCTCGAGTACCGACGTAAGCGTCGCTTTACCGCGACGCCGGAACCGTCCGGCGGCACGCGGGCGCCGCGCGGGGCGCGGGGCGCGGCGGAAGGGCCGCGGCTCCGCTACGTGGTCCACAAGCATCACGCGCGGACACTGCACTACGACTTCCGGCTCGAGTGGCACGGCGTCCTCTTGTCGTGGGCGGTGCCGAAGGGACCGCCGGCCGTTCCAGGGACGAGGCGGCTCGCCGTCCGCGTCGAAGATCACCCGTTGGAATACGGATCGTTTGAGGGCCGGATCCCCGAAGGCGAGTACGGCGCCGGCACCGTCGCCATCTGGGACGAGGGCGTCTGGCGTCCCGACGATCCGAACGTCGACGCGGCCCTGCGCCGCGGCGAACTCCGGTTCACGCTGGCGGGCCGGCGGCTTCACGGCGCCTGGGTGCTCGTGCGCACCAGACTGGGAGCCGGCCGTTCCCAGCAGTCGTGGCTCCTCATCAAACGCCGCGAGACGCCGGCGTCTCGGACCAAACCCTCCGCGACCCCGAGGCGACGCGCGAAAGTTCCCTCCGGGCGCACATGACCGCGTCCGCGACGGGCAAACGAACGCGGCGACCACGGGGCGGCGCCCGGAATCCGGGCCGCATCCCGTTCCGCGTGCGTCCCATGCTCGCGACCCTCGTTCGCGATCCATTCGACCGGCCGGGCTGGGTCTACGAGGAGAAGTACGACGGCTACCGGATTCTCGCGTACAAGGAGGGAAGCCGCGTCCGCCTCTTGTCGAGGAACGACAACGACCGGACGGAGGCGTTCGACGACGTGGCGCGGGCGGTGAGGGAGCTGCCGGGATGCGCCCTGCTCCTCGACGGCGAGGTGGCCGCGTTCGACCGCCGCGGCGTCTCGCGGTTCCAGCTGCTTCAGCAGGGTGCGGGCCACCGATCATACATGGTGTTCGACTGTCTCTACCAGGACGGCCGGGACCTTCGCACGGCGCCGCTGCCGATCCGCCGAGCCGCGGTCGAAGCCGTCGTGGGCACACGGGGCGTCGTGCGTCGCGCGAGGCGGCTGGCCTCCAACGGGCTCGCGGCCTATGGCGCGGCGAAGGGGCGCGGCTTCGAAGGGATCATCGCCAAGGATTCGAGCGCACCCTACGTCGAGGGCCGGTCGAACAAATGGCTAAAGGTCAAGATCAGAAAGGAAGACGAGTTCGTGATCGGCGGGTACACGCCGCCGCGGGGCGCGCGGGAAAAATTCGGCGCCCTGCTGCTCGGCGCCCATGACGACAGGGGACGCCTGGTGTACGTCGGCAAGGTCGGCACCGGCTTCACCGCCGGCGCGCTCGCCGATCTGCATCGAAAATTCCAATCGCTGGTCCGGCACACGCCGCCGTTCGAAAATCCGCCGCGGGAGCGCGACGCAACCTACCTCGTGCCCAGGCTCGTCGCGGAGATCGCGTACGAGGAGTTGACCGCCGATCGCAAGCTCCGCCAGCCATCTTTTCTCGGACTGCGCGACGATAAAGACGCGGGTGACGTCACGCTGCCGGAGGCCGCGTCATGAGCCGGAAGGCCGCCGCATCACGCGGCCGGGCGAATGACGGCGCCGCGGCCATCAGCCATCGCGACAAGGTCTTCTGGCCGGATGAGGGCTATACGAAAGGCGCCCTGGCCGACTATTACGTGGCCGTCTTCCCTCGACTGCGGCCGTACGTCGAGGACCGGCTGCTCACCCTCGAGCGCTGTCCCGACGGCATGCGCGGGCAGTGTTTCTACCAGCGCGAGGCGCCGAAGGGGCTTCCGCCGGGCACGCCCGCGCAGCCGGTGCGCGACCAGACCGGGACCACGACGTACGTCGTCGGCGGGAAGTTGGAGACGCAGGTGGCGCTCGTGAATCTCGGCTGCATTCCGGTGCACATGTGGCTCAGCCGCAGGCGCGCTCCGCACAAGCCCGACTGGCTGTGCTTCGACATCGATCCGACGTCCGGACAGTTCGCGGACGCCGCGCGTGCGGCGCTGCTGATGAAGCAACGGCTCGATGCGCTCGGTCTGAGATCGTTCCCAAAGACGTCCGGAAGCCGAGGAATGCACGTGTTCATCCCGCTCCGGCCGGGCCCCGACAACGCCGCGGTGCTGGCGTTCGCCGAGGCGTTCTCGCGGATCGTCGCCGAAGCGCATCCCAAGGAACTGACGGTGGAGGCCCGGATCCGGGCACGGCGAGGGCGTGTCTATCTCGATCCGTTTCGCAACGGGTTCGCCCAAACCGTCGTCGCCCCGTTTTCCGTACGGCGGCGGCCGAAGGCGCCGATCTCGATGCCGCTCGATTGGTCGGAGGTCTCGCCCTCACTCGACCCGGCCGCGTTCAACCTCGGCAACTACGCGCGGCGCCTGGACGGGCCGGATCCGTGGAAGGACATGTTCACCCACAAGCAGTCGCTCGCCGCGGTAATGCGCGCCGCACGGCGGGCACCGGTTCGCGTGGCGGGTAAGGCGCGGCGCGGCTAGGGTTCCGAAATTTACGCCCCGACGGCGGCCGCCGGATGGTACGGATCGACCCCACCGGTCAGGGCGCCGGTCGACGGGTCGCGCGCAACGGCGACCGGACTCGCGAAGAACCTCGGCGCCATCGATTCTTCCACCGCGGTGACGCGGTGGCCCCGCCGCGCGAGATCGTCGCGCACCGCCGCCGGAATGCGCGCGTCGACGGTCACTTCGTCCGTGCTGGCGTCGATGCGCGGCGCCTCGATCGCACTCTGCGCGTCCATCCGAAAATCCATGTGATTGAGAATCAGCTGCAGCACGGCGTCGAGGATGCGGCGTCCTCCCGACGCGCCGACCGCGAACACCGGACGGCCTTCGACGCCGACCACGGCGGGCGTCATGTTGGCCAGCGGCCGGCGGCCCGGAGCCGCGGAGTTGCGATGGCCGGGTTCGGGGTTGAACCACATCATCCCATTGTTGAGGAGCACGCCGGCGCCGGGCACGAGCACGCGCGACCCAAACCGCGAGAGCAGGGTCTGCGTGAGCGACACCATCGTGCCGGAGGCGTCGGCCGCGCAGAGATGTGTGGTGCTGGTAGGATCGGCGCCGGCCGCGGCCGGCGCGGCGGCGCGCCCGCCGATCGCCCCGCGGCGCGTCGAGATGTGCGCGTCGCTCGTCAGCACGTCCCAGCCGCCCTCGTCGGACAAGAGCCGCAGCCGGTCTTCAAACGCCGTGCGCGTCGCCTCGATCAGCAGATGCAAGTATGGCGCGGTGTTGTGGCCGAGCCGGCCGAGCGGTGATCCCGCGATGAGGCCTGCGATCTCCGCGAGCGTCGTGCCTCCGCTGGGTCCCGACGAGAGCATCACCTCGTAGCCGAGCGCCCTCGAAATCAGGGCCGGCGCGACGCCCGCCTCATATCTCGCGAAGTCCTCCGCGTCCAAGATCCCGCCGCCGCGCCGGACTTCGTGGACGATTCGCCCGGCGACCGCGCCGCGGTAGAAGGCGTCGGGGCCCTCAGCCGCGAGGATCTCCAGTGTCCGTGCGAGATCCGGCTGCTGCAGTAGCTTCGGCTTCGTCGTCGTTGCCGGCACAATCGGCAGGCCTCCCGGCATGAACAGCGCCGACGCCGCGTCGTACCTGCGGAGCGTCGCCCCATCCTGCGCGACCTGCAGCGTCGTGGTCCACTCCACCGGGAACCCGTCGCGCGCCAGCGCGATCGCCGGCTGCAGCACCGTCGCGAGCGGCATCGTCCCAAACCGCCGGAGCCCGAGCGCCAGGCCGGCCGGCACGCCGGGAACCGCGACGGACCGCGGTCCGTGGATATTGGTCTGGCCGCGAACGCGGCGCCAGCCGAATAACTCCGTATCGTACCCCTCTTCAAGCTCGAACATCTCTGCGTGGGCCGCGAGGGGCGCCCGCATCCCAAACTCGACGACGGACGCCGCGTCCGCGGCGCCGGGTGAACCGGCCGGGCGCGCGACGACCATGTAGCCTCCCCCGCCGAGCCCGCTCATCCACGGCTCGATTACACCAATCGCAAATGCGGTCGCGACCGCGGCGTCGATCGCATTGCCGCCCCGGTTGAGCATCTCCACGCCGGCGCGCGCCGCCAGCGGATGTTTGGCCGCGACAACGCCGCGGTGACTCGTCACGAGAGTCTTACGGAACTGCCAGCCGCTCTCCACGATGGACCCTCCGGCTCGGAGATCTATCCTTGAGGCGATACACAAACTTGAGTCCCGACCAGATCTCGTCGAGCGCGGCCACCTTCACGTCGACGAGTCCCTGCCGGAGCCCGGCCTCGCGCACGATACGTTCGGTAACGTCGGTTGTGACCCCGGACGCCGTCTTGGGCCACGCGATCCACAGCGCACCGTCGGGGTACACCGCTCCCGCCAACCGGGTGAATTGCCGCGTCAGCACTGCGCGGCGCGTGGCGAAGAAGAGAAGCAGCGATCTTCCATCCGCGGTTGCTCCGAGCTTTTGAAGCAGCGGTTTGCCCGAGTATCCCGCCATGCAGGTCTCTACGGTCTGAGCGTTCGCCGGCCCTTCCGCAAAAACGAAAAGGGCTCGGGCGTAGCGCCCGAACCCTCAGAGCCGCGACGGTGTATGCGTCGCGGCGGTCGATCGCGGCGAACTTCTTCGTGCGCCGGTTAGTCTTCTTTGATGTTCTCCGACGGCTTTTCCGCACGAACCTTGCCAGCGGCGATCTCCTCGAGGGCCACCGTCACCGGGTTCGTGCTCGGGATATCCACCATCGGCAGCTGGCCTTCCTTGAGCTGCCGCGCGCGCTTCGCCACGCTGATGACAAGCGCGTACTTGTTGTCGACTTTGTCCAAGAGCGTCTCCAACGGGGGGCGGATCATCGACATGCCTGTGCCTCCGCGACGATGCCGCGCACCAATCCGCTATCCAGCGATGTGCGCAACAGATTTCTTCCGGTACTCGTCCCGACGTGTTTCACGACTGGGTGTTCCCGGACGTTCGAAAAGGGTGCGGTGGGAGAAGGACTGGCCTTCCCCCCACCGACATAACCCCGGCAGCGACCTACTCTCCCACGCCGGTGCCGGCGCAGTACCATCGGCCCTGGAGGGCTTAACGACCGTGTTCGGAATGGGAACGGGTGTGGCCCCTCCGGCGACGCCACCGGGAACCTGACCGCGGACGGCCGCGCTGATGCGCGGGCCCCCCGCAATTTTTCGCCCATGGCTCGTGCGTTCGGATCCCGGGCTTCTTAGTGCATCAGAAGCCGTTGCCTGCGACTCCGAGCCACGGTGCAAGCTCCATACAGCTGCCCCTACAGTTCATACCTTCAAGCCCTCGACCGATTAGTACCGGTAGGCTCAAACCCTTACGGGCCTCACACCTCCGGCCTATCAACCAGGTAGTCCTCCTGGGGTCTTACTCGGTTACCCGATGAGAGGCCTCATCTTGGGGTGGGCTTCGCGCTTAGATGCTTTCAGCGCTTATCCCGTCCGCACATAGCTACCCGGCGCTTGCCCTTGGCAGGACAACCGGTACACCAGCGGTGCGTCCACTCCGGTCCTCTCGTACTAGGAGCAGCACCCCTCAAGCCTCTTACGCCCGCAGTGGATAGGGACCGACAGTATTGTTACTCCCTCCGCGTCTCGCGTGCGGAGAGGGGCAGGTCATTTCTGCCTGCCTCTCCTAGTCGCCCAGGAGCTCGGACTGTATCTTTACCTCACCTCGGTGAGGGTCCGGCGTACAGTCTCTGAGGGTTCCAGACCGGCCAGGATGTCGCTCAACATCATCCTGCGCCTTGCGCCGCCCTGGTTCATGTCGAAGGCGATTCGCAGAATCTCTTTCAGTCCGTCAAGCTCGAGATGTCTGCCGGCCTTCATCATGTCGACGATTAAAGCGAACCGTTCAAAGTCTGCTCGCTTGGTGGTCCGCAGTTTGTACGTGCGGAAGAACGGCACCACCTTCGTCACCAGGTCGTTGCGGTCTCGCACCACCAGCACGTAAGTCCGGTCCGGGGAATTTCGGTGATTCGGTTTGAGGTACCCACATCCCAGAACGGTGCGCACCAGCGCGAGCACATGCTGATTGCCGTCGTTCTGTGAAACGTGGAACTCAGGAATCACCTGCCACTTCCACCGCGTGCTCGGATTTCTCTGAACCGCGACGTGGAAGCTGCCTTCTCCGTCGACGAACCCCGCCACATAGTGGCAGAGATCTTGGTCTAGTCTTCCCTGCTGATTGCCTGCACCCATCGCATTGTCACCAGTATCTGGTAGCGTGGGATTCCCCAGGCTTTCCAGCATATAGCCGGATTTATAGACAGCAGCGGTCACTTACTGTCTCACGACGTTCTGAACCCAGCTCACGTACCGCTTTAATGGGCGAACAGCCCAACCCTTGGGAGCTACTACACCCCCAGGATGCGATGAGCCGACATCGAGGTGCCAAACCTCCCCGTCGATGTGGA
>DATEGA010000039.1:0-10295 GCA_035280345.1 bacterium | reverse complement strand
CCGATGCCGCCGGACGCGCCGGTCACGAGCGCGACGCGCCCCGCCGCGATCACTGCGCCGGTCCCCCGGCCATCTTCGCCGCCTCGTGTCCCGCCCGCGCGGCCAGCAGCGCGAGTGTCTCGTCGCGGGACGCGGCGTCCTCGACGTGGCAGGTGGCGGCGTCGACCGTACGGCGGATCATCCCGCCGAGGGTCGTGCCGGGGCCAACTTCGACGAAGAGGTCCACCCCGTCCGCGCGCATCGCGCGCACGGACTCTTCCCAGCGCACCGGGGAGGCGACCTGGGCGAGCAACGTGCGGCGGATCTCGGCCGCCGTCCGCACCGGCCCGGCGGACACGTTCGCGTAGACGGGAATGCGGGCATCCCGCAGCGGCAGCGCGTTGAGATCGGCGGCGAGCCGCTCCGCCGCCGGGGCCATGAGCCGCGTGTGGAACGGCGCGCTCACGGCGAGCGGCATGGCGCGCCGCGCCCCCGCGGTCTTCGCAGCGTCCAGCACGGCGCGCACGGCGGCTGTTGCTCCCCCGACTACCACCTGCCCCGGACTGTTGAAGTTCGACGGCTCGACCACGCCGAGGTGTGCGTGCGCCGCGCAGACGGCGCGCACACGGTCGCCGTCGAGTCCGATCACGGCGGCCATCATCGTGTCGAGCCCCAGGCAGGCCTCCTGCATGTACTTCCCTCGCAGCCGCACGAGGCGCACCGCGTCTTCGAGCGACACGGCGTCCGCGCACACGAGCGCAGTGTACTCGCCCAGGCTGAGGCCGGCCGCGCACGCCGGCGCGAGCGGCACCGTCGCAAGACACGCCAGGCTCGCGGCCAGGATCGCCGGCTGCGTGTTCTCGGTCTGCTTCAAGACCTCGTCCGGGCCCTCGAGGCACAGCCGGTAGAGGTCCAAGCCGGCGGCGTCGCTCGCCCGGCGGAAGATCTCGCGCGCCTCGGGATGCCGGTCCGCGAGTTCGCGGCCCATCCCGACGTACTGTGCGCCCTGGCCGGGGAAGACGGCGGCGACCGTCACGCCGCCCCGCCCCAGCGGATGGCGCAGGCGCCCCACGTGTAGCCGGCGCCGAACGCCACCATGACGCCGAGGTCGCCCTCGCGCACGCGTTCCGAGGCGACCGCCTCGTAGAGCGCGACCGGCACCGACGCGGCCGAGGTGTTGCCGTAGTGTTGTACGTTGATGTAGAACTTTTCGATCGGTACCCGCATCCAGTGGGCCGCCGACTGGATGATGCGGAGATTGGCCTGGTGCGGGATCACGAAGTCGATATCCGCCGGCGCGAGCCCTGCTTTGGCGATCGCCTCCATCGCCGCGCGCGGGATCGTCCGGACCGCAAACTTGTAGACCTCCGGCCCCGCCATGCGGATCGTGTGCTCCTGCTGTTCCACGGTTTCGAACGACGCCGGCTTCCGGCTGCCGCCCGCCGGCAGGTACAGCTGCTGGGCGCCCGCGGCGCCGTCTCCGCCGAGCGCGAACGAGAGGAAGCCGTAGCCCTTGCGGGCCGGCCGCACGACGGCTGCGCCCGCGGCGTCCCCAAACAAAATGCACGTCGAGCGGTCCTGCCAGTTCGTGATCCGAGAGAGTGTTTCGGCCCCGATGACGAGCACGGTTTCGGCCTGGTCCGCGACCACCGCGGCGTGCGCCACGCTGAGCGCGTACATGAAGCTCGAGCAGGCCGCGGAGACGTCGAGACAGCCGACCGTCCGGGTCCTGAGGCGCTGCTGCAGCAGGCACGCGACATTAGGGAAGACCATGTCCGGCGTGGTCGTCCCGACCACGATGAGATCCACGTCCGCCGCCGTCACGCCGGCCGCGCCAAGCGCCTCGACGGCCGCGCCGTAGGCGAGGTCCGACGTCGCGGTCTCTGGGCCGGCGATGTGGCGCTCCTGGATGCCGGTGTGCGACTCGATCCACGCGGGCGTCGAGTCGACCGTTGCGGCCAGCTCCGCGTTGGCCAACACCCGCTCGGGCACGCACCGGCCCATCCCCACGATCGTGGATCCGCTTCGCACGCGTCGCCTCCTGGTGGACTCAGACCGCGGAGAAGCCCTGCGTTAGCGCGAGTTCCGTCAGGCGGGCGACGTCGGCCCGGACCGCCTCGACCATCCGCGCGCGCACCGACTCTGCGGCCAGGCCGATGGCGTTGCGGACGGCCCCCGCCTTGGAACTGCCGTGGCTCACGATGCAAATACCGTCGACGCCGAGCAGCGGGGCGCCGCCATACTCCGTGTGGTCGAGCCGCAGGGCCAGCGCCCGCAGACGCGGGCGCGCGAGAGCCACCCCGAGCCGGACCAAGAGGCCGCGGCTCAGTTCTTCTCGGAGCAGGCTAAAGATGCCGAGCGCCAGGCCCTCTCCGAATTTCAACACTACATTGCCGACGAACCCGTCGCAGACGACAACGTCGGCATCGCCCGCGAATACCCCGCGGCCTTCGACGTTGCCGATGAACCGAAGGCCGGAGCGGCGCAGCAGCTCGGCGGCGCGGATCACCAACTCGTTGCCCTTCGTGTCCTCTTCGCCGTTGCTGAGCAGCCCGACCCTGGGGGACTCGATCCCGAGGACCCGTGCCGCATAAACGCTGCCCATTACGCCGAACTGCAGCAGATGCTTCGGCCGGCAGTCGACGTTCGCGCCGGCGTCCAGCATGATCACACGCCCGCGCTCGCGCCGCGTGGGCAGGACCGCGGCGATCGCGGGCCGGTCGATCCCCTCGATCGGCCGCAGCGTCAAGAGCGCCGCGGCCATCACGGCGCCGGTGTTGCCGGCGCTCACCATGGCGTCGGCTTCCCCGCGGCGCACGAGATCGAGGGCGACGGCGATAGACGACCGGCGCTTCCGGCGAAGCGCCATGGCGGGGGCCTCCGCCATGCCGATGACCTCGGGGGCGTCGACGATCCGCAGCGCGTCCGGTCTCCGCTGGGGCGTCGGGAGGTGCCGGAGTTCGTCCTTCAAGCGTTCGGCGGGGCCGACGAGGATGACCTCGACGTCGAGGTCTCGGACCGCTTCCGCGGCGCCGGCGACGATCTCGCGCGGCGCGTGGTCGCCTCCCATCGCGTCGAGCGCGACCCGCATCATGCGCGCGCCGCCCACCCTGTCTCGGCCGCCTTCGCGGCCTGACCGCAGGACCCCCGGCGCATTCGCGCCTCCTGCCGCCGGCGGATCACTAGGCGCTCTTATCTTCCTTCGTCTTGATTTGGATCGCCTGGCGGCCGCCGTAGTAGCCGCAGGTGGGACAGACGCGGTGCGGCACCATCCGAGCGTGGCACTGCGGGCAGTCGACGAGCGTCACTGCGCGCGCGCGGAACACGGCGCGCCGGGACGCGGTGCGGGCCTTGCTGAATCGCCGTTTGGTGAGTCCCATGGCGTCACACTCCCCTACACTTGGCCTTCTCCGGCGCGCCAGCGCCGCAGGGCTTCAAGTCTTGGATCCACGTCGTCGCTCGCACACCCGCACGGCCCGTTGTTGAGGTCCGCGCCGCATCGGGGACACAAGCCGGGGCAGTCGTCCCGGCAACGCGGCGCCAGCGGCAGCGCCAGCAGTACGTGTTGCCGGACCACGTCCGTGACGTCGATTGTGTCGCCCTGTTCCACCGGTACGAGAAAGTCCCCGGCGGTGAGCTCGCGCTCGGCGTCGTTCGCCTCAGGCTCCGTCTTGCGCGGCCCGAACTCCTCGGTCACGTCCACGTCGAGCGGCAGCTGAAAGCGCCGAAGACAGGCGCCGCAGATGCAGGTGGCCACCGCGTGCACGCGGCCGCGCACGGACACGCCGCCCGGCGTCCCGGTCAGCCTGATTTCGCCGGTGACCGGTTCGGCGAAGGCGACGTCCTCGGCCGGCGCGGGCAGCGGTTCTGCGAACGCGAGCACCCGGACGCCGTCGCGGTCCGCCAGCAGCTCACTCACGTTCACGCGCACGTGCGACACCCTCTCACAACACAGTACCCGGCGGATCTCGCCGGGCACACGAACACGCGTTCATTATACGGACGGCCCGTTTCTATTGTCAAGGCAACGCGGGGCCGGATAGCGTTTCACCCACGTAACGACCGCACGTGCGCGGCGATCAATCGCGAGGCCGCCGCGACCAGATCGGCGTTGTCCCTCGCCCGCTCGCCGTCCGGCAGCACCGTGACGTCTTCCAACCCGGTGCGGATGCCGTGGCCCCGATCGAGTCCGCGTCGATTGACTGCCCAACACGCGATGCCTTCTCCGTGGTGAACCTGCTCCAGCGTGATGCCCGCCGCCGCCACGATCGCTTCCATTTGGGCGGCGTGCTCAACCGCCCGATCGGGATCGGCGTCGAGCGGCTCGATGAGGACGCGGCGACAGCGGTCATGGAGGCCGGACCGCACGAAGGCGCGCGCGTCTTCGACGCTCAGCAACCCAGCCTCGATGCCGACGCCTCGGGACAGTAGTAACTCACACAGTCCGACAATGCCCGGTTCTCCTTGATTCGCGGTGACAAGGTCAGGATTTGCGTCCCAGGCCTCGACGACGTTGAAGCGCTCTCCAGGATCTCCGATAATCGCCGCCGAGGTTGTGAAGGAAATCGGCGTCGCCGGGCAGAGCGTTCGGATTGCCCGCAGCACCTTGGCGCAGGCGGCACCCTCGAGAGTCTCCCGGCCGGTATCGTCAAACGCGTGAACATGTACCGAGTGAGCGCCGGCGTCCACGGCCGCCCGGGCCGCTTGCGCGATGGCGGTCGGATTGCGGGGGGACGCCGGGTGAATCCGGTCGCCGTTCAGCGCGGCCTGCAAGAACACGGTGTGGGCATTCACCCGCGGCGCGGCTTTGACGGCTTCGCGAGGCGCTCTTCCACCGCCGCCGGAATCAACCCGGCGACGGAGCCGCCGAATGACGTCACCTCGCGGATCAGCGTGGAGCTCAAGTACGCGTATTCCGGACTCGTCATCATGAACACGGTCTCGATTTCCGGGTGGAGGCGCTTGTTCATCGCGGCCATCTTCAATTCGAACTCGAAATCTTCGTTGGCCCGCAAACCCCGGACGATCACGCCGGCGTGGATCGAGGCGGCGAACTCGACGGTGAGGCCCTCGAACGCCCGCACGTCGATGCCCTCCTGCCCCGCCATCGCGACGCGCAGCATCTCGACGCGGTCTTCGGTGGAAAACATCGCCTGCTTGCCGACGTTGTTGGCGACGGCGACGACGACGCGGCCGAAGACGCGCCGCGCCCGGACGATGATGTCGATGTGGCCGTTGTGCACCGGGTCGAAGCTGCCGGGGTAGAGCGCGGTGACACCGTCCGTCCTCGTCATTCCGCGTCACCACCTTCTTCGATCTTTGCAGGACCCCCGGCCGGATCCGCGGGTTCCTGCCTGACGTAGAACCACAGGCCGGTCTCGCCGTAGCGCGCGTCCCGGACCCGGCGCAGCCCCGGGATCTCGCCCGGGTCGTCGCGCCAGTGGCCGTCCGCGGCGATGATGCCGCCGGGCGCGAGCAGCGGCGAATCCGCGAGGCGCCGCAGCGTGCGCGCCGGCAGCTCCTGTCCGTACGGCGGATCGAGCACGATCAGGTCGAACGCCGCGCCCTCGCGTTCGATCGCATCGAGGGCGGCCGGCACCGAACCCCGGCGGGCCTCCGCGCGATCGTCGACGTGCGCCGCGGCGAGGTTCCGGCGAATTGCGGCGACCATCCGGGGGTCTCGCTCGATGAAGACCGACCGGGCCGCCCCACGGCTCAGTGCCTCGATGCCGAGCGCCCCGGTCCCGGCGAAAAGGTCGAGAACGCGCGCGTCGGCGAGGCGCGGCGCGAGCGCGTTGAACAGCGCCTCCTTCACCCGATCGGAGGTCGGACGAACCCCGGCGCCGGGCGCCCGAAGGTGCGTGCCTTTCGCCGACCCGGAGGTGACGCGCATTACCCGACCCGCACGTTCTCGATCGGCGCGGCGCCGAAGCGCGCCCGAAGCGCCTCGGCAACCGGCCGGTGTGCCGGCTGCCGGAGCGCGGGGTCCTTGACGAGCATCGCCGCCGCGTCCGTGCGCGCTCGCTCGAGCCACTCGCGGTCACGCACCAGATCCGCGATCTTGAGGTCGCCGCGAAGACCGTGCTGCCGCAGCGCTTCGCGCCCGGTCTCACCGAGCAGCTCGCCGATGCCGCGGAGTTCGAGGTCCCGCTGCGCGATCTCGAAGCCGTCGGCCGTCTGATGCATCGCCTCGAGCCGAAGGCCGCCGTCCTCGGTCTTCGGGTCGCCGACCAGCACGCAGTATGAGGCGTGCTGCCCTCGGCCGACGCGCCCGCGCAACTGGTGGAGCTGCGAAAGCCCGAATCGGTCGGCATCCTCGATGACCATGACCGTCGCATTCGCCACGTCGATGCCGACCTCGATGACGGTCGTCGCGACGAGGACGTCGATCGACCCCTCGCGGAGGGCGTGCATGGTCTTGTCCCGATCGTCGACCTTCATCCGGCCGTGCAGAAGTCCGACGCGGAGCCCCGCCAGAGGACCGGCCTGGAGCCGCTCGGCGAGCCCGGCCGCGGCCTCGACTTGGAGTTTGTCGCTCTCCTCGATGAGCGGGCAGACGACGTACGCCTGGCGACCCTCCCGGACCTGGCCGGCAACCCACGCGTAGATCTGCGGGCGGCTGGCGCTCGATCGGACGAGGGTCTTGATGGGCGTGCGTCCCGGCGGCATCTCGTCGAGGATCGAGACGTCGAGATCGCCGTACAGCGACAAGGCGAGCGTGCGCGGGATCGGGGTCGCGGTCATGACCAGCACGTCCGGCCGCGTGCCTTTGCCGCGCAGCGCGGCCCGCTGCGCAACGCCGAAGCGGTGCTGCTCGTCGACCACGACCAGGCCGAGCCGGGAAAAGCTGACGTCTTCTTCAATCAGCGCGTGCGTGCCGATGACGAGATCGGCCCCGCCGCCGCGGATCAGGTCCAGCGCCTCCGCCCGCCCGGTGCGCGAGAGTCCACCGATCAGCAGCACCACCGTCACGCCGATCGGCTCGAGCAGCTCTTTCAGCGTCAGATAGTGCTGACCCGCGAGGATCTCGGTCGGCGCCATCAGCGCGCCCTGCGCGCCGCCGCCGATGCAGCGCAGCAGCGCCTCGGCCGCGACGACGGTCTTGCCGGATCCTACGTCGCCCTGCAGCAGCCGGTTCATCGGGTGCGGGGCGTTCATGTCGCGGGCGATTTCGTTCACGACCCGCCGCTGCGCGCGCGTCAACCGGTACGGGAGGCGGGCCTCGAATCGCTCGAGCAATGGGGCGGCGCCACCGTAGCGGATACCTTTGGGTTCGCGCTGGCGGGCCTGCTTGTGCTGCAGCATGAGGGTCTGGAACAGCAGCAGTTCCTCGTACGCCAGGCGTTCGCGCGCGGTGCGCTGCTCATCTTCCGTCTCCGGAAAGTGCAGGCTCCGGAGCGCCGCGGCCACCGGCGGAAACGCATACCGTTCGCGGAGGCCGTCCGGCAGCCACTCCTGCGCGGCCGGGGCGTGCTCGTCGAGCGCCCGCATCACCATGGTGCGGAGCACGCGTTGAGTGACGCCCTCCGTGGCGCCGTACACCGGTACGATCCGTCCCGCGTGCAGCGTGTCTTCGCCGGGTTCGAGGACTTCGAACTCGGGGGCGATCATCTGGATCTCGCCGCCCTGCCGCTGCACGCGTCCGTGGAGGATGACCCGTGCGCCGGCGGGTAACTGCCGGACGATGTACCCCTGGTTGTACCAGACGACGTGCAAGACCCCTGAGCCGTCGGTGATGGCGGCCCTTACGATGACGAAGTTCCGACGCCGCCTCACGCGGAACGCGCGGATGCTGCCCACGGTCCCCTCGACCGTCTCGATGCCGCCGTGCACGAGGTCGTAGATCTGGCGCAGGGTGCGCCGGTCCTCGACGCGCCGGGGGGGCCGGTACAGCAGGTCGGCCACGGTGCGGAGACCGAGGCCCTCTTCGAGCCGCTCAGCCCGCTTCGGGCCGACGCCGGAGAGATAGCGAAGCGGGGTGTCGAGGGACGGCGGGACGGTTTCGCGGGCCGGTGCCTTGCCAACGCTCGCCATGCCCGCCCCGGCCCTCCTGCGTCGATCTGCGTCGTGTGTTGGGACGTGTGTGATCGTATCGTGCGTTGGGTCCATGTTCTACAGTCGGGACGTTGCCCCTCCCCGTGGTCGTGTGCTAGACTTACCCGCGTCATCCGAGAGGGGGTTTATCCCATGGCACGGCGTTGCGCCGTGTGCGGCAAGGAGCCGCGCACGGGGTATCGAGTCAGCCACTCGCATCACAAGACCAAGCGGCGGTTCAATCCCAATCTGCAGCGGGTCCGCGCGATGATCGGCGGCACGGCCAAGCGCGTGATGGTCTGCACGTCCTGTCTCAAAGCCGGCAAGGTCAAGCGGGTCGCCTGACCCGGGTTTAGACGGCCGCACCTCCGGCGCGGGGCGTCTGTGTCCCGTGCCGGAGGGCGTCTATCAGCGCGCGCAGCTCCTCTTCGGTCAGCACGTAGCGGTCCCCGCAGAATCGGCACGTCACCTCGGCCCGTCCTTCCTGCGCAAGCAGCGCCTCCAGCTCATCGGCGCCCAGCACGCTCAGCATCCCCTCCACCCGCTCGCGGCTGCAGCGGCACGCGAACGCGACGGGGCCCGTGCTGGGAGCCTCCGACGCCAGACCGTCGAGCGCCGCCTCAAGAAGTTGCTCGGGAGTCCGGCCGGCCGCGACGAGATCCGTGATCGGCGGCAGCGACCGCATCCGCTCCTCGATCCGCGCCACGACCTCGGGATCCGCCCCGGGCAGCGCCTGCACGCAGAGCCCGCCCGCGGCGAGCACGCGGAGGTCGCGCCCGACGAGGACGCCGAGGGCCACCGCCGACGGCACCTGCTCAGATCGCGCGAAGTAGGCGGCCAGGTCCTCGGCGATCTCGCCTGAAACGAGCGGCGCGGAGCCGTAATACGGCGTCCGCATGCCAAGATCGCGCGTCACGTGGAGCGCCCCGTTGCGTCCGACAAGGCCGCCGACGTCGAGTTTGCGCGCCGGCGTCGCCGGCAGGTCGGCCTGCGGGTTCATAACGTAGCCGCGCACACGACCGCCCGCGTCCGCCTGTGTGATGATCCCGCCCGCCGGGCCGTCGCCGAGCACGCGGAGCGTGACGACCTGGCCCTCTTTGAGGCCCGCCGAAAGCAGCGCCGCCGCCGTCAGCGTCCGGCCGAGCGCCGCGGTCGCCGTCGCGGACGTCGTGTGCCGGATGCGGGCGTCCTCCACCATCTCCGTCGTAACCGTCGCGAGCGCGCGAACCCGTTCGCCGGCGACCGTGGCGCGGACCATGTAATCAGCCATCGTGCGTGTGTCCTCCGTCTGGTGTTGTCGCGCTACTTGCCCGGCCCCGCCGGGGCGGCCTCCCGGCGCCACATCGGATTGACCGGGCCGTGCCCCCCGCCGACGGCGACCGCGTGCTCGATCGCGCCGGTGATGAACGTCTTCGCGGCCCGAATCGCCGCGGACACCTCGTCGCCGCGCGCCAGCCCGGCGGTGACCGCCGCCGAGAACACGCACCCCGTGCCGTGCGTATTGCGCGTGGCGATCCGCGGCGCCTCGAGGTGCTCGAAGCGTGCGCCGTCGTACACCGCATCCACGGCGGTGCCTTCGAGGTGGCCGCCCTTCACGACGACGTAGCGCGGACCCAGGTCTGCGATCCGCCGCGCGGCCTCGTCCATCTGCGCGCGCGTCTCGATCCGCCGCCCGCAGAGCGCCTCGGCTTCCGGCAGGTTCGGCGTCACCACCAGCGCGAGCGGCAGGATGTGTTGCCTCAGCGCGTCCACCGCGTCCGGCCGCAGCAGCCGGGCGCCACCTTTCGCAATCATCACGGGATCGACGACGAGGCGCTCCAGGCGATGGTGCCGGATCCGCTCGGCGACGGCGTGGATGATCGAGGCGCTGCTGAGCATGCCGGTTTTCGCGGCGTCGACGCCGATGTCCGAGACGACCGCGTCGACCTGTCGCGCCACCATCTCCGGCGCGATGTCGACGATCCCCGTCACGTCCCGGGTGTTCTGGGCGGTGATTGCGGTGACCGCGGTGAGGCCGAAGACCCCCAAAGCGGAAAACGTCTTCAAGTCGGCCTGCATGCCCGCCCCGCCGCCCGAGTCGGATCCCGCGATCGTCAATGCCCGTGCGATTCGCATACGCTGACCCCTTCCTACCTAAACGCCGCGCGGGGGGCGAGATGATCCCAACCGGCCGGCCGGAGCGGCACCGCACCCGCCGCCGTGACGAGCGACCGTCCCGCGCGTTCCGGGAGCACCTCGCCGATGCGCGTGAGCTCGACGCCGGCCGCCGCGGCCACCTCGGC
>DATEGA010000038.1:0-11724 GCA_035280345.1 bacterium | reverse complement strand
CAGGCGGGCCGCCGACGCCCCGCCTGCGCGGCCGTTCCACGCCGCCCTGCGGCGGTCCGCCGGCGTGCGCCTGATCGCGGAGGTAAAGGGGTCGTCGCCGTCCGCCGGCACGATCCGCGCCGAGTTCGATCCGGGCGCGATCGCGCGGACGTACGCGGCCGCGGGCGCGTCCGCGGTATCCGTGCTGACCGACGCGCGTTTCTTCGCCGGTGCCGACGAACACCTCGTGCGCGTCCGGGGCGTGGTGGAGATTCCGATCTTGCGCAAAGACTTTGCCGTGGACGCCTACCAGATCTACGAGGCGCGTGCGATCGGGGCCGACGCCGTGCTGCTGATCGCGGCGGTCCTGGACCGCGGCCCCCTGGCGGATCTCGGGGCGCTCGCCGTGGAGCTCGGGATGGCCGCGCTCATCGAGGCGCACACCGAAGCGGAGCTCGACGCCGCGCTCGCGGTCCGCGCCCCGCTCGTCGGCATCAATAACCGCAACCTGGACACGCTCGAAACCTCGCTCGAGGTCATCCGGCGGCTCCGTCCTCGCGTACCGGCGGATGTGACCGTCGTGGCGGAGAGCGGCATCGAGCACCGCCGCGACGTTGAGGAGATGGAGCGGCTTGGCGTCGACGCGATTTTGGTCGGGACCGCGCTGATGCGGTCGGCCGATCCGGGCGCGCGGGTCCGCGAGCTGCTCGGCGCACCGGCCCGCCAGGGAGCCTAACGAGGAGGCATCATCGTGACGACACGCGGCAAGAAACGGCGGATACTCACCGGCGACCGGCCGACCGGCAAATTGCACCTCGGTCACTACGTCGGCTCCCTCGAAAATCGCCTCCGGCTCCAGGACGAGTACGAGTGCTTCTTCATCGTCGCCGACTACCACGTGCTCACGACGGCGGCGGAACGGAGCCCTGAGATCGGCGGCCACATTCAGGAGCTGCTGCTCGACTACCTCAGCGTCGGCATCGATCCGGAGAAGAGCACGATCTACGTGCAGTCGCTGGTGCCCGAGGTCGCGGTGCTGCACCTCATCTTCTCGATGCTGACGACCGTGCCGCGGCTGCAGCGTGTGCCGACGCTCAAGGAAGTCATGCGCGATCTCAAGATCGAGACCGCGACGGTGGGGCTCCTTACCTACCCGGTGCTCCAGGCCGCCGACATTTTGATGGTGCGCGCCGACGCCGTCCCGGTCGGCAAGGATCAGTCGAGCCACCTGGAAGTGACGCGGGAGACCGCGCGCCGTTTCAACGAGCTGTACGGGCCGGTGTTCCCCGAGCCGGAGACGATCATCGGCCGCGTCGGGACGCTCGTCGGGCTTGAGGGGCAGGCCAAAATGAGCAAGTCGCTCGACAACGCGATTTACCTCTCGGACGACGCCGAGACCGTCCGGCGGAAAGTCATGGGCATGTACACCGACCCTACCCGCATCCATCCGACCGATCCGGGGCACGTCGAAGGCAATCCGGTGTTCATCTACCACGACGCGTTCAACAAAGACAAGGCCGAGATCGACGAACTCAAGGACCGCTACCGCAAAGGCACCGTGGGCGACGTCGAGGTGAAGAAGCGGCTCGTGCGGGCGATCAACGAATTCCTCGAGCCGATCCGCGAACGGCGGGCGGTATGGGAAGCCCGGCCCGATCGGGTGCGCGAGATCGTCGTCGAAGGCAGCCGGGTCACGCGCCGGGAGGCGCAGATGACGCTCAACCTCTGCCTCGAGCGCATGGGCATGGACTACTTCCGCGAAGCGCGCGACGGCGCCCCCGCGACGGTCGGCGGCACGGTGGCGTCTCGAGGCGGGACCGGCGAGGATGAGTGAGATGGTCCGCGTCAAGATCTGCGGCATCCGCCGGCTGACGGACGCGCTCGCCGCGGTGGACGCCGGAGCGGACGCCGTCGGATTCAACTTCTGGCGCCCGGGCCGACGGTACGTGCTGCCGGAAGTGGCCCGCCAGATTGCGCGGGCTCTCCCTCCGTTCGTCAGCAAGGTCGGCGTGTTCGTCGACGAGGATCCGGAGAAGGTGCGCCAGCTCGCCGCACTCGTCGGCCTCGGCGCGCTGCAGCTGCATGGCGCAGAGACGCCGGACGTCTGCGCGGCGTTCGACCTACCCGTGATCAAGAGCATCAAGGTCCGCGGCGCGGAGAGCCTCGCCGATCTCGGGCGATACCGCGTGGCGGCCTTCCTGCTCGATACGCATGTGCCGGGTGCGGCGGCGCCGGGCGGCTCGGGACAGACCTTCGATTGGAGCCTCGCCGCGCGGGCCTGCGAGGCGGGGCCGGTGATTCTCTCGGGCGGGCTGACCCCGGAAAACGTTGTGGAGGCGATGCGGCAGGTGCGGCCCTACGCCGTCGACGTCGCCTCCGGGGTCGAGACGGACGGCGAGAAAGACCCAGCCAAGATCCGCGCGTTCGTCGCGCGCGTGAACGCCTGGAACGCGGCCCAGCAGGCCGCGAGTCCGACAAGGGGGATGCTGCGATGACGGCGCCTGTGCAGACACAGTCTCGGACCGCCGCCACGGGGTGGTTCGGCGACTACGGCGGCCGGTTCGTGCCCGAGACACTCGTCCCCGCGCTCGACGAGCTGGAAGCCGCGTACCTGGCCGCGCTGCGCGACCCGGAGTTTGCCGCCGAGATGGACCGCTACCTCCGGACGTTCTGCGGCCGTCCGACGCCGGTCTACTTTGCGCGCCGGCTGACCGAGACGCTCGGGGGCGCGCGCATCTACCTCAAGCGCGAGGACTTGCTGCACACCGGCGCCCACAAGATCAACAACGCGATCGGCCAGGTGCTGTTGGCGCACCGGATGGGCAAGCGCCGCATCATCGCCGAAACCGGCGCCGGCCAGCACGGCGTGGCGACGGCCACCGCCGCCGCGGCCTTCGGCCTGCCCTGCGAAGTGTACATGGGGACCGAAGACATGGAGCGCCAGGCGCTCAACGTCTTCCGGATGCGCCTCCTTGGCGGCAAGGTTGTGCCGGTCGACAGCGGCAGCCGGACGCTGAAGGACGCGATCAACGAGACGTTGCGCGACTGGGTCACCAACGTCGCGACGACGCACTACGTCATCGGCTCGGTCGTCGGCCCGCATCCGTACCCGATGCTGGTCCGCGACCTGCAGTCGGTGATCGGCCGTGAGGCGCGCCTGCAGATGCTGGCGACCGAAGGGCGGCTGCCCGACGCGGTGGTGGCCTGCGTCGGCGGCGGCAGCAACTCGATGGGGACGTTCCATCCATTTAAGGACGACGCGGGCGTGGCGCTGATCGGCGTCGAGGCCGCGGGTGAGGGCGTCGCCTCGGGCCGAACCGCCGCTACGCTCGTTGCCGGCGCCCCCGGCGTGCTGCACGGGGCGATGAGCTACGTCCTCCAGGACAGCCAGGGGCAGGTCCAGGCGACCCACTCGATCTCGGCCGGCCTCGACTATCCCGGCGTCGGACCCGAGCACTCGTACTTCAAGGACAGCGGCCGCGCGAGCTACGTCGCCGTGACCGACACCGAGGCGCTCGAGGGCTTCCACCTGCTCTGCCGGATGGAGGGCATCATTCCTGCGCTCGAATCGTCGCACGCGATCGCCTACCTCAAGACGCTCGCGCCGCGGTTGGGCCGCGACAAGACCATTCTGGTGTGTCTGAGCGGCCGCGGCGACAAAGACGTCGACACCGTCCGCAAGGCCATGGGTGATGACTCCCGGGCATGAGTACCGTCGCGATCGAGGCCAACCGTCTCGTCCGCGCGTTTGCCGTCCTGCGCGCGGAACGGCGCTGCGCCTTGATTCCCTACGTCATGGCGGGCGATCCGGACGCCCAGACCACCGAGCGGTTCGTGGAGGCGCTCGTCGCTGCGGGCGCCAACGCCGTTGAGTTGGGCGTGCCCTTCAGCGATCCGATCGCCGACGGTCCGATCAACCAACGGGCGGGGCTGCGGGCCATGGCACAGGGGATGGCCGTCCTCCCCGCGCTCGACCTAGTCGCGCGCCTCAGAACCCGCACCCAGGTGCCGCTGCTGTTCATGACCTACTACAACCTGATCCTCCGGTACGGCCCGGGCCAGTTTGCGCGCGATGCCGCCGCGGCGGGCCTCGACGGCCTGATCGCCGCGGATCTGCCTCCGGATACGGCGGAGGAGCTCATCGGCGAGGCTACAGGGAGCGGGCTCGCGACCGTGTTTATGGCGGCGCCGACCAGCACCCCCGAGCGGATCCGTGCGGTCGCGGCCGCGTCGACCGGTTTCATCTACTGCGTTTCCCGCACCGGCGTCACCGGCGTACAGGACGTGCTGCCCGAGGGCCTCCCCGGACTGGTCCGCCGCATCCGCGCCGAAACCCAGACGCCGGTCTGCGTCGGCTTCGGCATCAGCCGGCCCGCCCAAGCCCGCGAGGTCGCGAAGGTCGCCGACGGCGTGATTGTCGGCAGCGCGCTCGTCCAGATGATCGAACAAACGCCCCACGACGTCGGACGCATCGGCGGCTTTGTGCGCGATTTGGCCGAGGCGATCGCCTCCGTCTGACTCGACGAAACTCACCCGAGCGCGATAAAAAAGCAAGAACGTGTAAGACCGCCGGCAGCCATCCCGCTATTCTCGGACCATGACCGCATCCAACGTATCCGCGTCGGCCGCCGCCGGGTTCCTCGGGGCCCTGATCAGCGACGCTCCGTCCCCGGAGCTCGCGGACACGGCCCGTGATTTCGGATGGCTCATCGGCGGATGGACGGCCGAGGTGCTCGACATCGATGGGGACGGCCGCGTCCGTCGCGGTGAGGGGGAATGGTGGTTCGCCTGGGTGCTTGAGGGGCGGGCCATTCAAGATGTGTGGATCTCACCGCCTCGCGGGAAGCGCGGCGGCATCTCCGATCCGGCGGCCGCCGACAACCGTTATGGGACGACCGTCCGGTGGCTCGACCGTCGAGAGGGAGTTTGGCGGGTCGTGTGGGTCAACCCGGGGACCGGCGTGATGAGCGTCCTCGCCGGGCGGCGGGAGGGCGATCGAATCGTCCTCGTAGGCGAGGACCCGGAGGGGGCATTCCGCTGGTCGTTCAATGACATCCGGCCCGACAGCTTCGTCTGGCGCGGCGAAACACGGAACACGCACGGCGAGTGGCGGCTGGGCGCCGAGTTCCGGCTCAAACGCCTGGCCTAGGCGACCGAGATCACCCCGTGACGCCGTACCGCGTCGCGCCCGACGCTACCTCTGAATGTAAGTATCGCTGAGCGCCGGATAGCTCGAGTAGTTGTACTTCACGTTCTTCACGTTATCGCGGATCGCCCAGACCGAAAGCTTGTCCATCATCGGAATCGCCACGGCCTGGTCAAGGAGCATGTGCTGGATCTTGAGATAGACCGCGCGGCGCTTCGCCGGATCGAGCGTCGCCCGGCCCTGGTCGAGCAGCGCGTCCACCTCCCGGTTCGAGTAGCACGACCAGTTGAAGTTGCTTCCGATCGTGGCCGAGTCGAAGAGCGCGTAGAGGGCGTCCGGCTCGTTCGTGCGGAGGAAAATCGAGCCCATGTTGGTCGCGCAGCGGAAGTTGTCGTCGACCCAGACCGGCCCCGCTGAGCTCTTGATCCGCGCGTCGACGCCGAGTTGGAGGAACTGTCCCTGCACCAGTTCCACCTCGGGGAAGTTGCCGCCGCCGTAGTTCAGGGAGTTGATCACGAGCGACAGCGGCTTGCCGTCCCTCACCCGGATGTTGTTGGGTCCCATTTTCCAGCCGGCCTCGTCGAGCAGCTGCCCGGCCTTCGCCGGGTTGTGTGGGTAGTAGGAGCAGGCTTCGGGGTCCCGGAGCATCGACTGGCTCAGCAACCCGCAGCCGACTTCGTCGAGGCCCTTGTAGACGGAGCCGACGATCGCGGGGCGGTTGATCGCGTAACTGAGGGCGCGGCGGACCTGTACGTTGTCGGTCGGCGGCAGTTTGACGTTGACCCACCAGAAGTACGAGGATCCCGGAAACGGCCGCGTCTCGATGCGCAGTCCTTTATCGCGCTGCAGCTGTGCCAGCGCCGACCCGGGCGACGAGTACAGGTAAATCATCTGGGTCTCGCCGGTCTCCACCGTGACGTTCCGGCTGTTGCTTTCGGGGATGGTGCGCCACACGATCCGGTCGAGGTAGGCTGGCCCCTGGTGGTCGCTCCACGGCTCACGCCGATTGAACGCGCTGTTGCGGACCAGCGTGATGTGGTCCTGCGCCGTGTACTCGGAGACGGTGAACGGCCCGGTGCCCACCGGCCGCTTCGCCACGTCGGAGCCCTGTCCGGGCGTTGTCTTCGGCGACAGCATCGCCAGCACGCCGACCGCCGCGTACGCCAGGAACGGCGCGTACGGCTCCTTAAACGCCACGCGCACGGTGCGGCCGTTCAGCATCGTGGTGCCGGTGTAGCCGACCAGCGCATTGATCGCGCCGCCCGGCCTGAACGATGGGTTCACGATGCGGTCAAAGTTCCACTTCACTGCCTCGGCGTTGAGCGGCGCCCCGTCGGTGAACGTCACGTCGCTCCGCAGCACGAACGTGAACGCCTTTCCGTCGGGTGAGACGGTGTAGCTCTCCGCGAGCCACGGGACGAACCGCCCGTCGGGCAGCTGATAGACCAGGCTTTCGGTCGTCTGCATCGCTGCGATCAAGTAGCTGATCGCGGCGGTCGAGGCGTGCGGATCGAGGGTCGCCGGCTGCGAGTCGAGGCCCACGACGAGCGTTCCTCCGCGCACGGCTGCGGCCCTGACTCTGGCACCGATCAGAAAATCACCGCCCGCCGGACTGAAGGCTGCGGCCGCCACCGCCAGCAGCGTCGCGAGAAGCACCGGGCCCCATCCGTGACGTGTCACTCGTGCACCGGCCGGCCGCATCGTCATCCTCCTTTGGCCCGATTGTGCACGCTCTTTCGCCCGGGCGTCCCCGCTCCCTCCGGTGGCGCCGGGGCTCGGATTGACGGCCCGGCGCCCGCGGATTACCGTGATGACATGCAGGCGCCCGCCGGCAGTGCTCCGCTTTCGCACGGTGTCCCCTCGACTCACGTTGCCGAAGGGCTCGAGGGCATCGTCGCGGCGGAAAGCCGCATCTGCTTCGTCGACGGCGTCGAAGGGCGCCTCATCTATCAGGGCTACGATATCCACGACCTCGCGGCGCACGCGGGCTTCGAGGAGGTCCTGTATCTCCTCTGGCACGGCGATCTGCCGGCGCGCGCGCAGCTCGACGCCCTGAACAAGGATCTCATCGCCGCGCGGACCCTGCCGGAGCCGGTGATGAATTTGCTGCGCAGCTTCCCGCGCGCCGTGCTGCCGATGGACGCGTTACGGACGGCGACCTCAGCGCTCGGGATCTACGATCCGGATTCGCGTGACAACTCGGCGGCGGCCAACCTCCGCAAGTCGGTGCGGCTCACCGCCCAGACCGCGACGATCGTGGCGGCGATCGGCCGGTGCCGGGAAGGCAGGGATCCGGTCGCGCCGGATCCGTCCCTCAGCCACGCCGCGAACTTCCTCCAGATGCTGTGGGGCCGGCAGCCGGACGACACCAGCGTCAAGACGATCGAGATCGCGCTGATCCTTCACGCGGATCACGAGCTCAACGCCAGCACCTTCGCCGCGCGTGTGACCGCCGCGACGCTCGCGGACATGCATTCGGCGATCACCTCGGCGATCGGCACGCTGAAGGGCCCCCTCCACGGCGGCGCCAACGAGGCCGTGATGCGCCTGCTGCTGAGCATCGGCGATCCGGCCAACGTCATTCCAACCGCGCGCGAGATGCTGGCGGCGAAGAAAAAGATCCCGGGGTTCGGCCACCGGGTCTACAAGACGGAAGACCCCCGCGCCACGCATTTACGGAAGATGTCGGAAGAGCTGGGGCGCCGGAAGGGCGAGCTGAAGTGGTTCGAGATGTCCCGTGCGCTCGAGCAGTTCATGCTGTCCGAGAAGAAGATCTACGCGAACGTCGACTTCTACTCGGCGACATCCTATTACTATTTGGGGATCCCGTTGGAGCTCTTCACACCGGTCTTCGCGGCGAGCCGCATCAGCGGCTGGACGGCGCACGTGCTCGAGCAACTCGCCGACAACCGCATCATCCGGCCGCGCGCCGAATACGTCGGCCCGCGCAACCGGACCTACGTGCCGATCAACCGGCGCTGAACCGGCCGCTCAACCGACCACCTCTTCGCCGCCGTCCACCCCGATCACGTTGCCGGTGATCCACGACGTCCCCGGCTGACAGAGGACCGCGATCGCCCGCGCGACGTCTTCGGTCGTAGTAAGCCGGCCGGACGGGTTGCGCCGCATCGCCGTCTCCACGATCGCGGCGTTGCCGGGGATCTTGCGCAGCGCCGGTGTGTCGGTGACCCCGGCCCGGATGCCGTTGATCGCGATGCCGCGCGGCGCGAGTTCCATCGCCAGTTGCCGGATGTGGGACTCGAGGGCGGCCTTGGCCGCGGAGACCGCGCCGTAGTTCGGCAGCACCCGCATCGCCCCGGCGCTCGTCATCGCGAAGATCTTTCCGCCCTTGCGCATCAGCCCCGAGTAGACGAGATCCTGCGTCCAGTACACGAGGCTGTGCGCCATCACGGACAGCGTCATGTCCATCTGGGCGGGCGTGATCGACTCTTCGGCCGACTCCGCGATGTAGGGCCGGAGGTTGCCGAACGCGAGAGAGTGGAGCAGGACCGTGACCGATCCGCCGCTCCCGGCTTCTTCCCGGGCGCGCGCGAGGACTTCGACGCGGCGTTCGGGATCGGCCGCGTTGACGTTGAAGAAAACCGCCGCCCGTTTGTGCGCGCGGATGCCGCCGATCACGTCCTCCACGTGCGGCATCGTCGATTTGCGGTCGAGATGCACGCCGATGATGTCGTAGCCGGCGCGCGCCAGTTCGAGCGAGGTCGCCTCGCCGAACCCGCTGCTCGCGCCGAGAACCAACGCCCACCGACGTTCATCCGCCATGGCGTCGCCTATTTCGGTCCGGGCCAGGTCAGCCCTTCACCGCGCCGGCGGTGAGACCCGACACGGAGCCCTCCCTTGGTCCCCCGTTGTCGTGCGTGCGTGAACGCGCGCACAGTGCTTCTGGTGCACCCGAAACGGCCCCTCTCGCGGAGGACGCCTGCCTCGCGCGGGAGGCGGCGCCTCGGGGCTCGTTGAAACACGCAGCACTATGCCGTCACCTGTAGATGTCGTGGTCGTTGGTGGAGGGGTTGTCGGCACGAGCGTGGCGTTTCACCTGGCGTCTCGCCGGGCCGTACGGGTGGTGCTGTGCGAGCGGCGGTTTCTCGCCGCAGGAGCGACCGGCAAGTCCGGCGCGCTCGTGCGCATGCACTACGGGAACGAGCCCGAAGCCCGGCTGGCTTTTGCGAGCCTGCCGTACTTCCAGCACTGGAGCGACATCGTCGGCGCGGGCTCGGCCGGCTTCGTCAACACCGGGATGCTGCGGTTCGTCAGCGCGGCCCACGAAGCGAAGCTGCGCGCCAACGTCGCGATGCTGCAGCGGGTCGGCGTGAACACCGGGGTCATCAGCCGGGACGACGTGCGGGCCCTCGTGCCGTCGTGGCAGGTCGACGACATCGTGGCCGCCGCCTACGAGCCCGACTCGGGGATGGCCGACCCGGTCGGGACGACCCACGGGTTCGCCGTGCGCGCACGCTCGCTCGGCGCCGACGTACGGCTCGGGACGGAGGTGCATGGCGTACGTGTCGCAAAAGGCCGGGTCGAAGGCGTCGAGACCTCCGGCGGCTTTATCGCGGCGCCGTCGGTTGTGGTTGCCGGCGGAGCGTGGGCGCTTCCGCTGCTGCGCCCGGTCGGCGCGGCGGAGGCGCTCACCACGGTACGCACGCAGGTCACCGTCTTTCGGCGGCCGCTCGAGCACGAGGCGCCGCACCCGATCTGCATCGACGGCGCAAACGACCTGTGGATGCGGCCCGAGGGCCCCGGCTTTCTCAGCACGCTCGTCGGAATCTCGACGCGCCAGGACCTGCCCGACCCCGACGCGTTGGACGAGGGTGTGGACGAGGACTATGTGACGCGCGCCAAGGCCCGCCTGGTGAAGCGTATGCCGGCGATCGGCGGGGCACCGATGCGCGGCGGCTGGGCGGGGGCGATCACGATCACCCCGGACGGGAAGCAGATCATTGACCGTCATCCGGAGATCGAGGGGCTCTGGATCTGCACCGGGGACAACGGCTCCGGATTCAAAACGGCGCCGGCGCTCGGGGCGGCGCTCGCGGAGTGGATGACGGACGGCGCGCCGCGGACCGTACCGCTGCGGCCGTTTCGCGCGACGCGGTTCAAGGAAGGCGACTTGCTGATCGGCGAAAACGAGTACGGGGACCGTCTCAACGAGCCCGGCCAGGGGATCATGCTCGGATAGCGATGGCGGCGGGGACCACGTTGCAGGGCAAGGTCGCGATCGTCACCGGCGCGGCGCGGGGCATCGGGCGCGCGATCGCCGTTCGGTTCGGCGCTGAGGGCGCGCACGTTGTCGTCAACGACCTCGCCCAGGCCGGCGCCGAGGCGGTGGCGGCGGAGATCACGCGCGGCGGCGGGTCGGCGGTCGCCGCGGCCGCCGACGTCTCCGTACCCGCCGAGGTCGACGGACTAATCGAGACGGCCGTCCGGCGCTTCGGCACCATCGACGTGCTCGTCAACAACGCCGGTCTTACCGACACCATGCGCCACTTCCTCGAGGCGGACGATGCCTGGTGGGAGCGGGTGATCGCGGTCAACCTGACCGGCGCGTTTCTCTGCAGTTCGCGCGCGGCGCGGATCATGGCGCGGAAGCGCGCCGGCGTGATCATCCACCTGTCGAGCGGCGGCGCCTCGCGCGCCCACCGCGGCAACGCGGCCTACGATGCGGCGAAAGGCGGCATCGAGGCGCTGACCCGCGCAATGGCCCTCGATTTAGGACCGTACGGCGTGCGCGTGAACGCCCTCGTCCCGGGATCGATCGATACCTCGAGCATGCGCCCCGACGTGAAGCGCGCGCGGGGTGAGAACATCCCGCTCGGACGCGTGGGTGAGCCGGAGGAACTCGCCGGACCGGCGGTGTTCCTGGCGTCCGACGATGCGCGTTACATTACCGGCCACCTGCTCGTCGTAGACGGCGGGCTGCTTTCGCAACAGCGGTCCGCGACTGTGGATATCTTTCCGCTCAGCCGGTTCCCGGCGATCGCGGAGGACGGATCGCCCGCCCGGCCGCGCCCCTAGCGGCGAACCGTCCCCGCCCGCGCGGGAGAGAGCGGCTCGAGTTCGGGCGCCGGCGCCCCGTGAAGCGACGCGGCGACGGCCGCCCCGACCGCGGGCGACAACTGGAAGCCGTGGCCTGAGAAGCCTGCCGCGACGTAGAGCCCGGCGACCCCCGGCACCGGTCCGATCATCGGAACGCCATCGGCGCTCTCCGCCTCGAGCCCGCACCAGGCCCGCTTGATCCGGCAGGTCCGCAGCGGCGCGAAGACCTCCGTCGCCACCTGCCAGCTGCCGCGGACGCTGTCGTCGCGGACCGCGCACGTCATCCGGTCCGCATCGACGTCGGATGGCCAGCCGCCGCCGATGAAGTACGCACCATCCGGCAGTTGCTTCAGTGAGAGCGCACGGCCGGTGCCGGTGATGGTGGGGGCGAGCACGGGCGGGGCAGCCTCGGTCAGGATCATCTGCGGAGCGCGCGGTGCGAGTGAGAGATGGACGCCGATCTCGCGTAAGAGCCCGGCGCTCCACGCGCCGGCGGCGACGACGATCGTGTCGCCGGCGAGGGTCTCGGCGCCGGCGGCGAC
>DATEGA010000037.1:0-27618 GCA_035280345.1 bacterium | reverse complement strand
GCCACCGTCGCCGGTACCATCATGAGGGCAGCGAGCAGCGCCGCCTCCGCGGGCCGCCACGCTCCGGCGGCGCCCAGCATGGCCGGGACCCAGATGATCGGTCCTTGAAACGCACCGATCATCACAAACCAGACGGACCAGAGCAGGAAGGACGGCCGCCGGAACCGCGGACTCCACAGTTCGCGCAGGTGTTCCGCCACCGAGGCCCGAGCGGCCCGCTCCTGACGGGGTAGCTCGACCGCGACGCCGTACCGCTCGCCGAGCGCAGCCGCCAGCGCTTCCGCCTCGCTCCGCCGCCCGTGCGCCAGCAGAAAACGTGGTGATTCCGGGATGAGCCGCGGACCCGCGATCGCGAGCACAAGCGGCAGCGCGCCGATCGCGAGGGTGCCGCGCCACCCCAGCGTGCCGGCGACCAGCACACCGCCGAGGCCGGCGACGATCCAGCCCAGCGCCCAGAGCACCTGCGTCCACCCGAGCAGCGCGCCGCGCCGATCGGCGGGCGCGAATTCACTGACGAGGCTGGACGCGACGGGCGTCACGCCGCCGAACCCGATGCCCATCACCAGCATCGCCGCCACGAGCCACGGCAACGACGGCGCGGCGGCGGCCGCCGCGGCAGAGAGACTGCTGCACGCAATCGTTAGACCGAAGGCGGCGCGGCGTCCGAGCGCATCCGCGAGGTAGCCGGCGCTGACCCCACCGATCAACTGGCCGGCGCCGACGGCCGCCGTGATCAGGCTCGCCTCCCCGGGGCTGAGACGCCAGGCCGCCTCGAGACCGAGCAGGGCGAAGCTGACGACACCCAGCGTCACCCCGTTCGACCCATAGCCCAGCCCGGCGACCAGCGTCACGCGGTGATGCAGCGCGCGCCGGCGAGAGCCGCCGATGGCGGCCGAGGGCGGCGCGAGATCCCTCACGGGCGAAGCGACGGAGCGGCGCTCGTGAATCGCGCGGGCGACAGGAACCCGATCGGGTGGGACGTGCGTCCGTCGACGGCGAGATCGGCCAGAACCTCCCCGATTACGGACGCGAACTTGAAGCCGTGGCCGCTGAACCCAGTCGCGTACACGAGCGCCTGGTCCGCGGGCCGGTCGACGACGAAGTGCCAGTCGGGCGTCATCGTATAGAGGCAAGTCTCCGCCTCCAGCAGGCGGCCCGCCGCCGAGGGCAGGACCCGGCGCAGCACCGAGGCGAGCCGCGCGATCTCACCCTCCCCGACCTCACGGTGGCAGGTCTCGGGGGTGCATGCGCGCCCCCGCTCGTGGATGGCGGCCTTCAGGCCGTGGCCGTCGCCGACCTCCGGGACCCCGTAGATGTTGATGCCGTCCACCTCGCAGATCCAGACCGGGCAGACCTCCGCGGACAGCAGCGCCGCCGCCTCGTCGGAGGCGGGGGCGAACCACGCGACGACCCGCCGGGTCGCCTCGATCGGGAGCGACAGCGGCTTCAGCACCGACGGCGCCCACGGCCCCGCCGTCACGACGACGACCGCCGCCTCGTGCCGCCCGGTGGGCGTTTCGACGGCCGCGTGGCCCGGGCCGGCTTCCCATCGAAGAACCGGCTGATCGTATCGGAGGTGCGCACCGGCCCGCGCGGCGCCGCTCAGGTGCGCGAGGATGCACGGGTCGGGGAAGAGAACGCCGGCGTCCGGTTCGAACAACGCCACCATGTCCTCATGCGGCGTGAACAGCGGGAACCTGCGTCGCAGGTCGGCCGCGCTCAGCAGATCGTAGGCAATGCCGTGCGTGCGGGCGCTTGTGAGCGCGCCGTCGATCACAGCCGCCGACTTCGGTCCAATCCACAGACCGCCGGTCCGCTGGTACACCGCCTCGACGGACTCTTCTCCCAGTTCGGCCCACAGCTCGTACGCGCGCTGTATCAGCGGCACGTACGCGGGGTTCTCGAAGTAGGCCTTGCGGATGACCCGTGTGTAGCCGTGGGACGAGCCGAGGCGGTGGCCGAGCGGCAACCCGTCGAGGCCAAGTACGCGACGGCCGCGGCGCGCCAGGTGGTAGGCCGCGGCGCTCCCCATGGCGCCGAGGCCGACGACGATGGCGTCGTAGGTCAACTACGCGCCTGGCTGGCCTGCGGCTGGAGCGTGGGGGCGCCGAATGCGTCGAACCCGGTGATGTCGCGCCCGAGAATCAGCGTGTGGACATCGTACGTGCCTTCGTACGTATCGACCGTTTCCAGATTCGCGGCGTGCCGCATGGCATGGTACTCGAGCGTGATCCCGTAGCCGCCGAGGATGCCGCGCGCCGCCCGCGCGATCTGGAGCGCCGCCCGCACGTTGTTGCGCTTGGCGAGGCTGACCTGTGTGTACGCGAGCGTGCCCGCGTCCTTGAGCCGGCCCAGATGGTACGCCAGCAACTGCGCCTTCGTGATCTCGGTCAACATGTCGACGAGGCGCTCCTGCATCAGCTGCGTCGCCGCGATCGGCCGCCCGAACGCGATGCGCTCCTTCGCGTAGGCGAGCGCCTCCTCATAGCACGCCACCGCCGCCCCGATCGCGCCCCACGCGATCCCGTATCGGGCCTGCGTCAGGCAGCGCAGCGCCGCTCCCAACCCCGTCGCGCGGGGCAGCGCGTCCGCCTCGGGCACGAACACATCCTCCAGCACGAGTTCACTCGTCACCGACGCCCGCATCGACGCCTTGGTGTGAATGTCGTGCGCGCTGAACCCTTTGGCGTGCGGGTCCGTCAGAAACCCGCGAATCACGCCCTCGTCGTCTTTGGCCCAAATCAAGGCGACATCCGCGAGCGAGCCGTTCGTGATCCACATCTTGCTGCCGGTCAGCGCCCACCCGCCGGGGCGGCGCCGCGCCCGCGTCTGCATCGCCGCGGGATCGCTGCCGGCAGTCGGCTCCGTCAGCCCGAAGCAGCCAAGCTTCTCGCCCGCCGCCATCGCCGGCAACCAGCGACGACGCTGCTCCTCGCTGCCGAACTCGTAAATCGGGTACATGACGAGCGCGCCTTGGACGGAGGCGAACGACCGCACGCCGCTGTCGCCGCGCTCGAGTTCCTGCATCATCAGGCCGTAGGCGACATTGCTCACACCGGCGCAGCCGTACTCTTGTGGCAGATTGGCACCGTACACGCGGAGCGCGCCGAGCGACGCGATGAGATCCCGCGGGAACTCGCCGGCGAGCCACGCCCGACCAATACGCGGGATCACCTCCTTATCCACCAGGCGGCCGATCGTGTCGCGGGTGAGCCGCTCGTCTTCCGTCAGGAGTTCTTCGATTCCAAAATAGTCGGCGCGGCGCCCAGACGGCGGCATGGCGGCCTCCTCCGTTCGTTCCCAGGGCTACGGCTTCAATGCCACGACGAAATGGACCTGTGTCCGCGGTCAGGGCTCCGGCACGCGCCGCGCTACCGCGTACCCGACGGCGAGCAGCACGGCGAGCGTGGTCCACGCCGTCGCGTACGACGTGCGCTCCACCACCCATCCAAAGATGGGGGGCGTGATGAATGTCACGGCGTAGAGCATCGTCATGCTGACGCCCATCGCGGCGCCGGCATCGTGCGCGCGGGCGTGCTCGAGCACCAACGTGCTGAAGAGGCCGTTCCAGCCGAGCAGCAGCAGCCCGCCGACGCATGCCACCGCCGCGGCCGCCGCCACGGGCACAGGCCGCGGCAGCGCGGCGAGTGCGAGCGGAAAAACCGCGCACAGCGCGGCGCACCAGGCAAGCGCCGGGGTGCGGAGGCCGCCCAACACCCGGTCCGACAACCAGCCCCACCCGAGCCGGCCGGCGATGCCCCCGCCGTGTACGGCGAGGAGCAGCGCCGCGGCCGCGTGCTTGCTCCACCCAAAGCGGTCGACCATATACAGCGGCAGGTAGCCCTGGTAGCAGAACTGGCCGATAACGAGGACCATCGCGACGATGGCGGTCCGGCGGATGCCGGGATCGGCCAGGATCCTGATGAGGCGGGCCCCGAGCCTTCCGCGGTGCGGCCCACCCTCGTCGTCCTCGTCCGCCGCGCCGGCCGCGCCGCGCAGTCCCACGGCACACAGCAGCCCGGTGAACCCGCAGACCCCCGCCGCGCCGAGCAGCCCGGCGCGCCACCCGAACGCACCCGCAAGCACAGGGATGAGAAGCGCCGCGAACATGCCGCCGAGCGGCAGACCGGACTGGCGGATCCCCATCGCGATTCCACGCGCACGCGGTGCGAACGCCGACGCGACCGCCTTGGTGCCCGCGGTCTGGCCGGTGCCGTACCCGAGTCCAGCGAGAGCGAGCAGAAGCGCGAGAGTCGCGAAATGGTGCGCGTCCGCCACGAGCGCGGCCATCGCGGCGGTAAAGAGCGCCCCGGCCGTAAGCACCGCGGGCTCTCCCCACCGGTCGACAAGGAGGCCGATCGGCACGAAGAGCAGCAGCGCGCCGAAATCAAAGGCGCCGAGCAGCACGCCGACTTGAGGCAGCGAGACAGCGAGGGCCTCGCGCCAGAACGGCGCGAGGACGGGCAACCCGAACCGGATCGTGGTCAGCCCCGCCTGTTGGAGCGTCGCGAGGATCAGGATCCGCATCGCGCGCCGCGCGTCGGCGGCGCGGGCGCTTGTGGCGGACGCCACGGTCACTGGCCGCGGAGCAGCTGGATGGTCGTGAGCACGCCCAGGCAGAGAGTCAACAGCACGGTCCCACCGGCCACAAGGTTCGCCACCGGGCCGTTGCGGTGTCCCCGGACAACGGCGGGGTCGTTGCAGAGGAGCAGCAGGACAAGAAACAGCGGCGCGAGCAGCAGGCCGTTGACGACGCTGGACCAGAACATCAACGCCACCGGCGAGATGCCGGCGAGGGCGACGACGACCCCGGTGAGGAGCGCGCCCGCGAGGATCAGGTAAAAGCCGCGCGCCTGCCACACGTGCTTGTCGAGCCCCTCGGCCCAGCCGAGCACCTCGGCCAGGATATATGCTGAGCACGCGACCATCACCGGAATCGCCATGATCCCGCTGACGAGGAAGCCGAGCGCGAACAGCAGCGTCGCGAGCGGGCCCGCGACGGGACGGAGCGTCTGCGCCGCTTCGTGCACTGTGCCGACGCCCGACGCACCCCGCGGGATGACCGCGGCGGCGACGAGGATGACGAAGTAGAAGACGAGGTTGGCATAGATCATCCCGGCGGCGACATCCAGCCGTTCCGCGGAAAGATCGGCGACCCGGCGCCGGTCTTCGACTTCCTCGGTGGTCTGCCAGAAGAACATGTACGGCGTCAGCGTCGCGCCGAGCAGCGCGAGCGCGGCCGCGAGGTAGCCCGGCGAGAACTGGAGATGCGGGAGAAACGTCGCCGCGAGCACGCTCCCCCACCGCGGCCGAACGATGAAGCCCGCGGCGACGTAGAGCAGAAACAGCGGCGTGAGGATCAGCAACACCCGGCTCACCGTCTGGTAACCGGCGCCGATGAGGAGCGCCCCGAGCAGCACGGCGATGGGAACGACCCACCAGACCCACCGCACACCGGTCAGCAGCTGCACGGCGCTGGCGGTGCCGGAGAGGTCGGCGCCGACCGTGACGACGTTCGAAAACAACGTCGGGATCACGATGACGAGCGCGGCGGCAGTCCCGTAGCGGCGGCAGAGGAGACGGGCGATCCCGCGCTTGCCCACGATGCCGAGGCGCGAAGACATATCTTCAAGGTAGTAGAGGATCGGGGTCGCGAGTAGCATGAGCCACAGCAGGCTGACGCCTGTCGTCGCGCCGATCTGAATATAGGTGATGACACCCGCAGGATCGTTATCAGACGCGCCCGACACGACGCCGGGTCCCATCACGCGGAAAAACTGCCGCCACGTCCTCCGGTGATGACGCGGGCGCGCTTCAAACCGGGAAGCGACGGCGGACACAGCGTGATCGGTTCAGGTCTCGAAGATAAGGTCCCTGCTGCGCCTGCCCACCTTGCACGAAGAAACACACGAGGCCGGCGGCGCGTTACTGCGCCGCCGGCCTCGCCATCAAGTTGCCGTTACCCTCGCTCCCGCCTTCGCGACATTCAGGTCGCCTTTGTTGGGACTCGTCCCCAATGGAAGGGCTACGAGGGGTTCGCTGGGAGCGGCAGGAGGACTCGGCCTCGCCACCGCTCCGTTACTGCTTCGGTGGCTGCTCCATGGCCGTAGCCGTGTTCCGACGTGACGGACGCGTTCTTGCCCGCATCGTCCCGCCTCCTTCATTCAATCCTGCCGGTGACCTGAGTGATTGGCCGTAAGTACCGGCAGTCCGTTCACCTGTATTGTCTCCCCGAGGTGCCGGGCCTGTCAACTCCCGCTGCACCCGGTTCGGGACGATTGTGCGGGCGTTCTCGCCCAATGATACGCTGATGACCGTGATAGCCACGCCGCACGCTCGATCCGCGCGCCGCGCAGCGGTCTTGGTGCCCGTGACCGCGCTGATCGCCCTGCACGTGCTGTGGCAGGCCTGGGCCGTTGGGGCCGCACAGTATCCGGCCAACTACGATTACGACGAGGGTGTGTACGCTGAGACCGCGGCGGCGGTCTCGGCCGGTCATCGCCTTTACGCGGCCGTGTTTCTAAGCCAACCGCCGCTGTTCATCGGGGTACTCGGCCACCTGTTCGACCTGTTCGGCCGCTCGCTCGAGACCGCGCGAGGGGTCGTCGTGGGATTCTCGGCCTTGTGGCTGGCGGCGCTTGCTGCGGCGGCGGTGCGAACCGGCGGCCGTCGCTCAGCCGTCTGGACCGTTGCCATTGCCGCATCCGCACCCGTGTTCGCCACGGCAGCGCACACGGTGCAAATGGAAGCGCCGTCGGAAGCGCTCGCGGCGTCCGCCTTTGCTCTCGCGCTCGCCGCGGGCACCGTCGCAGGCCCGAAGGGGACGTCCGGCGGCACCGGTGCATGGCTGTGGGCCGGGACCGGTGCGGCGGCCGGCCTTGCGGTTATGACCAAGTTGACCGCGACGACGTGCCTCGTGCCAATCTTAGCGATCGCCCTCATGGGGTCCGGCGCGCGGGCACTCGGACGAGCGGCGCCCCGCGTCGCAGCGCTGGTCGCCGGAGGTGCGGTGGCGGCCGGAGCCGTGATCGTCTGGACAGGAAGCCCGCCGCAGGGGATGTGGCACCAAGCCGTTGAGTTCCACGGCGCCGTTGCGCTGGTGAACCTTATCGACCCGGCCCGCTCCACGTCCTTGCTTCTCGGCTTCGGTCGTGCGAACTGGCTGCTCGCCTTACTCGGACTCACCGGGTTGGCGTACGCCGGCACAGCCTGGCGGACCGGTCGGCGCGGACCCAGGGACAACGCCATAGGGGCCGCGATTGCGGCGTGGCTCGCAGCCGATCTGGCGACGCTCTTCTTCTTGAGACCGCTGTGGCCCCACAACCTCGTCATTCTCGTCGCCCCGCTCGCGCTGCTCGGCGGCGCGGCCGTCGAGGCGTGGAGGCGCGCCGCCGCGTCGAAGGCCGGTGCGGTTCTTCTGATTGCGGCATGGCTCGCCGCCCTGGCGGGCACCGCCGTCGCGACCACACCGGAAACGTCAGCCGCGCTGGGCGCCGCGGCGGTGGAGACGGCGCAGCTCGTGCCGGCCGGCGGGTGGGTTGTGGCGGATGACCCGATCGTTCCATTTCTCGCGGGGCGCGAAATGCCGCCATATCTTTGCGACACGTCTGAGACGCGGATGCAGGCGGGGTGGCTGACCGCCGCGGAGCTCTCGTCGGCGACAGGCGATCCCAGGGTACGCGGCGTGGTGTTGTGGCGCGGCACATTCCGCGAGATGGTGCCCGAGTTCGTCGCCGGCGCCCTCCGGGACTTCCCCCGGCGCCGTCCTTGGGACGGCGGCCGGGGGATCCTCGGTCGCTAGCTAGCGGACCGCTCAGGTGTGTCCACGGACGGCCCCGGCACACAAAGACGCCCTCGCCTGTACGAGCGAGGGCGTCTTGCCCCGCGGTTACGCTACTGCTTACCGATGCGCGTCGGCAGTGCCGCCGGCGTCGCCGCTACCGGCCCTGCACCGCCCGGTTGGCAGCCGCGAACGCGATCTTGCTGTGGGTCCCGTCGCAGAAGGGCTTGGTTGTCGAGCCCCCGCACCGGCAGAGGGCGACGGTCTCCTTCTTGACCTCGAAGACCTGGCCGTCGGCGTCGACGATCTTGACGGGGCCCCTTACAAGGTAGGGCCCGTTGTCGAGCGGGGTAATTGTCACTTCTGCCATCGATCAGTGCCTCCTTTTCGTCAAGCGGCTGAGTCAGCGGTCCCGCACGAGACGGAGCCGGTCCGATGTACTGGTCCAACGAGACGGGCGGAAACGCCATTCCACTGCCTGAACCGATGCAGTCCGTTGACAGCGCTCCGGGGCTCCACAACCTCCCCGGGCGTAACGGTCGCGTCCGCGGAGGGACTGGGAGCGCCGAACGGGAACACCGGCGCACGATGCTGCACGTAATAACCCGGACTCCGGGTCTCGGGGCGGTCGCGCCGTCTCAGCCCGGTAGCCGCCTCGACGACCGCCGCCGGCGCGAAATCCGGTTGGCGTACCTCCTCCTCGCACCGGCGGCGCTGCTCGTTTTCGGCGTGATGGCCTACCCGCTCGGCTGGCAGGTGTGGTCGAGCCTCACCGACGCGCCCGTCGGCGGCGCCCCCCCGCACTTCGTGGGATTGGCCAACTACGGCGCCCTCGTCGGAAACCCCGAGTTTTGGCACGCGGTCTCGGTCACGCTCGCCTACGTCGCGATCACCACAGTGCTCAAGCTCGTCGTCGGCGTAGCGATGGGCATGGGCCTCGCGCGACCCTTCCCCGGGCGGGCGCTCGCGTTCGTCGCGGCCTTCCTGCCGTGGGCCTATCCGGCCGGTCCCGCGGAAATCGGATGGTTCTGGTTTCTGCAGCCGCCGATTCCGGCCGCATACGGCGATTTTATGGCGCACTGGCGCGTGTTATTCGACAACGCGCTCGGATTCGGGACCTGGGGCTTCCTCGGCGTGATCCTCTTGAACGTCTGGCGCGGCGGCTCGTTCGTCGGCATCTTCCTGCTCGCGGCGCGCAACGGCATCCCGGATCAGCTCTTCGAGTACGCGGCGCTCGAAGCGCGGAGCGCCTGGCAGATGTTCTGGGCGGTCACGGTCCCTCTGCTGCGGCCGTTTCTCGCACTCGCCACGTTTCTGACTCTGACGAGTGCGGTCGCGGATCTCAGCAACCTGTGGATGCAGTCCGGGCAGCGCGACGTCTACCCGGTCGTCTGGTCCGAGGCGAGCCGCCTCGCGCTGAACGGTGGCCTCTTCGGACGCGCGTCGGCCGAAACGCTCATTCTGCTGCCGGCGCTGATTGCGATCCTGCTCCTGTGCTATCGGCTGTTCGAGCCGCTCGAGGAAGACCCCCTGTGAACCCCGGTCGGCCAATCAACCGGGTTCTCCACGCCGTTTTGTTGGCGATACTCGTCGTCTACAGCATCTTCCCGATTTACATGATCAGCGTGGAGTCGCTGAAAACCGTCCAGGAAGACGAGTTCGGCAGCCCGCTGTACGTGCGGACCTTGAACTTCGAATGGTACAACGGCCTGTTCGACGAGGAGGAGTGGTTTGTCGCCGGCGGCCAGACGCGCGATACCGTGCCGTATCTCCTGTGGGCCGCCAACACCGCGATCGTCTTCGGGGCCGGGCTCCTGATCATCATCGGGACGAGCCTGGCGGCGGCCTACGCGCTCGCGCGGCTCCGCCCGCCCGGATGGCAGTGGTGGCGGCGGGCGATGCTGGCCACCTTCCTCGTCCCGCAGACGCTGCTGTTCCTTCCCCTGTTTCAACTTGTGTTCCACCTGCGTCTGGACGATCATCTGGGGTCGCTCGTACTGACCTATCCGATGCTGGCGATCCCGTTCTGCGTCTGGCTGCTCTCCGCGTACTTCCAGAAGCTCGCACCCGAGATCGAGGAATCCGCGTTCATCGAGGGCGCCGGCCGCTGGACGGCGTTTACGCGGATCGTGCTGCCGATGACGTGGCCGGTGCTGGTGGCGGTCGGCCTGTTCGCGCTCGGCGTGATGGGCAGCGACTTCATGTTCGCCGGGGTCTTCCTGCCGAACCAGTGGCATCAGACGATTGCCGCCGGCCTCTCCACGATGGACGTCAGCATGGAAGACCTCAGCGTCGTTGCGGGCGTGAACGCGGCGAGCCTGCCGCTTTTGCTGATCGCGGCCCTGTTCGCGCGTACCTACACCCGCGGCCTAACGGCCGCGATGCTCGAGGGAGCGTAGTCCGTCCCGACTTGGGCCGGCCGCGGCGGATCGGCATGATCACGCCGTCGTCGAACACGGTCGTGGAGCCCCTCACATCGCGCATTTTCGCGCCGCTCGGCGATGCCGTCACCTTCCACGTCTCCCGGATCCGCGTGACGCGCATCGCGTTGGACGATGCGTCGGTGGGCCAGTTCGACGACGCGCACATGCTCGAGGCGGCAAGTCTCCTCGCCGATGCCGGCATGGACGTGATCGCCTGGAACGGCACGTCGGGCTCGTGGAAGGGCCTCGAGGCTGATCGCGCGCTCGTGGCCCGGCTGCAGACGGCGACAGGAGTGCCCGCGACGACGTCGACGCTCGACGTGCTCGAAGCGTGCCGGCTGCTCGGCGCGACCACCTGCGGGCTCGCGACGCCGTACCTGCCGGACGTGCACGGCGCGATCGCGCGCACCTACGCCGGCGCGGGCCTGCGAATCGCTGCGTCCGCCTGCCTCGGCGTAACCATGAACAGCGAGTTCGCCGAGATCCCGCCGGACCGGATCGCGGCGCTGCTGCGCCAGGTCGCCGTCCCCGGCGCCGAGGCGATCCTGTCGATCTGTACGAACCTCGCGGCGGCGGCCGTCATTGAGCAGGTTGAGCGCGGGACCGGCAGGCCGGTGGTGGACTCGCTCGCCGCGACCGCTTGGCGGACGCTCCGGCTCGCGGGCGTGCGCACGCCTGTGTCCGGGTTCGGCCGGCTTCTGGGCTCGGACCGCTAGCCGGTCCTACGGCGGCGCCCGGACCGTGCGCGGTGCCCGCTAGGCGCGCGGCGGTGAGGCCGGGTTCAAATCCCTCGTCAGGCCGACGATGAGCTGCGAAGCGAGGCCGAGCACCGGCGCCGGCACGCCCGCTTCCCGTGCGGTCTCGAGCGCCAGGCCGGTGTCCTTCACGAGGATGTCGAGCGACGTGCCGGGCCGATACGCCTCGACCCACTCCCTGGCAACCGGCCAGTGCTCGACGACCCAGGTCGTGCCGGTGCACGTCCGCAGCACGTCCCACACCCGCTCGGTGTCGAGGCCCGCGGTGCCGGTCAGCGCCGCCATCTCGCGGGCAGCGAGCAGGCTCACGGTAAGCAGCACCTGGTTGGCCATCTTGACCGTCGTCCCCGCCCCGACGTCGCCCACGTGCTCGATCTGGGAGCCCATCGGCGCAAGGACCGGGCGGGCCGCCTCCACGTCGGCGGCCGCGCCGCCGACGATGATCGTGAGCGTGCCGTCCTCGGCCCGGGCCCGCCCGCCGCTCACCGGCGCGTCGAGAAAGCGCAGGGCGGCACGCCGCGCGGCGCCGGCCAGCCTTCGCATGACCGGGACACCGACGGTGCTCATGACGATCAGCATCGACCCCCGCTGGGCGCGCTCGAGGACGCCGTCCTCGCCCAGCACCACAGATTCGGCCTGCGCGGGCGTCCGGACCATGACGATCGTGGCGTCCGCGCGCGCGGCGACGTCCCCGGCAGAGTCGGCCACTTGGCCACCTCCCGCCGCAAGTGCCTTGCCGGCGTCGTCGCGGACGTCGTAGCCGACGACCCGCAATCCGGCTCCCCGAACCCGAAGCGCCATGGGCAGGCCCATCTCCCCGAGTCCGATCACCCCGACCGTCTGCATCGCTCCCGCCACGCCCCTCACCCCTCTCTGTGCGCTGCCGGGCCGCGATGATAGACGATGCGGCCGTTCCGAACCACGAGCCGCACGCGCTGCAGCGCCGCGATGTCCGCCAGCGGATCGCCCTCGACCGCGACCACGTCGGCCAACTTGCCCGGCTCGAGGGTACCGAGGCGGTCCGCCATACCGAGCTCCTCGGCCGGCCGGGCCGTCGCAGCCTCAATCGCCCGCCTCGAGGACTCGCCCAGCCTCACAAGCCACGCGATCTCATCGGTCAGGCGGCCGTGCACGGCGTCGGTCCCGACGACATAGCGGAGTCCGCGGGCGATCACCCGGCGCGCCGTCTCCTGCGCCGCGAGGCTGAGCCGCGCAAGACGCTCACTTTCCGCGGACGTGCCGCCGAACGCGTGGCCGTGTGGACCGCAGAGCACCCCGAGCGTCAGCGTGATCAGCGTCTCCCGGCGGGCGATCAAGGCGAGGTCGGCCTCGGTCAAGAACCAGCCGTGCTCGACCACGTCGAGGCCGCCGCCGATCGCCGCCGCCACCCCGGGACCGCCCAGAAGATGGGCGGCCACCCGCCGGCCCGCGGCGTGCGCGGGGCGTACCGCGGCCGCGACCTGGGCTTCGTTAAAGTAGCAGGCCGTCGGCTCGCGGGACGGGTCGCCGACGCCGTCGGAGACAAACAGCTTCACGAAATCGACGCCGTCGGCCAGGTTGGTCTCCGCGGCGCGGCGGATCTCGTCCGGATCGTCGGTCATGACGGACGCGATCGCGCCACCTCCGCCCCGCGGCGACTTGATCGCCCGGCCGGCGACCACGAGGCGCGGCCCGACGATCCGGCCAGCCTCGGTCGCCGCGCGCAGGCGCAGGTCGAGCCCGCCGATGTCGCCGCACAGCCGCGCGGTCGTCACGCCGCTCCGCAGATCGTCCTGCAGCCGGCCGACGGCGTTGCCCGCCGCGACCGCCGCCGACTCATGCGCCTGCTCGGTGAGGCGGCCGCGGCGGGTATCGATGCCGGCGTGGGTGTGGAAGTCCACGAACCCGGGAAGCAGCGTGCACCCGGGAAGGGACACATGCAGCGCCGCCGCTCCGCAGGTGTGAGCCTCACCTGCGGGGCGCGCCCCCGCGCCCGCGGCGACGATGTGCTCGCCGTCGATCAGCAACGCACCCGGCCCCGGCGCCCGCTCGGCGGCTCCGTCGATCAGCCGGTCGGCGGCGAGGTACAGCATACCGCTACTTAACGGCCGCGGCGGTGATCCCTGAGATGAACTGATCGAGGAAGAAGACGTAGAGGATGGCGACGGGCACGCCCACGAGGAGCGCTCCAGCCATGAGGGAGCCCCAGTAGTACACATCGCCGCGGATCAGGTCGGTGGCGACGCCGAGGGGCACCGGCTTCTGGTCCGACACGGAGACGTAGACGAGCGAGTACAGGAAGTCCTGCATCGTGAGCGTGAACGCGAAAATCACCGCGGTCAGGATGCCGGCGAGGCTGACAGGCAACACCGTCTTAATCAACGCCCCGAGCCGGCCGCAGCCGTCCACCTGTGCGGCTTCTTCGATCTCCGGCGGGACGGTCTTGAAGAAGCCGCTGAGGAGCCACGTACAATACGGGATCGTGAACGTCGGATACACGAGGACGAGCGCCCACTTCGTGTCGATGATGTGGGTCAGCGCTACAACCCGGGACAGCGGGATGAAGAGCAGAATCGGCGGGACCAGGTAGCCGAGGAAGATCCCGATGCCCATGTTCTCCGCGCCGGGCAGACCGACGCGCGCGAGAGCGTAGCCGGCCGGGACGCCGACCAGCAACGTGATCAGCGACACGAACGCCGCGATCAGCATCGTATTGCTGATCCAGTCCTTGTAGTAGGTGTGCTGGAACAGGTATGTGAAGTGCTCCCACGTCGGATGCTGGTGGAACCAGAACGGAAACACCGTCGGGTTGACGAGGTCCGCGTCCGTCTTGAACGATGTGATCCCCATCCAAACGACCGGAAACACCGCGATGACGATGAAGGGCAGGAGGCCGAGGTAAACGAGCAGGTGGCGCCGCATCGAGCGCGACCGCGCGCGGCGGGCGCCGGCCTCGACCATCCGCGCCTGCTCGAGTGGAAGGGCGTGCCCACGCACCGCGGTCATGCCGTGTCCCTCCTGCGGAGGCTGCGCAGCAGCACGTAGACGACCGGCAGCAGGATCGGGAAGAGCATCAGCGCGATCGACGCGCCCCGCCCGAGCGCGCCCGCCTGGATGCCGATCTCCAGCGCCTTGGTCGGCAGGATCTCGGTCGCGCCCATCGGTCCGCCGAGCGTCAGCAGATACACGATGCTGATATCCGACAGCGTGAAGATCGTGTCGAAGAGCAGTCCGACGAGCAGGATTGGGGCGATCACCGGGATGACGATGTACCGGTACCGCAGCAAGAAGTTGGCACCGTCCACCTTGCCGGCATCGAGCAGCTCCGGCGGCACCGCGGTCAACCCCGCCATAAGCACGATCGCGGCGAACGGGAAGCCCCGCCACACGTTCACGGAGATCACCGCGACGGGTGCGAGAAAATTGTCGCCGAGCCAGTTCGGCCATCCCTGGATCAGATGCAGCCGCGTCCCGACGTAGTTGATCGCGCTGAACTGCGGATCGTACATCCACTTCCAGGCGAGCGCGCTGATCGCCACCGGCAGCGTCCACGGAATGACGATGAGCGATCGGATCAGCTTCTTTCCGCGCACCTCCTGGATGAGCAGAAAGGCGAGCAGCGTGCCGAGGATGCCTTTGAAGATCCCCGCGACCACGGTGAAGACGATCGTGTTTCGGAGCGCCTGCCGGATCGTTTCGTCCTGCAGCACCGCGACGAAGTTGGAGAGCCCGACGTAGTCGGCGGAGGTGCCGCCGACTGTGGCATTGCTGAGCGCGAGATAGAGCGAGAAAAAGAACGGGACGCCGACCAGCACGCCCATATAGACCACCGCCGGCGCGAGCAGCGAGTATCCGAACCGCAGGCGCTCGGCGGTGAAATGGCGGCGGCGCACCGCAACCGGGCGGGTAATGATCGCTTCGGCGTCCGGCATCCTGGTTAGTCCCTGCCCCGGCGGCGGCGATACGGGAGGGCGGCTTTGAAGCCGCCCTCCCAACAATCCATCCGGCGTTACTTGTACTTCGCGTAGATGCTTTTAATTTGCCCCATTCCCCACTTGATCGACCCTTCCAAGTCGTTGCTCTGGACGTACCGGGTCATCATGTCCGGTACCACGAACGTCGACAAGACCTCGGCCGCGGCCGCGGTGAAGGGCCCCGGGTAGCCGTTAATGAGCGCATACTTGCCCAGATCCTGCAGGTGCGTCACGGTCATGTCGGTGCCGAGCACCGGCATCGGCTTCTTATACCAACCCTGCAGCATCGGCATGTTGTAGCCTTTGCTCTCGGTCATGCTGAACTTCACGTCGGCGCAGTACTTCTCGAGGAATGCCCGGGCCGCCGCCTGGTTCTTGGAGAACTTCCAGATGCCCATCGCGATCGGGTCGACGACCGGCGTCGGCCGGTCGACGGTGCCCTTTGGCTCGATCCAGGGGCCCGCGACCTGAATGTTCTTGTACAGGTCCGGGTTCACGTTCTGGATCGACCGGAACGCCGAGATCGCGTCGTGGATCCAAATCGCGACGCCCGACCCGAGGTACCGGTTGTCGGAAACGTTGTCCCAGGACAGGACTTGGGGGGTCATGCACTCGTCGTACAGGGCCTTGCCGAACCGCATCGCCTCGCGGAGCTCCTTGGAGTCCCACTGAAGCTCCTTACCCGAGGGATCGGTTTCCTTGACGCCAAACGCGTAGAATATCGCGCGCCAGTCGTGGTTCGAGTCGTTGCAGTGCGAGATCTGAATGCCGGTGTCGTGCTTCGGGGTCTTGCCCTTGCCGGTGCGGCCCGCGATCCGCGCGGCGTCCCACGTGCTCGGCTCCTTGAGGCCGTACTGCGTGAACAGATCCGTGCGCCACAGCATCGGCTGCGCGATGTAGAACTCCGGCACGAGGTACCACGTGCCGTTAACCTGGGCCACCTGGTGAGCCATCGGGATGAAGCCGCCCGCGGCCTTGCCGAGGCGGTCACAGATGTCGCTGACATCGACCAGCTGCTGATGGTACTGGTACACCAGGATCTGAGTGTGGTGCTGGACGATGTCGTGCCCCGCGCCCGCCGCGAGTTCGGAGGCGATCCGCGCCGGCAACTGGTCGATCGGGATGTGGTCGACGCGGACGGTCACCGCGTTCTCGACGCCCCAGGCGTTGGCGTATTTGTCAAACGCCGTGTCGTACGCTGGAACAAAGTGGCTCCAAACGAGAATACGAAGCGAGGACCCGCGGATCTGCGCCGGCGCCGCGCCGGCCGTCCAGGGTGCCACGAGACGCGATGCCGCCGCTCCCGCAACGCCCGCACCGGCCGCCGCGAGTAGGCCACGACGGGTCAGTGTCCGAGCCGATCGCTTCACTGCGCGTTTCGACATTCCCCACCCCCTGTGGCGCATTGTCTCCCCGACGATTGCCTCCGGTACCGCACGCCGATCCCGGACGCCGTCTGCCCCCTCTTACGGGCGCGCCCGGGATTGGGTTCTCACGTTGACCTGAGTGGTGGCCGGGGGTTCGCCCCGGCCCGGGGTGACTCCTTCTGCCACGCGCCGCACACCCGCGGTGTGGGCCGGCGCATCCCGACCGGCCGGTCGGTTTTTCCGGGCCTCCCGGCAAGTCGAGAAGCCGTCATTCTGCCCACCGCCCGAGGCGGCGGGCCTGCGTGACGATCGCCTGCGTGTAGGGGTGTTGCGGGGACGCAAAAAGCGCGTGCGTCTCCGCCGACTCGACGATACGGCCGCCGCGCATCACATGCACAAGTTCCGCGTTCTGCGCCACGACGCCCAGATCGTGAGTGATGAGGAGCAGCGCCATCCCGAGTTCGCGCTGCAGGCGGGCGAGCAGATCCAGGATCTGCGCCTGCACTGTTACGTCGAGCGCAGCGGTGGGCTCGTCGGCGATCAGCAGGTCCGGGCCCGGCGCGATCGCCCCGGCGATCAGCACGCGCTGCCGCTGGCCGCCGGACAGCTCGTGCGGATACCGCTTGAAGAAGGTGCCGTCGAGTCCCACGCGCGTAAGCGCCTCGACGGCCCGTTCGCGCGCGCCGCGCCGGCCGAGGTGAGCAACGATGCCCTCCATCACCTGGTCGCCGGCGGTCATCAAGGGGTCGAGCGCCGCGCCCGGTTCCTGAAAGATCATCGCGACGCGGCGGCCGCGAACCGCCGTCAACGCGCGCTCCGACATGGCAGTGAGGTCGGCGCCGTCAAGGAAAATCCGGCCGGACGTGATGCGGGCCGCCACCGGGAACAACTTCAGGACGGCGTAGGCGGTCATCGACTTGCCTGCCCCGGATGCGCCGACGAGGGCGGCGGTTCGCCCCGCCGGGACGACGAGGGAGACATCCTCGAGAATCGGCAGCAGACCCGGGGTCCGCCCCGCCCCGGGCTGCGGGGCGCGCTCCAGCGCGACGCTCAGGCGCTCGATGCGCAACTCACCCCGCGGGGCCGGCGACCGCTCGGGCACCGGGCCGGATGCTGCGGACGCGGGCACCGCGGCCGCGGGACTAGGCCTCCGTGCGCCGGCGCCGCGGGAGCAGACGCTCGAAGAAGATGTACAGCACCGGTATCAACAGCAGCGTGAGACCCGTGCTGACGGTGAGGCCGCCGATCACGGCGCGGGCGAGCGGCATGTTCGTCTCGCTGCCCTCGCCGAGACCGGTCGCCATCGGAATCATGCCGAGGATGGTCGCGATCGCCGTCATGAGAATCGGACGCAGCCGGATGCGGCCGGCCTGCAGGACCGCGTCGAACGCGGTCATCCCCTGCTCCTGCATCTTGTTGGCGTAATCCACGAGCAGGATGCCGTTGCTCACCACGACGCCGATCATCGTGATGACGCCCATGAACGAGATGATCGACAGCGTGGTGTGGGTGAGCAGCAGCATCCAGATGACACCGATGAATCCGAGCGGCACCGCGAACATGATGATGAACGGATCCACGAGCGACATGAACTGACTCGCCATAATCATGTAGACGAGCATCAGCGCGAGCAGCAGCGCGAAGCCGAGGCTCGAGAAGGCGCCCTGCTGCTGCTCGGTCTGGCCGGCCATGTGGTAGGTGAAGCCCTCCGGGAACGACGTCCGGTCCAGCGCCTTCTGGATGTCCTGCGAGACCGCGCCGAGCGGCCGGTTGATCACGTTGGCGGTCACGTCGATCACGCGCTGTTCGTTCTTCCGGCTAATCTGCAGGGGCTGGCTGCCCAGCGAGATCCTGGCGACGTCGCGCAGCAGGATCGGCACCATCGGCTGCGTCGTGCCGGCGGGGGTGGGCGCCCCCGCCGGCGGATCGGCGAGCACGTTAAGGGGGACACCGCCGAGGTCCTCCGGGTGCGACCGGTACGCATTTTGTAAGCGCACGACGATGTTGTACTCGTTGCCGGTGACCGGATCGATGAACTGACTCGCCGTGGCGACGTTGCCGGCCATGGCGGTGTTGACGGCGTTGGCAATGTCCGCCGAGGAGAGCCCGAGCTGCGCGGCCTTCTCCTGGTCGATGTCGACGTTGAAGTTCGGATACTGTCCGCGCGGCGTAATCTGGACATCCGCGGTGCCCTCGATACCGGACACGGTCGCGGCCACCTGCTGCGCGAACTGGGCGCCGACTTGCTGGTTGTAGCCGATGAGCTGAATGTCGATCGGCGCCTTCGCCCCCACGTTGACGATGCGGTGTTCGAGTCCGCCCACGTCAAGGAACATCAGCACGCCGGGGAACTTGCCGTTAAGGGCCGCGCGGACCGCGTTCGCCCATTCCGTCGAGGAGTGACGCCGCTGCGTCGGCGGCACGAGCCGGATCTCGACACTCCCGTAGTTCGGACCCGCGTTCGACCCGAAACCACCGGGGTTGGCGCCGGTATTTGTGTAGATCGCCAGGACATCTTTCGCGGGCACCGTCCGGCGTACGACGTCGGCGATCTGCTCCACGACGTTGGACGCCGTCTGGACCGCGGTGCCCTGCGGCACCTGCGCGTCCACGGAGAACTGACTCTCGTCCGTATCGGGGAAGAACTCGCTGCCGATGCCCCGGGCCGCGAAAAGGGAAATCAGGAAGACCAGCGCGATCCCGGCCACAACGAAACCTGCGTGGGCGAGCGTCCACCTAAGTGCCCGCTGGTATCGCTCGTCGAGGCCGTCCATGATCCCCTCGCTCCACCGCACGAAGCGCACCACGGCGCCCTGCCCCTGGGGACCGCCGCCGGCGGTGTTCGCGCGGAGGAACTTGATGCTGAGGATCGGGTCCATCGTCATCGAGACGACGTAAGAGGCCGACAGCGCGAACACGATCGTCAGCGCCATCGGCACGAACAGCCGCTGCGAGATGCCGGTCAGGAACACCACCGGGAAGAATACCGCGATCGTCGTCGCGGTCGAGGCGAGCACCGGGAGACCCACCTCTTGGGTGGCCGTCAGTACCGCCTGCAACACCGGCGTCCCCGGCTTGGACAGATGCCGGGTGATGTTTTCCCGGACGACGATGGCATCGTCGACTAATCGGCCCATCGCAAGGGTGAGGCCGCCGAGCGTGAAGATGTTGAGCCCCTGACCCGTGAAGTACAGCAGCAGCAGCGCCGTCGCGACCGACAGCGGAATACCGACGCCGATGATGACGAGGCTCCAGAGGCTGCGCAGGAAGACCAGCACGACGAGGAAGGTCAGGATCGCGCCGATGAGGGCCTCGCGCTCCAGCGTCGCGATCGCGCCCCGGATGTACCGCGACTGGTCGAAGCCAACCTGCAGCGTCACCCCGCGCGGGATCCCGGACAGATGCGGCAGCGCCTTCCGCAGCTCGTCGACCACCTGGATCGTGTTGGCGTCCGGTTCGCGCAGCACGAACATCGTCACGCCGGGCTTGCCGTTGATCCGGACGATCTGCGCCTGGTCGGCCGCCGCGTCCTCCACCTGCGCGACATCACCGACGTGGATTGGGACCCCGTTGTGGGTGGTCAGGACGACGTTTCGGATCGCCGGGACGCTCTGCAGCAGGCTCGGCACGTTCAACTGATAGTCAATCCGGGTGTTCTTGAGATCGCCCGACGGGATCAGGGCGTTGTACTTGGTGATCCCGGTGATCACGGTCTGCAGCGTCAGCCCGGTCGCGACCAGCCGGTTGGGGTCGACGTTGACGTTGAGCTGGCGGACGAGCCCGCCGTTCACAAACGCCTGCGAAACGCCGGGGAGGCGCTCCAGCTGCGGCTCGATCGTGTTATAGCCGAGATCATACAGCTGGCGCGCGTCGAGGCCTTCGCCGCCGACCACGACCTGCGCGACCGGGATGTTGGAGATGTCGAATTTCACGACGAACGGCTGGGAGACGCCCGTCGGCAGGGTGCGCATCACGCGCTGGACGTTCTGAATGACCTCGACTTCGGCGTTGTTGAGATTCGTGCCCCAGTCGAACCAGACCTGGATATTAGTGCTGCCCGTCCGCGTCGTCGACAGCATCTGCTGGACGCCGGCGACCCGCGTCATCGCCTGCTCGAGCGGATACGTGACGGTCCGTTCCATCGTCTCCGGGCTCGCCCCGCTGTACTGGGCGGAGACCGAGATGACGGGAACGGTGATCTTCGGGAACAGGTCGCGCGGCAAACGCTGGAGGGCGATCGTGCTCAGCACCACAACCGCGATGCAGACCATGAAGATCGCAATCGGGTTCTTGGTCGCCGCGCGCGTTAGGAACATTGCGCTCCCCTCTCCTCAGCGGCCCGAATCAGGGCGTGCCCGCGGAGCCGCCCGCCGTGCGTACCGGCTGGCCCTGACGCACGAGGTCGGCGCCGCGGACGATCAGCGTGTCGGTCGGCTGCAGACCGCCGGTAATCTCGACGACTTCCCCCGTCGCCTGGCCCACGTCGACGTACTGCTGTACGGACTTGCCGTTCTCAACGAGCCAGACCCAGTGCTGCGAGCCGGAGGACTGCACCGCCGACAGCGGCACGACGAGTGCCTGCCGTGAGCCGGCCGACAGCTGCACCGTCGCGTACATGCCGGGCCGCAGCAGGTGCTGCGGATTGTCGATGTCGACCTCGACCTGTACCGTTCGGGTGACCGGATCGGCGCCGCCGGCGATCCGGTTGACCGCGCCCGAGAAGATCCGGCCCGGATAGGCGTCGATCAAGATCTTCACCGGGTCGCCTTTGCGAATCATCGGCAGGTCCGGCGATCCGACGTTCAGCACCACGTCGAGATGGTCGAGGTCGGCGATTGTGAGGATCGACGTGGACGTGCCGGGCGTCACGTACGCTCCGGGATCGAGCTGCCGGCTGACCACCACGCCGCCGAACGGCGCGGTGATCGTCGCGTACTGAAGCTGGACGCGCGCATTGTCGAGCGCGGCGGCAGCGTTGTTTGCGAGAGCTTGCTGCGTCCTCACCTGGGAGGCCGACGCGGTTTCCTGCTCACGCGCCGCGTCGAGCTGTGCCCGCGCCTGACCGACCTGCGCGCGCGAGGCGTCGAGCGTGGCCTGCGCCGACACCACTTGCGCCTTGGCGTCGTCGAGGTTCTGTTGTGCGATCGCGCCCTGTTTGGCGAGCACGGCAGCGCGGTCGTACGTCGCCTGCATGTCCGCGAGCGACGCTTCGCTCTTGACGACGGCGGCCTTCGCGCTGGCAATGCCGGCTTCCGCATTGACGCGCTGCGCCCGCGCGGCGGCAAGCTGGGCCCGCGCCGTCTGCACCGCGTTCTCGGCGGCGGTGAGCGACGCCTGCGCCTGGGCGACCTGGGCGTCGAGCTGCGCATGGTCGATCAAGGCGAGCACCTCCCCCGGCCGCACGGGGTCGCCCGGCCGCACCGTCACGGCCAGCAGGTAGCCGGACGTCTTCGGGAAGATGACGGACTGTGCGAGCGAGGTGATGCTCGCCGTCAGCTGCAGTGCGCGCGCGAGGGAGGTCCGCTGCGCGTGCCCGGTCACGACGAACGGTGCCGGCCGGCGGCTCCCGCTCTGCGCGCCGGGAGCGCTCGGCTTTGGTGTCGACCCGCGGCTGACCACGAGGCCCGCCGCCAGCACGATACCGGCGACGATCAGCCATATCCAGACTGTTCGTTTCACCGTTCGCCTCCCGCCCTCGTTGCCGCAGAGCCTTGAGCCACAGATGCGGTCTTGAGCGCTGTCTTCGCAGGACCCGCGGCCGGCCTCGCGGCCTCCTGCCTGACCGCGGCCCCGTTGCCGTTCCTGAGGAGGCGCCGCAGATCACGCACGTGCCGGTCCAACTTTCGTCCAAACTCCGTCAACTGGTGGATCTTGTCCTGAACGGACCGCGCCTGCGCCTCGGCCACGCCGAGCGCCTGCTCGAGCGCCGCGCGCCGGGCCGGCTCGTCGGGCGCTTCGTTCGCCGCGGCGAGGTGCCGCCGGCGCGCCTCCTCCGCATCCAGCAGCCGCTTAATTTCGCTCAGCGAAAGCCCGAGCAGCCGTTTGAGCTCTTTGATCTCTTCGATGCGTTGGAGATCGGCCGCGGTGTACAGACGCTGCCCGCCGGCGAGCCGTTCGCTCGGGACGAGTAGACCGATCTCGTCATAGTAGTGAAGGGTCCTCGGGGTGAGGCCGGTGGCCTGACAGACTTCGCCGATTTGGTAGAAATTCCCCATGCTGCGCTATTGTAGAAGGACCCTTACGTTCGTGTCAATACCCTCCCGTCCACGTCAGGTCTCGCTCGACCACGGATGGCGAGCCGGATGAGCGGCGATCGAGGCGCGCACGCCGATTACCTTAGCGAGCGCGAGTCACGAAGTGATGAACCATAACGCGACCGTCGCGAGGGCCGCGTTCGTGCCCGAGAAGCGCGTGACGATACGCATCACGCCGTCCAAGGTGACGACCCAGGAATTCCAAATCAGACCGCGCCGATCGCGCGCAGACGGACGATCTCAGACGGGTCGTACCCGAGTTCCGCCAGCACCTCGTCCGTATGCTGACCGGCGAGGGGCGGGGCCAGCCGCAGTGACGCGGGCGTCTCTGAGAATCGAAACGCGGTGCCCACAGTGTGCAGCGGCCCGTACGCCGGATGGGACAGCACCGCGTCGAGACCGAGGGCTTGGACCTGTGGATCCGTGAACACCTCGGCGAGCCCGCGCACGGGGCCCGCGGGGACTCCCGCCGGTTCGAGGCGTTCGATCCACGATGCCGCCGGCGCGCCCGAGAACCGGCGCGTCAGATCCGCGACCAGCTCATCCCGGTGCTCCACGCGCCCGGCGTTGGTCGCGAACCGCGCGTCGGCGCCGTGTGGAAGCTGGAGCGCGCGGCAGAACCGCCGCCACTGCTCGTCCGTCCCGACGGCGACGAGAAACCATCGCCCGTCGGATCCCTGAAACGCCTGATAGGGCACGAGGTTGGGATGGCCGGATCCCGACGGCCGCGGCTGGCGGCCCGTCGCGAAATAGCTCTGCGCCGCATAGGTCATCCAGGCGACGCCGGTACCGAGCAACGAGCAGTCGATCCGCTGCCCGTGTCCCGTGCGCTCGCGCGCATACAGGGCCGCAAGAATCGCGCCGAGGGCCGTGGATCCGGTCGCGAGGTCGATCACCGCGACACCCACGCGCACCGGCCCCCCGCCGGCCTCGCCGGTCGTGGACATGAGCCCGGTCGCGCCCTGCATCAACAGGTCGTAGCCGAGCTTCTTGGCGTCGGGGCCGACGGGTCCGAACCCCGACACGGAACAGTAGATGAGGCGCGGGTTGAGCCGGGAAAGCGTGTCCCAGTCGGCGCCAAGCGCGGCCTGGGTGCCCGGCCGGAAGTTCTCCAAGAACACGTCGGCGCCGCGCACCAGCCGTGCGAGAATCGCGCGTCCCGCGCCGCCACTCAGGTTCAGCGTCAGGCCGCGCTTGTTGCGGTTGACGGACAGGTAGTAGGTCGCATCGCGGACTCCGCCGCCGGGTTGCTCGACGAACGGCGGGCCCCACGAGCGCGTTTCGTCGCCGCCGCCCGGCCGCTCCACCTTGATGACGTCCGCGCCGAGATCTCCCAGCAGCATCCCGCAAAACGGTCCCGCGAGCACCCGCGACGCGTCGATGACGCGCAGGCCGGTCAGCGGCCCAGCAGCCATGGGGATTCCTTTGGTCCGCGAGACGCCGCTCCCTTTGAGAACACATCGCCGGGCACCCGCGTATGTACTGATGAGGGCCGTGGTATGAATCGCGTTGAACGTCCGGCCAGGTTGTGTCTCCGCTCGACCGTGGCAAGCGTGGTCGCCGGGGCACTTGTCTGCGCCGTCGTCGGCGCCGCGGCCGCAGGCGTGGGATCCGCGATCCGGCGCACCTCACCGCATAGGAGCCGGACGCTAGATTGGCTCGCGTCTCTGCCCGACGACCTCCCCGGCGCCGACGTACCGGTCGCCGGCGCGGCGATCGTAGCCGCCGGCGAACAGCCAACCGCCGCGGCCGTCCGGCCGCGCCACAATGACGCTGCGCTCCTCCCGGATCGTCCCGCACCGTCCCACGTCACGCGGATTTCCCTCCCCCCGCCCGCCCCGGTCGCACTCTAACATCATCACCAAAATCACCAAACCGAGACGGGGCGGCGATCGCCCGCAGGCCTCAGGAGGGACATCTATCATGGGATGGTTTGATCAGTTTCGCGGCCGCGCCGGCAGCCGTTCGAGGCAACTCGTCGCACGCATCGCCGACGATCCTCAGATGATCACTCAGAACGGCACGACCTACATGGTCTTTCATCTCGAGGAGGCCCCGGGCAAGGAATTTCGCCTCCGGATGCTGCCAACGACGCCCAAACGGCGGCACGGCGATCGCGTCGCGCTGACGTATTCTGAAGACGGCGGCGGGATCGCTAAGGTCGAAGCAATGACGGCCGCGCCAGACGCCGAAGCCACCCGACGCCGGAACGCCGAATATCTCGCGAGCATCGAAGCGAACGAGCACGGCCAGAAATAGCGCACGCCGCGCGCAGCCGGATATCGGAGGGCGTCTAAACATCTTCGAAGTCCAACCGTTGGGGAGGGGCTGTGCCCCTCCTCTTCGTTTTTGTCGCAAGTCGAGAGAGCCATGAGACAGTTGCAAATCGAGGGTAAAAAGAGTTCCGGGTGTCCTTTGGAGATTACGCGACCTCTCGTGGATTATGAGATGGCGGAGGGGTGTGGGAATCGAACCCACCGCGAACCCGAAGGGCCCGCCGCTGATTTTGAAGACCAGGAGACCCACCAGGATCCAGGCCCCTCCACGGTCGCTAACGCTTCGATCCGGCGCCTTGTGCCCCTCTCTCCCCCATGCTATGCTCGTCCGGCGACGGCGTCCGCCTCGCGCTCTCGCCACACGAATGAAAGCGACCGCATGCCCAGCCTGTCGACGACACGTCCCCGATCCAGATCGGTCCTCGCAGCGCTGACTTTCGCGGCGGCCTTCGGCCTGAGCGGTTGCGCGCCGCACCCGACGTCCGAGCAGCCGCCTGCGCACGCCACGGCGGTATCGGCCGTCGTGGACAGTCCGCTCGACGGCCTGCCGGTCCCGCGCGCCGCGGCCACGCAGCGCCCGCTCGCGGTGATCGTGGATAACCATCCCGAGGCCCGGCCGCAGTGGGGCCTGTCCCGCGCGGCGCGCGTCTACGAGTCCCTGACGGAAGGGCCGATCACCCGCTACCTCGCGGTGTTCGGGGTGCAGGACGTCGACCGCATCGGCCCGGTCCGCTCGATCCGCACCCAGTTTCTGAACTATGTCATAGAAACTGGGGCCGGACTCGCGCACGTCGGTGGAAACGAAGACGCCCTCGATCTCATCCCGGAGCTGCGCGTCACCAACCTCGACGAGTTTCGCTTCGCGCGCGCCTACCGGCGCATTCCACGCCCCGGAATTGCCTACGAGCACACGATGTTCACCTCGACCGCAGCGCTTCGGGATGTGACTGACGAGCACGGCTGGGACGAATGGGCCACGATCGCGCATCCGACCTGGAAGGACGGGGCGCCGCCGTCGCAGCGTCCGGTCGCGCAGACGGTCACGATCGACTTCTCGGACCCGCTCTACCGTGTGCGCTGGCTCTACCGGCGGGACACCAACGACTACGCGCGCGAATTGGCCGGCCGGCCAGACGTCGACGCCGGCACCGGTGCTGTGCTCCGCGCGGCGACGATTTCGATCTTGGTGGTTCCGCGTGTGCAAGGACGGACGCACATCCGCGAAGACACGTGGACGTACGACGACGTCGGCTCAGGCCCCGCCTGGGTGATCGAAGACGGCGTCGTTACGCCTGCGATCTGGCACAAGAGCTCCCGCGGGGCGCGCCTCATCTTCACCGATCGCAGCAGGGGCGCCGAGATCGCGATGGACCGCGGCCCGCAGTGGATCGAGATCGTCCCTCCCACGGTGACTCCGGTCTTCGAGTAGCCTCTCGTCCCTCGAGGCCGGCCGCGGCATCGGGACCGGGTTACGGTACCGCTCCCCCGTGGAAAAAACAAGTGACCGGTTCCCGGGCGGAACAGGTTTCCCAAAGGAGGCTATTTTTTATCATGCTTCACCGGATCTTCGCGTCTTCGCGTACCACCGGGACGATCTTGCTGGCGGCGATTCTTCTGTCGACCTTCGCGAGCACCGCGGCGATGGCGCAGACCACACCCGCGCCATCGCATCCGTCGCAGCCGTCCCAACCCGCGCCGCCGTCCCAGCCTGCACCGCCGTCCCAACCCGCGCCGCCGTCCCAGCCGTCGGCCCCAAGCGGCTCGATCCTCGGCATGAGCACGACGACTGCCGTGATCGTCGGGCTGATCATCGTGCTCATCATCATCGTCGCGATCGTGGCGATTTCGCGCGGCAGCACCAGCAGCCCGACGATCACGCGCGATCGTCTATAGCCGGACACCACGCGGCCGGTCCACCCGCGCATTCGCGGTCGCAGGTAGGGAGCGGCGTTCGCTCCCTACCTCTCTGTTTGCGGGGGTGTTTCCGCCCGTCCTACGACGGCTCCGATGGCGGCGCCGGGCGGGCCGGCACGCGTTTGTCGCCGACGCGCCGCGTTAGGCGGCGCGCGTCGAAGTGCTCCAGGAGGACGAGCGTAAACTTTCGGCTGCTGCCGAGCATGTCGCGCAGCGACGCAACGGTGATCTCCCCCTCGCGCTCGAGATGGTCTCGAACGCGCGCCTCGACGTCGACAAGCACGTCGCGGTGGAAAACGACCCCGCCGCCGGCGTCGACGAGGACGCCTTCGTCGAGCAGCGCCGCGAACATCCGCTCCGCGGCCGGGCGGTCCGCGGCACGGGCCAGCACGTCCGCGCGGTCCGGCGGCGCGTAGCGTCCGTCGCGATAGGCCTGCTCGATCGCGCGCGCGGCGGCCTCATCTCCGGCGCTGCGCCGCGGCTCGAAGCCCCGCGCCCGCGCGTAGCCGCCGACGAGCTCCACCTCACCTGCCGCCAACCCGTCGAAGACGTATCCGTAGAGGCGGTCGTCGCCGCCCGGAAACGCCCGCGCCTTGAGCTCGTCGCGCGCCAGCCCGATCCGCCACGGGGCCTCTGCATGGCCGCCGGCCAACGCGTGCAGGATCGCCTCGCGCACTCCGGCGGCGACCGACGCCGCGAACAACCGTCCGCGAACCACGACGACCTGCCCGGATGATGCGAGCGTGTCCGCCTCCGCCACAACGCGCTCTCGGCTTTCGCCGAGCAACGGGGCCAGGGCGTCGGTCGAGGTCCCAGCCGCCCCGGCCGCGCGGATCGCGCCGAGCACGCGCGCGTCGAGAGCGGAGGTCTCGAGCGCGGCGATCTCCGCCGCCGCT
>DATEGA010000036.1:0-8102 GCA_035280345.1 bacterium | reverse complement strand
GATGCGACGCGACCGTGAACTTCAACGTCCGGTCCAGATCGAAGACGATCCGCGTAATGAACGGATGCACCTGGAACTGCCCGCCGCGCACCCGCGCAACGCCTCCCACATCTACGTCCTGCGGGGTACCCGGGAGGCGCGAGACCGAGCCGGCCACGTCGACCACGAGACGTTCCGGCAGGTGCAGCAAATGCGTGTCGACGCGAACCGGACCCGTCGCGGCGACGCGCACCGCGAGGCCGGCGCCGTCGGGGCGCCATGTGACGCCGGTGACCTGCGCGAGCGCGATCTTCGTGTGGTCGTCGTCGCCGTCGGCGATGTATGCGCCGAGAGCGCGCAGGAGCGCCACGGCCGGCGCCCACACCGCCCCGTCGCGGAGCACCGGCGCGGCCGGAAGATCGCGCGCGGTGCCGTTGACCTGCGCGCGCGCCTGACCCGGCACGATCCGTACCACCGTGCCCGCCTCGCCCGTGAGCGTCAGCGTCTGCGCGGCCTGGTCCCACACCGCCGCCGCCCCGAACGCCCTGGCAATTAGGTCGGCAGGCAGCAACAGCACGCCGTCCTGGACGTCCGGAGTGACGCCGCGCGTGATGTCCGTGTCGTTGACGAGGAGGTGTGGCGAAGCCGCCTGGCCCATGGACGGGAGAGGCCGGACGAGCAGAACCAACAACACCAGAGCGGCCGCCCGCAGCGACATCGAATCCTCCGACGACAACCAGCGATCTCGGGTGCGAAAGCCCGGGGTGTGAAGCCGCGGGGCCGGGTATTCGGGGGGCTGAGCGGGACTCCTTCCCACCGGGCCGCCCAGTACAACTGAACGCCGGAAAAGTTATCCGGAAAACGTCCGGGCCCGGGCGAAGCCCGGGCCCGGCATCGTCACCTGCGGGCGCCGATCAGCTACGCGGTTTCACCGCGTGCTTGTCCGCCACGTGCCCGTCGAGGACGAACCGCGTGTCGAGATGCTTCAAGCGCTCCATGATGCCACCGTATTCGAGTTCCTCCATCCCGAGCATCGCGGGGTTGAAGAAACCCTGGGACCGGATCTCGGCGCCCTTCTCGACCGCCTTGTTCCGGAAGACGTCCCATACCGGGTTCTTGAAGAGGTCCACCGGGCCCGTAAGCACGCCGTCGCGTACGGAATACCCTGCCGCGGAGACCATCGGCAGGCAGTAGAAGATGCTGGAGTCGGTGTTGATCGGCACCGGCGCGAGCGGCATGTTGTGGCTGCCGCGGGTGTCGCCCGCGACGAACGGAACTTTGCTGAACGCGAGCCCGAACTCTTCCGTCGCCGGGAAGATGCGCTGGGTGCGTACGACGGCAACCGGGTCGTCCTTGCCTACGTACTTGCCGGCGATGTGCTTGAGGCGCGTCGTGCTGAGCGCCGCCGCCTGCTCCTCCGGATGGGCCCGGGACCGGATGCTCTTAACCACAAACCGGCCTGTGTCCCGCAGCAGCGTCGCGAGATCGTAGAGGTCCTCCGGCGCCCGCAACGTGATCTCGCGCTCCGCCTCTGTGTGGTTGACATCGACCACGACGAATTCGAAGCCCTTGCCGATGTCCGGGCTCAGCAGCAGGCCGGAGCAGTACATCGGGTCGCAGAACGTCAGATAGAGAAGCAGGTTGAAGGCGCCCGGCTCCGTCTTGTCGGCGGTCAGCAGCATGAACGGCTCCGCGGCGCGCTCGGTGATCTCCATCTCCGCGACGCCCGGGCCCATCCCCTGGACGTTGCCCGAGAAGTCGCTCTTCAGGAGGTCCTGCTTGGCGCCGTACAGCCCCTGCCGCTCGGCGATCGACCCGGCGGCCATGAACACGTCGAACGCCAGCCGGTGGATTTCTTCCGCGCCGACGCCCCGCTTGTGGGTCATCAGGAGGCAGATGTCGTCACCGGTGTGCGTAACCCGAAAGTCGATCAGCGACGCTCCCCGGCGTGCCTCGAGCATCTGGGAGGCGGTCTGCAGCATCTCGGGGCTCGGCTGGGTGTGGCCCGCGATGCTGCCGACGTCCGCTTTGATGGCCGTGAGCGTGACCCGGGCCCGGCCCGAGCCTGCGGAACTGGTCATCGGTACACCTCCAGAGGCAGTCGTGCGTGGACAGTTGGGAAAAGCCCCGCCTGTTTCGGCAGGATGGGACGCGTCCTCCTCCTAGAAACGGGTGTGCCGGCTAGAAAACGCGTGTCGGGTCGAGTGCGTCCCGGAGACCGTCGCCAACGTAGTTGATCGAAAGGATGGCGAGGCAGATCATGATCCCCGGAAAGAGCGCCATGTGGGGGGCGAGATCGAGATAGTTCTGGGCGTCAAAGAGCAGCCGGCCCCACGTCGGCACGTCCGGCGGGAAGCCGTATCCCAAGAACGACAGGGTCGATTCCAGGAGAATCGCCGCGGCTACGGACAGCGTGCCCGCCACGATCACGGGGCTGAGTACGTTAGGCAGGATGTGCCGAGCCATCTGGCCGATCGGGCCGACGCCGAGGCTGCGGGCCGCCTCGACGAACTCTTTCTCCTTGACGGCGAGAAAGCCGGCGCGCACAAGTCGCGCCGTCGGCATCCAGTTCAGGATGCCGATGACGCTGACGATAAGCACGAACGTCCCGACCTGCGTACCAAGGTAGCGCGTGATCGGGTCGTGGAATAGATAGACGATCAACAACAGCAGCACGAGCCCCGGAAATGACAGGAACATGTCCGTGATCCGCATCAACAGGTTATCGACGTGTCCGCCGAAGAACCCGGCAACCGCGCCCACCAGCACGCCGAGCGTGATCGACGTCAGCATGGCCGCAAAGCCGACCGCGATCGAGATCCGGCCGCCGTACAGCACGCGGGCGAGCATGTCCTGCCCCAGGTCGTTGGTCCCGAACGGGTGGGCCGCACTCGGCGGCGACATCGAGTGGCCGAAATCGATCGCGTTGATCGGCATGCGGTAAACGAAGGGCCCGACGATGCACCCGAACGTCAGCAGCAGGAACGTGGCGGCTCCCGCCATCGCGAGGCGGTGATGGCGGAAGCGCCGCCACGCGTCACCCCACAGCGTCCGCGCGTACCGCGGCCGCTCGAGGGCAGCAGGCGCGGCGAGCGCGCCGATCCGGGCGACGCCGTTCGACCTGGTGCTAGCCATAGCGGATGCGCGGATCCAATGTGCCGTAAATGACATCGGCGACCAGATTGAACAGCACCACCAAGATTGCCGCTACAAACGCGATCGCCATCAGGACGGGAGTATCGCTGTTCTGGAGCGAGGCGATCAGCAGCGAGCCGATACCGGGCACCCGGAAGATTTGCTCGGTCACCACGGCGCCGGTAAACACCCCCGGCAGCTGCAGCGCGATGAGCGTCACGACCGGGATCAGGCTATTGCGCAGGACGTGGCGCCGGATGACGCGACCTTGCGCCAACCCCTTCGCCCGCGCTGTGCGGACGTAGTCCAGCGCGACGTTGTCGAGCATGGAGGAGCGGACGAACCGTGTCAGGGACGCGGACTGAAACAATGCCAGCACGGCCACCGGCATGATCGCCTGCTTCAGCACGCCGATCGGATCGTGGACCGTCACATTATAAATGAAGGGCAGCCAGTGCAGCTTCACGCTGAACACGATAATCATGAGAATGCCGGTGAAGAACGTCGGCAGCGAATACCCGATGAACGCGAACGTCGTGGCGACCTGATCCTGCAACGAGTACTGCCTGACGGCAGAGATTACCCCGATCGGGATCGCGATCAACACGGCGACCAGGTAGGACGAACCCAGCACCCACAGGTCGGTGGGCAGCCGCTGCAGGAGCAGGCGCGTCACCGCCATGTGGCTCCCGAACGAGTAGCCCCAGTTGCCCAGCAGCCAGGACTCGGCCCACTTGAGATAGCGGATCGGCAGCGGCTGGTCCAGCCCCATCTGATGCAGGATGGTGAGCCGCACGGAGGCCGGCACGTCCGGATTCGTCGCCAGCCCGGAGAGGGGATCGCCCGGCGCCAGCGCCACGATCGCGAATACCGCCATGCTGATGAGGATCAGCGTGGGGATCGACGTCAGGAGGCGCCGGAGAATGTACTTGGTCATCGCGTCCTACGCGCGATAGGTCCGCCAGGTCCGGCGGCGGAGCGCGCCCGCCGCCGGACCCAGGGCGTTTCTACCCCACCCGCTTCCAGTCCGCCATGTTCCAGGTCGCATCATCGAACGCCGACATGTTGGGGCCGGTTTGGAGGTTCTTGACGCGGGCATTGACCGACTTGCGGTTGATCAGCGGAATCCCGGCCACCTGCGTGACGGCGACGTCGTTGGCCTGGATCCAGATCTGCGTGTTCTTCTGCGGGTCGAGCTCCTTGACGCCCTCGTCAAATAGCTTGTTGTATTCGGCGTTCTGCCAGCGCACCAGGTTCTGCCCTGACCAGTTGTTCTCTTTCTGCGCGATGTCCTTGGCCGGGTCGGCGCTGTACCACTGCTCCATGTAGGACACCGGCGAGAGGTCGAACGAGTCGGTGAACATCTCCACGTCGCGGTAGAAGTGGGTGATCGTGTCGGTGTTGCCCGGCGAGCTGCTGAAGTACACGCCGGCGTCCACCGACTGCAGCGTGACCCGGCCCCCCAGCTTCTCCCAGCCGTCCTTGACGATCTGCTGCTCCTTTTGCCGCAGGCTGTTCACACTGGTGACGTACTTCACGTCCAGCTTGACGCCGTTCTTCTCGCGCACGCCGTCAGGGCCGCGTTTCCAGCCGGCCTCGTCCAGCAGGCTGTTCGCCTTGTCGAGGTCCATCGCCATCTTCGTGTTCTTCGAGTAGTACTTGCTGGGCGTGGTCAGCAGGTTGGCCGTCGGATCTCCGGCTTCGCCGTAGAGCTGTGTCGCCATGGTCTGCCGGTCCACGGCAAGCGCGAGAGCCTGCCGGACTTTGAGGTCGGACAGGAAGGGGTGCTTCGTCTTGAGCGAGGAGCGCTGACCGTCCACGTCCTTGTTCGGGTCGGTTTCGTTGAGGTAGAGGCACTCCACACCGCCGCCCGGCTCCGGCTGCAATACGCCCCTGCCGGACCCCATCATGTGGGACAGCACCGGCCATTCCACCTGCAGGTTCCAGGCATAATCGTATTCGCCGGTCTCGAAGACGGCGCGCGCCGCGGACACCGCGTCGCCGCCGCCCTTCATCTGCACCTGGCTGAACGCGGGTTTGTTGGGATCCCGGTAGTACGGATTGATCTTGTAGGTCACCAGGTCCCCTGGGCGGAACGAGTCGACCATGTACGGCCCCGTACCGAAGGCCTTGAGGTTGAACGGCGCGTTCCGGGAGTTGCTGCCAACATACGGGTCGAGCGCATGGCGCGGTACGATCATCCCGTTCTCGCCGACGAACGCACGGTACCAGAAGGGTGTCGGGTTCTTGAATGTGATCTTCACGGTAGTCGCATCGATCGGCTCGACCTTGACGATATCGTCATAGTTCCCGTACGTCGTGGCGCCGGTGGCTTTGTTGCTGATGTAGTGATACGTGAACACCACGTCGTCGGAGGTAAACGGCCGGCCGTCCGCCCATTTGACGCCCGGCTTGAGCTTGTAGGTCACGGAGCGGCCGTCTTTGGCCACGCCGCCGTTGGCGATCGACGGCACCTCCGCTGCCAGTACCGGTGTGAGGTTGCCCGCGGTGTCGGCGTGGAGCAGCGATTCGAGCGTGACATGGGCCGCGTGGAAGTCCTTCGTGCCGTTCGCCAGGTGTGGGTTCAGGATCGTGGGGGCCTGCCAGTACAGGAGCTTCAGCGTCCCCTGCGTGCCGCGGCCGACGGCGGCCGCCGCCCGCGCCGGCCCCGCCGTCACGCGGTCGATCAACGCCCAGGCCGTCACCAGCGAGAGGCCGAGTTCGCCCATCCGGGCCGCGGCCTGCCGCCTCGTCAAGCGATGGTTCCGGAGATCCTTGAGCATCGTACGAACGTCATCTCCCTGCATATCGTCCTCCCTTTGCGCGCCGCGCGCCTCCGGCGCGACGGCCGCGATGCTCCCGGCTAGGCTTTGCGCCGCCAGTCTGCGATGTTCCGGGTCTCGCTGTCGAACGCGCTCATGTTGTGGCCCACGTCGAGGTTGCTCAAGCGCACCGCCACCGACTTGCGGTCGATCAGCGGAATCGAGACGCCCGCGTCGACGACGAGGTCGTTCATCTTGATCCAGAGGGCGTCGTTCTTCTTCGGGTCCAGCTCTTTGAGCGCTTGATCGTATGCGGCGTTGTAGTCTCTGCTCTGCCAGCGGGGCGTGTCGATCCCCGACCAGTTGTTTTCCTTCTGCGGGATGTCATGCGCGGGGACACCGCTGTAGAAGCGCGCCATGTACGAGCTCGGGAACGGAGAGCCGAAGGTCGAGGTGAACATCTCGAGATCGCGGTAGAAATGCGCGTACGTGTCGTTGTTCCCCGGTGAACTGCTGAAAAACACGCCCGCATCGACGGACTGAATCGTCGCGCTTACGCCAATTTTCGCGAAGCCTTCTTTGACGATCTGCTGCTCCTTTTGGCGCAGCGTGTTGACACTCGTGACGTAGGTGACCTGCAGTTTGACGCCGTTCTTCTGCCGGATGCCGTCCGGTCCCTTCGAATACCCGGCTTCGTCGAGCAGCTTGTTGGCGCGGTCGATGTCGAGCACGATCTTCGTGTTCTTGGACGCGAGCTTGGAGGGCGTCGTCAGCACGTTCGACGTCGCGTCGCCTTCCTCGCCGTACAGTTGCTTCGCCATGGTGACGCGGTCGATGGCCATGCTCAGCGCCTGGCGGACCTTCTGGTCGGTCAGGAAGGGATGCGGGGCCTTCAGCGATGACCGCTGGCCGTCGATGTCCTTGTTCGGGTCGGTCTGATTGCAGTAAATCTGCTCGACGCCGCCGCCCCCCTCGGTCAGGATTGCGCCCTTGCTGCCCTGCAACATGTGCTCGAGCACGGGCCACTCGACCTGCATGTTCCAGGCGTAGTCGTATTCGCCCGTCTCCAGAACAGCGCGCGCCGCCGACGTGGCGTCCCCGCCGCCCTTGATCTGGACCTCGCTGAACGCGGGCTTGGCGGGATCGCGATAGTACTCGTTGATCGAGTACACCACCAGATCGCCGGGCCGGAAAGTGTCGACCTTGTAGGGCCCGGTGCCGAACGCCTTCGTGTTGAAGGGCGCGTTGCGCGCGTTCGAGCCGACGTAGGCGTCGAGCGCGTGCCGCGGGAGAATCATCCCCTGCTCGCCGACGAACGGCAGGTACCACGCCGGCGTGGGATCCTTAAACGTGATTTTGACCGTGTAGGGGTCGATCGGCTCGACCTTCGCGACGTTGACGTACGTGCCGTAGGTCGTCGCGCCGGTCTCCTTGTTGCGGACGAAGTTGAAGGTGAACACGACGTCGTCCGAGGTGAAGGGCCGGCCGTCGGCCCATTTGACGTTGCGCTTCAATTTATATGTGACCGAGCGACCGTCGGCGGCGACGCCGCCATTCGCCGTGGACGGGATTTCCGCCGCAAGCACAGGGCTGAAGACGCCGCCGGTCGTCACGGTGAGAAGCGGTTCGAGGGCGGCGCGGGACGCGTGAAAGTCCTTGGTTCCCTGCGCCAAGTGCGGGTTGACGATCGTGGGCGCCTGCCAGTAGAGCAGCTTTACCGTGCCCTGCGATCCGCGCCCGCCGGCCGCGGCCCGCGCAGGCAGCGCGGTCGCCCGATCCAGCAGCGCCCAGATCGCCGAAATGCCGAGCCCGACTTCCATCATGCGGGTCACAACCTGCCGGCGCGTGAGCCGGCCGGTGTTGAACTCGCGCAGCAGCTGCGCGACATCGCGGTCCGCCATTCCCTACCCCCTTCTCCTCACGTCCCCGGGTATGGGCCGCTGAGTGTGACCCCCGCGCACCGACCCCTTACTGATCCGTACGCCTAGGGCGTCCGCGATGTTTCGCGGTACCCCGGGCGAGTCCTGCGGCCGGGGCCGGCTTGGCTCCGGTCTGCCCCCTCGGGGGACCCCCGCCGCCCCGCGCGGCTCCTGCAGGACCGTGACGTGGCGGCGCAGGAGCGGTCGGTATGGCCGGACGCGAGCTGTTGCTGGTGGGAGATGTGGGAGGCACGCATACCCGCTTCGCCCTGTACGAGCCCGGCGCGGCACGGCGCCCGGCCCGGGC
>DATEGA010000035.1:0-4077 GCA_035280345.1 bacterium | reverse complement strand
GGCCGACGCGGGCGCCGCGCTGCGGGCCCGGCGGCCCGCGTACTTCCCCGAAGCCGGCGGGTTCGTCGAGGCGCCGGTCTACGACCGCGGACGGCTGCGGCCCGGCATGCGGGCGGACGGACCGGCGATCATCGAGGAGCGCGAAGCCACCACGGTCATAGGTCCGCATGACGCGTTTGCGGTCGATGCGGCGGGCAACCTCCGGCTGACGGTTGCCCGGCGGCTGCGGCAACCCGCCCCCCTGCACGGAGGCCACCGGCATGGCGCGGAATGAGGCCACACCGCCGCCCGTAGCCGGCGGCTCGCCGTTCGATCCGATCTCCCTCGAGATCATGTGGAGCCGGCTCATCAACATCACGGAGGAGTGCTGGATCACGATCCTGCGCACGGCCTTCAGTACCATCATCGGCGAAGCGCAGGACTTCGGCTGCGAGATCCTCGACGCGGACGCCGAGTCGATCGCCCACTCGCCGCGCTCGATGCCGGTCTTCAACCTGTCGCTGCCGCTCGCGGTTCGCTACATGCTGAGCGCCTTTCCGAAAGAGACGCTGCGGGACGGCGATGTGCTCATCACCAACGACCCGTGGATGTGCGCCGGGCACTTGTACGACTTCGGCGTCGTGACGCCGGTGTTCCGCCGCGGCCGCGTCTGCGCCCTCATCGGGTCGATCGCCCACGCCTCCGACATCGGCGGCACGCGGGATTCGCTCAACGCCCGGGAGATCTACGACGAAGGGCTCCAGGTACCGCCCCTCAAGCTGTACCGTGCGGGGGAACTCAACGACGACCTGATGGCGATGATCGGTGCGAACGTCCGCCGGCCGGAGATGGTCGTCGGCGACATCCAAGCGCAGGTGTCGAGCAACCGGATCGGCGCCGACCGGCTGCTGGCGTTCATGGACGAGTACGGACTCGAATCGCTCGCGGCGCTCGCGCATACCGTACAGGCGCGCGCGGAGCAGGCGATGCGCGATGCGATCCGCGCGGTGCCGGACGGCACCTACCGCAGCGAGGTCTGGTATGACGGCCTCGACGCGCCCCTCCGGCTGCCCTGCGCGGTGACCGTCGCCGGCGACGAGATCACGGCCGACTTTACCGGCGCGCCGCCGCAACTCCCGCGCGGCGGCATGAACTGCACCTACCACTACACCGCGGCCCACACGACGTATGCGCTGAAGTCGATTCTGACGCCGGAGATCCGTTCCAACGCCGGCTGCTACCGGCCGTTTCGCGTGATCGCGCCCGAAGGCTCCGTGCTCAACTGCCGGTATCCGGCGTCGGTCAACGAACGGACACACACCGGCTGGTACCTCGGCCCCGCGGTGTTCCGCGCGCTCGCCGAGGTCCTCCCGGATCGCGTGCAAGCGTTCACCGGCCTCCCGATCGGAATGGGCAGCTACGGGCGCGACGCGGACGGACGCCCGTTCAACGACCACCTGTTCCAGGGCGGCGGCCAGGGCGCGAGCGCACACGGTGACGGCAAGTCCGCGCTCCTATACCCCACGTCGGCAGCCAACGTCTCGGTGGAGATGTTCGAGAGCCGGACGCCGCTGGTCGTGGAGTGCAAGGAGCTGATCTCCGACTCCGGCGGCCCCGGCCGGCACCGCGGCGGTTTGGGCCAGCGCGTCCGCATGCGCCTCCGCCGGCCGAGCCCCAACCCCGTGCTCGTCGACTTCCGGCCGCACGGCATGCTTGTGTCCACGCCGGGACTGCACGGCGGACGGCCCGGACGCCGTGCCCGCGCATTCGTCGTCGAGGATGGACAAGTTCGCGAGGCCAGCGCGACGGTGGGCGTCGCGGAGCTTCGCGGCACCGGCGAGCGCGCGACGATCGAGATTGCCGGCGGGAGCGGCTTCGGCGATCCCGCGGCCCGCCCGGTGGTGAACATTCAGGCCGACCTCGATGACGGCTATGTCACCGCGGAGGGCGCGGCCGCCTACGGCGCCGCGGTCGACCGTGACGGGAGAGTGCGGCGATGAGTAGGAACGGCGGTGTTAGCCTCAACGAGGTCGTCGTGAATCACATCCATACGACCTTGGAGGACGAGGAGTGGCAGTGGCAGCCGCCGCTGCGCGGGGCGCTGCGGGGACTGACGGCCGCGGAGGCGGCATGGAAGCCCGCGCCGCCGCGCCACTCGATCTGGCAGATCGTCCGCCACCTCACGTTGTGGAAGCGCGGCGTCCTCGATGCCTGGGACGGGAACCCGCCGGACGGCGCGCAACTCGAGGCCGTCGATTGGCTCGAGGTGAACGACGGCGACACCGAGTGGGATCGGGATCGCCGCGACCTGCTGCGGCTCTCGGAAGAGTTCCTGACACGGGCGCATGCCCTCGACGACCGCGCGCTCTCGAAGCAGGTCACCTGGTACAGAGGTGGGCCGGCCCAGCCGCTGGCGATGCGCCTCGTACGCGCGACGACCCACGATACCTATCACGCGGGCCAAATCATGTACCTGCGGGCGCTCCAGGGTATCGGGAAGCGCTGAACCCGGCGCGGCCTCCAATCTACTCGCCGGTCGGCACGTAGCGCCCGAGCCAGTCGACCACGCGCCGGACCACGTCGATCCGGTGGCTCGGCCGGCCCTGCTGCCGGAAGCTGTGGCTTTGCCCGGGGTAGCGCACGAACTCGGCCGGCGCCCGGCCCGCCGCGACGAGTCCGACGAACAGCTCTTCGCCTTGCCCGATCGGGCACCGGTCGTCGGCTTCGCCGTGCACGATCAGCGTGGGAGTGGTCACCCGTTCCACGTAATTGATCGGCGAGAGGCGGCGATACGTCTCGCGCTGCGTGACCAGGTCGCCGCGCATCTCCCACTCGCCGAACCACGGCCCGATATCCGACGTTCCGTGGAAGCTCTCCAAGTTGGTGACGGGCGCGCCGACGATCGCGGCCCTGAAACGATCGGTGTGGGTGATCGTCCACGAGGTCATGAACCCCCCGTAGGAGTAGCCGGAGACAGCGAGGCGGCCGGCGTCAGCGGTCCCGTCGGCGACCAGCGCATCGACCGCGGCGAGTTGTTCCGGAAGGTCACGTTCGCCCCAGCCCCCGCGGATGCCGTGCGCAAACGATTTCGCGTACGAGCCGGACCCGACCGGGTTCAGTTGAAGAACCGCCCACCCGTGCGAAGCGAGGATGTAAGTATGCCACAGCCCTGACGGGAACAGTGGTCCGGCGTAGCTTGCCGGCCCGCCGTGGATCTCCACGAGCAGCGGCGCGGGCCGGCGGCCGTCGACAGGGTGCGTCACCCACCCGTCGAGTTCCCCGCCGTGCGGGCTCGAGAACCGGCGGTGCTCCACCCGCGGCAGCGCGAGCTCGCCGAGCCACGCGTCGTTAACCCGCGTAAGCCGGCGTTCGCCGGAGCCATCCGGCGCGCAGACGAAGAGATCGCCCGGGATCTCCGGATCGGTCGCCGCGAACGCGACGCGGCCCGCCGTCTCGGTCACGCTTTGCACCTGCCGGTCGCCCGCGACAATGGTCGCGACCGTACCGTCCGCCACAGCGGCGCGCACGACGTGGGTCCGGCCCGCATCCGCGGCGAGAAATGTCACCCCGCGGCCGTCCCGCGACCAAATCGGCGGTGCCGAGACCTCGTGGGGGCGCGCGAGCACCGCGGCGCGGTCATAACCGCCGGTGAGCCGGCGCGGCGCGCCACCCCCCGCGGGCACCAGCCAGAGGCGTACCATCGGATCGCCGAACCCCGCCTCTTGCTCGTCGTGGCCGAAGCATGCGATCCAGGCGCCGTCGGGCGACCACGCGGGCGCAACGGCCCGGCCGATCTCGCGGGTCAGTTGCCGCGAAGCGCCCCCCGCCGCGTCCATCGTCCACAGATCGAAGAGGCTATAGTCCCCGCCGCCGGCGCGGGCCCGCACGAACGCCAGCCGCTGCCCATCGGGCGACCATGCGGGACTCGCGTGATCGACGTCCTCATCCGTCACCTGCTGTGCGCGGCCGCCGGCAACCGCGAGGATAAACAGCTGATGGCGGCGCCCGAACGTGTAGCCGACCCCGTCGGCTTTGTACTGCGCACGCGTGACCACACGGGGGCGGACCGCCGCGTCGCCGCTCGACCGCGTTCCGGCC
>DATEGA010000034.1:0-2427 GCA_035280345.1 bacterium | reverse complement strand
CCCGCCCGCGAACCATGGGCGCGGGCGACGCGGCGTCGGCCAGGATCGCCGCCATGATCTCCAGTCCGTCCACGAGCCGGGGGCCCGACCGGCTGAAGAACGCCCCGCCGTCCGTCACGTAGACGCGGCCGGCGGCCACGGCGGGGAGCGCACGCCACTCCGGTCGCCCGGCGATCGCGCGCAGTTCCGCGCACGTCCGCGCGACATCGAAACCGCAGACGGTCAGCACGACAACCTCCGGCGCAGCCGCCGCGATTTCGTCCCACGCGACACGAAACGAGGGACGGGCGCGGCGTCCGATGACCTCGCGGCCACCCGCTAAGTCGACGATCTCGGGCATCCAGTGGCCGCTGCAGAACGGCGGGTCAAGCCACTCCATGCAGAAGACGCGCGGTGCTGCGGCGGCGCGTCGCGCCTCACCCAACCTTTGCGCCACCGCGGCGACGCGCGCCCGGAGCGACGCGAGAAGACGGCGCGCCTCGGCGGGGGCCCCGGCAGCGGTCCCGACTCGTTCAATGTCGCTGAACACGTCCTCGAGCGTGTGCGGGTGCAACCGCACCACGCGCGGCGGTCCGGGCAGGCCCGCGGCCACCCTTTCCACGTCGAGACTCGGCAGCGCGCAAACCTCGCACAAATTCTGCGTCACGATCAGGTCCGGCCGCGCCGCGGCAAGACCATCCGAGTCAAGCCGGTACAAACTCTCGCCCCTGCGCAGCGCGGCCTCGACCGCCGCGTCGATCGCAGCGCTGCTGAGCGCGGAATCGACGCGGGGCCGGACAACGACCGGACGGCCGCGGACCTCCGGCGGGTAGTCGCACTCATGGGTGACGGCCACGATGTCCCCGGCAAGGCCCAAAGCGGCGACGATCTCGGTCGCGCTCGGCAGCAGCGTCGCGATGCGCACAAGGAAATCGTGTTCGCGGCCGAACAGGGAAAGCCTAGTGGCGAAACCGCCGGCCCCTGCCTCGGCGCGTTACGGAGCCGTTGCAGCGCGGCGGGATACTCTGACCGGTAATGGAGGACGCATGGTGATGGCCGAGGACGCATGAAGGCGAATTCGATCGCACCGGCTTCGGAGATCGTCCAGGAGTGGATGGACGATCCGGCGTGCCCCGAGGAACGGCTGCGTCCGGACCTCGGCGCGCTCGGACGCATGAACCGTCTCACGGGCGCCGTGCATTTCGTGTGCACCTATCTCGACCGGCTGCTGCCTGTGTGGCGCCGGTCCCGCACGCTCGGCGCGCCGCTTGTGCTGCTCGATGTCGCGACCGGCGGCGCGGATATTCCCCGCGCGGTGGTGCGGTGGGCGGCGCGGCGCGACGTTCCGGTCCGCATCGTTGCGATCGACCGGCATCCGGTCACCGCCCGTTTGGCCGCGCAGTCCTCTGTCCGGTTCCCCGAGATCGAGGTCGTCCGGGCCGACGCACGCGCACTGCCGTTCCGCGACGGTGCGTTCGACGCGTGTCTCTGCTCGATCGCGCTCCACCACCTCGAACCCGCCGAGCGACCCGCGCTGGTGGGGCGGCTCAACGGGCTCGGCCGGCTGGGGTTCTTCGTCGTGGATCTCGTCCGGTCGCCCGCGGCGCACGCCGGCGTGTGGCTGCTCACGAGGTGTTTCCTCAATCCGCTGATCCGCACGGACGGTCCGCGCTCGGTCGACCGCGCGTACACGTGGACGCAGTATCGCGAGTTGGCCGCGACGGCCGGCGTGCCGAACCTAAGCGTGCGCCGCGTCCCCGGTTTTCGGGTGGCGCTGGAGCGACTCGGGTGACCGGACCCCTCGACGTCGTCGTGGTCGGCGGCGGGCCCGCCGGCAGTGCCACCGCGGCCCTGCTCGCACGGCGCGGCTGGCGCGTCTTTCTCGCCGATCGGGCCGCCTTTCCGCGCCCCAAGCCCTGCGGCGATTACCTCAATCCGGGCTGTGACGAACTGTTCGACCGGATCGGCGTCCGCGCAGACGTACAGCGGGCGGCCGCGCCGGTGCGGGGCATGCATCTCGTGACGGCGGACGGAACAGAGACGCCGCTCGCGTTTCCGCGGCGGAATGGCTGGGCGCTGCGCCGGGCGATCCTCGATCAGACGCTGCTCGAGCACGCCGCGCGTGCCGGGGCGGTGATTCAGGACGGCACTCGGCTGGCCGCGCTCGAGATCGGACGCCGCGGCGTTCGCGTCACGGTCGAGCACCGCGGCCGCCGTGAATCACACGCCGCGCGGCTCGTCGTCGGCGCCGACGGTCTACGCTCGACCGTTGCACGGATGAGCGGCATGGGCGCCACGGTCCGGGACGGCCGCTATACCGTCGGCGCCTACCTCGGCGGGCTCGCGCCACGCCGGTGGGCGGGACAACACGAAGACGGCGAGGCGCTCGCCTGGGGCGAGATCCACCTCGGCCGAAACGGCTACTGCGGAATCGCGCATCTGCCGGAC
>DATEGA010000033.1:0-8252 GCA_035280345.1 bacterium | reverse complement strand
AGGGCGCGCCGGCGTTCGATCGTCGAGCCAGACAAACTGGCGCGGCGCCGACCGCCGGTCCAACTCGTAGAAGGCACGGTAGAGTATCGTCGCCGTCTCGACGGCCTGCTTTGCGTTCTCGGCGCTCAGCAATGCGTCGACCTGCGTTTCGCCGCCGGCCTGGGTGTCTTCGTACCGGCCTTTGTAGTGGGTGAGCGTGTTGCGCCAGGACCTGAGCGTTGACAGCGCCGAGAGCTCTTTGCCGTCCTCGTCGAACGTGCGGCCGGACTTGCTCACGAGGCGCGTGACCTCGAGCCACTTCCCTTCGGGCGACATCCGGTCGTAGTGGCGGAACCTGGCACCCAAGCGATCCTGTCCCACCATGTTAATGAACGCTTCAACCGCAAAGTAGGCCATCAGCACGGCGAGCAGGCTGTGGGTGCGTTCTCCCTCCCGCTCTGGCGGAAGGGCGGCGGCCGAGCGCGCCGCGGCCTCGGCGTGCTCGCGGGCCAACCGGAACATCACCTGCTCGAGGTGCGTCCGCTCCCACGCCTGCTCTTCCGCGGCAAGCGCGGCCGCTTGCCCGGCGGCGGGTTTCGCGGGCGTGAGGATCGGCTTCTTCGGAGTGTCCCGCGCGGGCGCGGGTGCGGGGGGCGACCCAGCACCGCCTCCGCCGCGCCGTCCGCGCCGCCTTCGCCGCGGTGCGTTCGTCCCTGGGTTGAGCGTCTCGTCCACGTCCGCAGAGGTTCGCCGCACGCCGAGCACGGTCCCCCGCAGCGCGGCCGCAGATACGAACAGGACCCCCCCACGGTGCGACGAAATCAGAGGCAATGACCGAGCTCACGCCCATGATGCGCCAGTACCAGGCGCTCAAGGACGAGCACCCCCGGGCAATCCTCCTCTTTCGGCTCGGCGACTTCTTCGAAGCGTTCTTCGACGACGCCCGGTTGGTGTCGCGGGAACTGCAGCTCACGCTGACGAGCCGGCCGGTCGCGAAGGGCACCCGCATTCCGATGTGCGGCATTCCGCATCACGCCCTGCCGGCGTATCTGCGCCGTCTGATCGACCGCGGCCACCGCGTGGCGATTTGCGATCAGGTCGAGGATCCCAGACAGACCCGGACGTTGGTGCGGCGCGAGGTTGTGCGCGTCGTGACGCCCGGTACGGTGATCGAAGACGATCTGCTCACGGCGCGCGAGAACAACTTCGTCGCGGCGGCGGCCGCCCGAGGCGATGCCTGGGGCATCGCACTCGCGGACGTGTCGACCGGCGAGTTTGTCGCCGCGCACGGTGCGGCGCCGCAACGCCCCGATGAGATTCTCGCGCGGTGGCGCCCCAAGGAACTCGTCGTGCCGGACCGCGGCGAGGGCGAGACCAAGACGCCGCTCGGCTCCCAAGACCAGATCGCCGTGGTGATCACGCCGCTCGACGCGTGGCGGTTCGATCCGGAGGTCGCCGGGCGCGAACTCCGCGACCATCTCGGCGTGGCCGCGCTCGACGCCTTCGGGCTCGACCAGGCGCCGTTGGCGGCGGCCGCCGCGGGGGCCCTGATTCAGTATCTCCGCGCGACGCACCGTGGCACGCTCGGCCACCTCCGCACCCTGCGCCTGCTGCGGTCCGGAGACGGCATGGTGCTGGATGACGCCACGCGCCGCGCGCTTGGTCTGTGGACCTCGACGCGCGACGACCCGCGGGGCCGCACGCTGCTCGATGTGATCGATCTCACGGAGACCGCCATGGGCGCGCGCCTCCTGCGGCGGTGGCTCGCGCAGCCGCTCGACAGCGTGGACGCGATCGAGGCACGCCAGGACGCCGTTCAGTCGCTGGCCGAGACCGGTTCGATCCGGGAACGGATCCGCGGCTCGCTGCGGACGCTCGGCGACCTGGAGCGGATGCTCGGCCGGTTGAGCCATGACGCCGGCGGCCCTCGCGATCTCGCCGGGCTGCGTGACACGGTGGACGCGATTCCGGCGGTCGGACCCGCGGCGGCGGCGCTCGACGCCCCCGCGCTGCAACGGCTCGTGCCCCTCCTCACTCCCCCGCCCGGCCTCGCCGATCGGCTCAGGGCCGCGCTCGCGGACGCCCTACCGCTCTCGCCGCGCGACGGCGGCCTGATCCGGCCCGGCTTTGATACGGAGGTGGACCGGCTGCGCGAGGGCGCGAGCGAGGCCAAGGGGTGGATGGCCGGACGCGAAGCCGCGGAGCGGCAGCGAACCGGCATCCGCGGCCTCAAGGTCGGCTTCAACCAGGTGATGGGCTACTACATCGAGGTGGGCAAGCCGCAGTCGCATCTCGTGCCCGCGGACTACGTACGCAAGGGCACGTTGGCCGGCGCCGAGCGCTACATCACCGCGGAGATGAAGGAACGTGAGGCGCTCATCCTGAGTGCCCAGGACAAGATCAACACGCGCGAGTATGAGGTGTTTTGCGACCTGCGGTCGGCGGTTCGGGCCGAGACCCAGCGCCTTCAGACCTGCGCCCGCGCGCTGGCCGAGTTGGATGTTTACGCCGCGCTGGCCGAAGTGGGGGTCCGCCACGCCTACGTCCGGCCGAAAGTCACCGCGGGCCGCGCCCTTCGCATCGCGGCCGGCCGCCACCCGGTCGTCGAGGAGGCGCTCGGACGGGCGCGGTTCGTTGCGAACGATGTGGCGCTCGGTGTCTCCGACCGCGACCTGCTCATCGTCACGGGGCCTAACTTCGGCGGCAAGAGCACGTTCATCCGGCAGACGGCGCTCCTCGTCGTGCTGGCGCAGATCGGCAGCTTCGTACCCGCGCGGGAGGCCGAGATCGGGCTCGTCGACCGCATCTTCACGCGCGTCGGGGCGACCGATGACCTGGCCGCGGGCCGGAGCACGTTCCTCTCCGAGATGATCGAGGTGGCGCGCCTCCTGACCCAGGCGACCGCGCGCAGCCTGGTGATCCTCGACGAAGTCGGCCGCGGGACCAGTACCTACGACGGCATGAGCCTGGCATGGGCCGTCGTCGAAGACCTGCACGACCGTGTCCGCGCGCGGACGCTGTTCGCGACCCACTACCACGAGCTGACAGAACTGGCGGCCCAGCTCGACCGTGTCGCAAACGTGCAGGTCCTGGTGCGCGAAGAGGGCCACGACGTCGTATTCCTGCACCGGGTCGCAGACGGGGCCGCGGAATCGTCGTACGGCATCCACGTCGCCCGGCTCGCCGGGGTTCCCGATGCCGTGATCCGCCGCGCACGCGAAGTCCTCGACGGCCTGGAGCGCGCCGCGGTGGAGACCCGCGGCAGCCCCCGCCGCAAACGAGGCACCGGACGCCCGCGGCCCGGACCGTCTCGCGGTCAGCAGCTCGCGCTGCCGCTGCCACGCCGCCGGCATTGACGTCCCCTCGGATCGAGGTCCTGCCTACGGCGGCCGCGGAGCGCATCGCCGCGGGCGAAGTCGTCGAGCGTCCGGCCTCGGTCGTCAAGGAACTCATCGAGAATAGTCTCGACGCCGGGACGCGCCGCATCACGATCGAGATCGACGGCGCCGGCTCCCGCCTGATTCGCGTCAGCGACGACGGGGCCGGCATTCCGGCCGAGCAGCTCGCGGTCGCGTTTGAGCGGTTCGCCACCAGCAAGATCCGCTCGGCGGACGACCTGCGTCACGTGAATACCTACGGGTTTCGAGGCGAAGCGCTGCCGAGCATCGCCGCGGTCGCACGCGTCACGATCGTCACGCGGCCGGCCGGCGCGAACAGCGCCGCCGCCGTGACGGTCACGGGGGGCGAACGGGGCGCCCCCGCTGTCGCCGGCGCCGCCGACGGCACCATGGTGACCGTCGAGAACCTCTTCTACAACACTCCGGCCCGACAGCGGTTTCTCAAATCCCCGGCGCGCGAGACCGCGGTGATCGTCGAAACCGTACAGGCCCTCGCGCTCGCCGCCCCGTCCGTCGCGTTCCACCTGGTCGACGGCGAGCGCGAGATCCTGTGGATGCCCCCCGAATCCTTCGAGAACCGTGCTCGCCGCGTGCTCGGAGCGGCGCTGCGGGACCGCACGCTCACGATCGACACGCGCGGCCTCACCGGTCTCACGGGCGTGCTAGGCACGCCGGAGACGGCCCAGGCGCGGCGCAGCCATCAGTGGTTCCTCGTAAACGGCCGTCCGGTGCGGAGCCCCATGCTGGCGCGCGCCCTCGACCAAGCCTACCATACGCTGATTCCCGAGGGCCGCGTTCCTGCAGCCGTGCTGCACGTGCGGGTGCCGCAGGACGCGCTCGACGTCAACATCCACCCGCGGAAGGCGGAGGTGCGGTTCGCCGACGAGCGCGTCGTGTTCAGCGACGTGGTACGCGAGGTCCGGCGGGTGCTGCACGGAGCGGCGTTGGTGCACACCGCACCCGGCGCCGTGCGGTGGCCCGGCGCGACGGCCGCGCCCGGGACTCCGGACACGGCCGTCGGGGGTGATGCCCTGCCCGCCGGCGCCCACGACGTCGCGGAGTCCGCCACCTCGTACGGCGCGGCCGCGGGACCGGACGCCGTGCGGCCGTCGTTGTGGCCGCCGCCGCCCCTAACTGCGCCGTGGCCGTCGATCCGCGTACTCGGCCAGCTGGCGCTCACGTATATCGTCGGGGAAACCGGCGGAGATCTGGTGCTCATCGATCAACACGCGGCGCACGAGCGCGTGCTGTACGAGCGGCTGCTCGCCCGGCGCCGCGCGGGCACCGCGCACGCGCAGGGCCTCGTGACACCCGCGGTCGTGGAGCTGTCGCCGGCGGAAGCGGCGGTGGTGTCAGAAGTCGAGCGCCCGCTCGCGGCGCTCGGCTTCGAGGTGGAAGCGTTCGGCCGGGCGACGATCCGCCTACGCGCCGTCCCGGCGATCGCCGCGGATCGCGATGCGATCACGCTGTTCCGTGCGTGCCTCGCCGATCTCGGTTCGGGGCGCGACGAGCACGCGGGCCGCGACCTCGAGGAGCGGCTCGCCATCGCGACGGCCTGCCACACTGCGGTGCGCGCCGGCGATCGGCTCGACCAGACAAAGATGGCCGCGCTGCTCGAAGAGCTCGCGCGCACGGAGGACCCCTACTCGTGCTTCCACGGCCGTCCGACGATGGTCCGTCTGCGGGGCCGGGACCTGGAGCGGTGGTTCTACCGACGTCTGTGAGATGCGACTGTTGATGCGCGCACCCGCGGCGGTCGCAATCGTGTTGCTTGCCGCGCTCGTTCCCGCATACGGACAGTCGCGTGACGGAGCGGTGTCAGTCTCCGCGGGGTCGAACGGCGCCGCGCGGATCACGCTCAGCGGCGGCCGCAGCGTCACCGTCCCGAAGGAGCCAGGCCAAGTCGGGGTCGCCGCCGGCCGGATCGCACCCAACGGAACGGTGGGCTGGTTCGCTGAATTCCGGATTGACGGCGTGAGTTATCCGATCGCGCTGACCCTGATCACTTGGCGGGCGGGCCGAGTCGTTCGGCGGTTCCACACGGAGCAGTCGCTCTACAGCTGGGCGTTCTATGCGCAGGGCGCGCAGGTCGCTTACCATGATGGGCCTCTCCATGGCGAGCGGCGGTCGCATTGCGAGCTGCGCGATGTCGCCACTGGGGTGCTCATTGCGGCGTGGGACGGAGACCTCAGCGCCGGCGGTGGCAGGCCGGCGTGGGTGGGAGGGCTGACCCGCTAGGGCGTCGCGATCATACGGGGCGCGCTCTGCCACACGCCTGTGGCGCGGCGCCCCCGCAGCACCCACGATCCCGCCTCGAGAATCTCCACCGACACCGTGCGGCCGATCAGGCCGGCATCGCCGTCAAAGGTGACGATCTTGTTGGTCCGCGTGCGGCCGAGCATGCCACCCTTGCGGCCCGGCTCTTCCACCAAGACGTCCTCCGCCCCGCCGACGAGTCGCGCGTTGATCTCCGCGGCGATCCGCTCCTGCATGCGGTTGAGCGCGGCGAGGCGCCGGCGCTTGGCATCGTCCGGCACCTGATCGGGATAGTCCGCGGCCGGCGTGCCGGCGCGCGGCGAGTACATCGCGGTGTTGACGGCATCGAAGCGCAGGTCCTCGACGAACCGCAGCGTCCGCTCGAACGCCTCCTCGGTCTCGCCGGGGAACCCGACGATGACGTCGGTCGTCAGGCTCGCCCGCGGCATCGCGGTGCGAACGGCGTCTGCCGTCTCGCGGTACTGGGCCCCGGTATACGCGCGGTGCATCCGGCGGAGAATCTCATCGTCGCCCGCCTGCACCGGCAGGTGGATGTGCTCGCAGGCCTTCGGCAGCCGGGCAACGGTCTCGATCAGCCGGCGCGTCATGTCGCGCGGGTGGCTGGTCGTGAAACGGATCCGCCCGATGCCATCGACCTCGTGCACCAACTCAAGGAGCCCGGCGAGGTCCCGCCGCGGCGTCAGGTCGTGGCCGTAGCTGTCGACGTTCTGGCCGAGGAGTGTCACTTCACGCACGCCCTGCGCCGCGAGCGCCTGGACCTCGGCGACGACGTCCTCGGGCGCGACGCTCCGCTCCCGCCCGCGCACGTACGGCACGATGCAAAACGTACAGAACTTGTTGCAGCCGTGGATGATGTTGACGAACGCGCGGACGCCGCGCGCCGACGCCGGATGCGGCAGCACCGGCAACGGACGGTCCCGGTCCGACCGGTCCCACACCTCGTAGACCGGCATGCAGCCGTCCCGAGCCTCGCGCAGCAATTCCGGCAGCCGGTGGATGTTGTGCACGCCGAAGATCAAATCGAGCCAGGGTGCGCGGTCCAGCACGCGGTCGCGTTCCTGTTGGACGAGGCAGCCGGCGACGCCGAGCAACAGCCCCGGCCGCCGCCGTTTGAGGGCCCGCAACTCGCCGAGGCGTCCGTAGGCGCGGTCTTCGGCTCCCTCTCGCACGGTGCAGGTGTTGAGAATGATGACGTCCGCGTCTGTAGGATCGTCGGTAGCGGCATAGCCCATCCGCGCCAGCAGCCCGGCCATCGCCTCCGAGTCGCGGACGTTCATCTGACAGCCTTGTGTGATGATGTGAAACCGTTCGGCCACCGCGGATCACCCTCGCCGGAGAGGGTACCATAGGATTGACGGTTGCGCACGCCGGAGGAGTTTTCCGGCCTGCCCCGAAAACCGCCCCACGACACGTGCGTCCCGGGAGGGACCAACGATGTCCAGGTACTTCGCAATTTGCTCGAGCCCCGAGTGCACCCACTCCATGACCGCGCTCCGCGTCGAAGCCCTGCCTGAGACCTGTACCGACTGCGGCTCGCCGATGGTGACCGCCTGTTGGAAGTGCGGCGCCGACGTGCCGGAGGTCAGCGCCCTATACTGCGGAGCGTGCGGCGTTCCGCTTAAGCGCATCCTGCCGCGGCGCGAAGCCGTGCCGCTGGTGCTCGTCTGCGGGAATCCCGAGTGCGACTGGGGCATGGCCGGCGTCTCAGCGGCCGCCATGCAGACGCGGTGCCCGCGCTGTGGAACCGAGGTCGCCGCGGACTGCTGGAAGTGCGGCGCTCGGATCAGCGATCCGGGGCAGCACTATTGCGCGACATGCGGCGTGCCGCTCAAGCGTGGCCTCCGGCGCGCCGCGGGAGGCCGCTGAAGAGCCGCGCCGCGGCTACAACTGGAAATCGACGAGCGCCGTCACACCGACGCCATAGATCCGGTGGAGTTTGCCCGCAAGCGGGTTTATGCTGTCTACCGGCACGAGCCCGCGCAGCCGGATCTGGTTCATGAACGACCCCTCGATCTGCGCCACCGCCTGCACCTTGTCGAGCGCGGCCTTGGGGCCCTGCACCTGCGCGGCGCCAATGTACCCCCCGCCTTGCCCCCCGAGGGCCACGCTAACGCTGATAATCGGCACGACCTTGGTGAGTTCCCGGTTCTGCGCCTGGTTGTTGAGCATGAGCGTATTGATGGCCGAGTTGATCTGGGGGCCGAACTGCTTGACGACGTAACCGATTCCAAACAGCTTGATGAGCGAGCCGACATTGATTTGCGCCGCCGCCGTGCCGGCGGCACCGGCCATGAGCCCGACGATCACTCCAACCGCAAACACTCTCCGCCACGTGCCGTGCATCTTTCTCCACCCCCTGTTTGCGATCCGCGTTCCGCGTCTATCGTAGCAGGTGATAGGAATCAGATCACCTCAGCTCGGTACTCCGCCGTCTCCTCGAGGCGGCGGCCGGCTGTTTCTTCGCCGAACACGATCACGATTCCGACGGCAACGACGAGCGACGCCGCGACAATGCTCAGCGCCTCAGCGCGGCCGGTCGTCCAGGTGTGCATGAGCGCCGCCAGCAGGAGCGGCGCCACGATGCCCGCGGCGCGGCCG
>DATEGA010000032.1:0-18477 GCA_035280345.1 bacterium | reverse complement strand
CGCCTCCGCGCGCATGGCCCGGACAGCGGGGTGATCGAAGGACATCACCAGCGCCGCCGCGGGCATCCCCAGGCGTCGCAGCGCCTCGGCGACCTGCCGCTCGATGCCGTCGTAGAACACGGGGCCGTGCTTGATCTCCAGCAGCACGAACGCCCGGCCGCGCACGAGCGCGAGCACTTCGTCGAGAGACGGCACGCGCTCGCCGGCAAACCCGGGCCCGAACCACCGGCCGGCGTCGAGGCGCCGGAGGTCCTCGAACGCGAGCCCCCCGACAGCGCCGCGGCCGTCCGTCGTCCGGTCGACGGTCTGATCGTGGATGACGACGAGGCGCCCGTCGCGGGTGCGCTGCACATCGCATTCGATCGCGGCGGCACCGGCGTCGAGCGCCAGGTGAAACGCGGCCAAGGTGTTCTCAGGCGCTTCGCGCGACGCTCCCCGGTGCGCGACGCTGAGGACCCGCCCGCCGGGACGCAACCGGCGCCACCGCGCCTCGGACGCGCTCACTCCCCCCACCGTATCCTGTAAACGGTTAACTCTCCGATAGGAATCGGAAAACGTTGGATGAAGATTCGGCGCCGGCGCGCCTATTTCGTCTTCTTGCGGGCGCCGCCACGGCCTCGCCCCGCCCGCGGCTCCGCGCCCTGATCGCCCTCAGCCTCCGGCGGCGCGGTGTCTCCTTCCGCTGACTCGGGCGCCGACGCGGCGGTTGCGCGTACCGCAGCCGCATCGGTGCGCTTCGCGCGCGTCCCGTGGGCCGGACGCCGCCCACGCCCGCGCGGTGCGTTGTCGAGGTTCTCGATCGGCACCGGCTCGACGGCATCGGCCAGCGGGAAGCCGAAGATCTGCGAGTAGAAGTAGGCCTCCGCCTCGAGCGTGCGCGTGATGTGCTCCGCGCGCCGGAAGCCGTGTTGCTCCCCCGGGTATGCAATGTACGCCACCGGAATGCCCTTGCGCTTCGCCGCCTCGTAGATCATCTCAGACTGATTGGGCGGCACGATCTTGTCTTCGAGGCCCTGGAACAGGATCAGCGGCGCGCGCAGCTTGTCGATCGAGGTGATCGGCGACCGCTCTTGGTAGAGGTCTTTCCGCTCCGGGTACGGGCCGATAAGGTGCTGGTCGTACCGCGACTCGAACTTGTGCGTCTCCTCGTGAAACACGATGAGATCGCTGATGCCGAAGTAGCTCGCTCCGGCGGCGAAGAAATCGCGGAAGGTCAGCGCGGCCAGCGTCGTGTACCCGCCGGCGCTCCCGCCGTGGATCAGCACGCGTTCGGGATCGACCACGCCGCGTTCGATGAGGTGGCGCGCCGCGTTGATCGAGTCGTCAATGTCCACCACGCCCCACTGACCGTAGAGCCGTTCGCGGTAGGCGCGCCCGTACCCGGTGCTGCCGCCGTAGTTCACGTCGACGACCGCGAAGCCCCGGCTCGTCCAGTACTGCGTGCCGAGGTTGAGCGTCGACGAGGCGGCGCCGGTCGGTCCGCCGTGCACGCTCACGATGAGCGGCGGGCGCTCGTCCGCCGGCGCCGTCGCGTCGGGGTTCACCGGCGGGTAGTACAGCGCGTGCGCGGTCGCGCCGCCCTCGGTCGAAAAGTCGATCGGCTCGGGGCGCGACAGGTACGACGCGTCAACCGGCGCGTCGGCCGACTTCCGCAGCACGTCCACGCGCCGCGCCCGTAGATCCGAGAGTACGACCTGCGGAAATTCGGTGGGTGCGCCGGCGATGAACGCGATGCCGGGCCGCCCGCAGCGAACGCTGTCGAGCGCCGTATACGGCAGCGCGATCGGTTCGAGCACGCCGCGCGCGGGATCGAGCCACGCCAGGCGCGCACCGCCCTCGGCTTTGTGCACGCAGACGAGACGCCCGTCCGGAGCGACGGCGTACGTCGACTGACCGAGCCGCCACGCGGGTCCGCCGAACTCCGACGCCATCTTGAGCACCGCGTCGATCTTGCCGTCGCGCCAGCGATGCGGGTTCCACCACCCGCCCGGATCGGCAAGGAAGTACAGCGTGCCGTCCGGGCCCCACTCCGGCTGGAGAATTGATTCGCGCGGCCCGCCGGCGACGCGCCGCGCCCCGGCGACCGTGCCGTCACGGGCCAGTTCGCCCACCCACAACTGGGTGCCGTCCCACGGCATGTTGGGGTGGTCCCAGGTGAGCCACGCGAGCCGCGAGCCGTCGGCCGAGAGCCGCGGCGCGGAGTAGAAGTCGCCGCCCGAAACGAGCACACGCGGCGCCACCCCGCCGCGGCACGAAACGCTGACGATCGCGTTGACCGCCTCGCGATCGGATGCGCTGTGGTCCTCGCGCACGCAGACCAGCCGGTCGCGGCGGAGGTCGACGACGAGATCGGCGTACCGGTACGCGCCCTCGGGCGTGATCGCCGACGGCGGCTCGCCCGGGCCGCAGCGGTACAGCCGTCCGTCCTCGAACGACGAGAAGAATACGACCGCGCCGCGGACCGCGTAGGCGCCCCCGCCGTATTCGTGCACGCGCGTCCGCGCGTTGAACGGTGCCGGCGTCACGTCGCTTACCTTGCCGGACGCCTGCCGGCGCACGACGACGCAGCGACCGCCTTCGCCGGGCCGGCCCTCGATCCAGTAGACGTCGTCACCGTCGAGCATGACCTGCTCGAGGCCGACGCCCGACGCGGCGACGAGATCGGCCGTGATCGGAGACGGCCACGAGCCGTAGGGCAGCGCGCGGGCCTGGGGCATGAACCTCCTCCTCGGAGCTACTGCGTCGCGGTTGGATGCCCGTCCTGGTAGAGCCAGCGATACATCGCGGCCGACTGCCGGACCGTTTTGACATAGCCGCGGGTCTCGCCGTACGGGATCGCTTCGACGAATGTATCCGGGTCGGCGCCGGACCGTGCCGCCTGCCACTGCCGGACCGCGTTGGGGCCGGCGTTGTAGGCGGCGAGCGCGAGGTCGACGCGGGCGAACCGCATCAACTCGGCCTTGAGCACCGCGGCGCCAAGAGCGATGTTCGTCGCGGGATCGACGAGCCCCCGCTGGTCGGGCGTGGTCATCCCAAGGCTGCGCGCCGTGCTCGCGGCCGTGCCCGGCATCAACTGCATCAGCCCGTAGGCGCCGGCCGACGATACCGCGGCCGCATCGAAGCGGCTTTCCTCGCGGATCACACCGGCAATCAGGTAGGGGTCCACCCCGTCGCGCGAGGCGGCCTGGAGGATCGCCGGCCACTGCGCGCGAGGATACAGCGCCTCCCACAGCGCGAGCGGCAGGCGGTGCGGCGCCGGCGTCCCGAGCGCGTCGCGGGCATCTTCCGCGAGGTCGATGCCGCGGCGCGGCATGTCGAGCTGGGTGTAGCGCAGGCTCAGCAGTGTCAGCACCGCCGGCCGCACCTCGGCGGGCGAGACGGCCGCGGCCGCTTCGAGGTCGCGCGTCGCGTCGTCGGTCTGCGCGAGCGCGTCCAGCTCGTGGAACCGATCGAGCGCCGGAATCGTGCCCGCGGGCACGTCGAGGGCGTTCAGATCGATCGCCGCGCGGACCGGCTGGTTGAGGCTGGCCGCGGCCGCCTGACCGTAGTACGTGTCGCCATAGAGCGTGGCCGCGTGGCGGTAGTTGTCGGCGGCCCAGTCGGAATGCCCGGCCAGCGCCGCGGCGCGGCCGGCCCAGTACCACGACGCGCCCGCCGCGTCGGTGCCGGCCGACGCCGCTGCGGCGTGCAGCCACGCGGCACGGGCGGCCGTCCACTGTCCGCCCCGGGACAGCAGCCATCCCACCTGCCACAGCGCGCGGCTGCCGTACCACGTCGACGGGAACCGGTCCCCGGCCTCTTTGTAGAGTGCGATCGCGGGCCCGGTCGCGCCGTGGTCCGCGCGCGCTTCCGCGATCAGATAGAGTCCGCGCGGCGCCAGCGACGACTTCGGGTACTCGGCAAGGATCCGGCGCGCGTACCCCAGCGCCTCCGCGTCGCGCCTGCCGGCGAGCGCGATACGCATCAGATAGAACAGCGCATCATCCGCGTGGGTTTGGCGGAGCGCCGCGTCTTGCCGGAACCACCGGGTGGCCTCCGCGTAGCGCCGCTGCTCGTACGACAGTGCGCCGAGCATGTAGAACGTGCCGTCGTTGTAGAGCCACGCGCGCGGCATCGACAACACGCCCTGAAGGTCCGACCACGCGGCGCCGCCGTCGCGCGCGTCGAACTCGTTCTTCGCGCGCTGATAGAAGACGTCCACCGGCGTCGCGTCCGGCGGCAGCGGGTGCGCCGCGGCGAGGGTGGCGAGACGCGCGCGCGCGGACGCCGCGTACGGCGTCGTGGGGAACGCCAAGGGGATCCGGCGGTACGCCTGCGCGGCGTCAGCCCACCGCCCCTGCGCCTCGAGGGCCTGCCCCATATCGAACCAAGCCTGCGGGGCGTGCATGCCCTGGCCGAACTGCTCCAGGTACTGGTGAAAGGCGTCGGGCGCGTCGGCCGCGCGCGCGCTCCAGAGGCTCTCGGCGCGCCAGAACAGCGCAAGCCCGCGCATCGTGGAGTCGGGGAAATGGCCGATCACGTCACCGAACGCGGAGGCGGCGGCGGCGAACCGACCGGCGGCGAACTCGGCGACGCCCAACTCGTACCCGGCGTGGTCCGCGAGGATCAGATTGGCGCTCGCGGCGTGGCGGAACGCCGTCGCCGCATCGTCGTCGCGCTTCTGCGCGAGATCGATCACGCCGAGCAAATACGCCGCGCGGCCGCCGTCGGCGCCGTCGTCCTGGGCCAACGGTTCGAGCACGGTCCGCGCGCCCGCGAAGTCGCCGCGACGGTACGACTCGACCGCGGCGGCAAGGCTGTCCGGGGCCGGCACTCCTCGCGCCGGCACGGTGGCGAGTAGCGCGGCGCAGACCAGCACCGCGGAGATCGCGGCCGCCGCTCGGCTCCGTCGTGTTCGTGGGCCCATACGATGGTGATCCCGCGTGAAATAGGTTTACCCCAGTGCAATGCGCCGCGGACGGAGATCTTCCCTGTTCGCGCCCGAGCGGGGGTTATGCGCTTGACGCCGGCCGGTGGTTAATGACCGTACAGCGCGCGCAGTCCGCTGAGGTAAATCTCTCCGCTTGGGGTCTTCGTCGGGTCCGTCTCGACCACGTACACGTAGGTCCAGCGAATCGGATAGTCGATGCCGCTCGGCAGCGACGCCGTGAGCTGCTTCCACCCTTGCCAGTCCACCTGTCGCGCCAACGTGACGGTCCCGCGGTCGCCCTTCGCGTCGGTGTACGCGCCCCGCAGCCACACGCCGTCGCCGTCGCCGTAGACCCACATCGAGACGCCCGTCGGTTGGCCCGGCATCGGCAGATCGGTTTCCACGTATGCGGCACGGCTGCCCTGCCCGTCAAGGTGGAACTGCAGGCGCACCGACTGACGATTGTCGTGGCTCGGCGTAGAGACCAGCGAAACGTCTCCGGTGACGGTCTGCGGGGGATACGCGCGGAACGACGCCTGTTCCTCGAACGCCGGAATGAGCCGGCTTTGCGGACCGCCGACGGACACACGCACGTCCGCGGTGGCGCCGGCGAGCCGCGCGGTCAACACCCCGGCGCCCGTCGCCGTACCGGCGACGAACGTTCCCGGTGCCTGCACGATGCCGAGGGACGGCGGGTCCACCCGCCACGCGACGGCCTCCGGCGGGAGCGCGACGAGCCGTCCGCCCGAATCCAATCCGGAAACCCGCAGCGGCGCGCTCTCGCCCGGCCCGACCCCGACCGATTCCGGCGACACCACGAGCCGCGCCAACCGCGTCACCACGGACACGGTGACGCTCCCGGACGCGGCGCCGCTCTGCGCGGTGACGGTGCCGTCCGCGGGCTGAGAGCCGCCCACGACGGTGCCGTCGCCGCCGACGAAGACGAACTGGGGTGCGGACTGCCGCGGCGGCGCGGGGCCGCGCGCAGGTAGGCCGTCGACCCGCAGAAGTCCTCCGGACGCCGCGAACTGCACCGGCGCGGCCAGCGGGACGGGATTCCCCTGCGCATCGACCCCGATCGTCGGCGGTGTCACGCGCGCGCCGGGGTACAAGATCAGCGGCTGATTGTTGTTGACGAGAATGCGCACCGGCGGTCCCGGCGTCGCGGTCGTATACACGAGGACCGCGTCCGCGACCGGCCGCTCCTGGCCGTCGGACGGTGAGTTGACCACCGAGACCTGCGGCTGTCCCGGCATGCGGACGACCATTTCCGCCGATCCGCCGCTGTCGAACGCCATCGCCTGGTAGGCACCCTGCCGCTGCATGTAGGACGCAAGTTGTGGGCGCGTCAGGCCGATGCTGAGCCAGGGCTGGCGCCCGTCCGCTTCAACGAAAGTGACGTAATGGCCGTCCGGGCTGATCCCGACGGCCGCGGCCGGGTACCGGATGTTGCGCTCGGCCGCCGCCGGAGGATCCGTATCTTCGACGATCTGCCCGCCGTCGACGAGGATCGGGCCGCCGCCGACTGCCACCTGTGCCTCGTGCCAGTCAGGATCCGTCGTCAGATTGACCGTGAGCGACGCCCCGGCGGTGAGTCGGCGCTGGATCCAATCGGCCCCCGCGCCGCGTCCGAGCAGGATGATCTCACCCTGCGGAAACGGCGCGTAGAATGCCTGCTGCGGCCAGATCTGCTTGACAAAGTAGCGGCCGCCGGGAGCGGCTGCTGAGGGATCGGCCGGCGACAGTTCAGCGACCGTCTGCCGCGCGCCCGCGTCAGGGGGCGGCGCGCCGTAGCCGCGCACGTTCGAGATCACCGTGATGCCGTTCTGCGGGAGGCCGGCGTTGAAACTCTCAAGCGGCTGAGTCTCGCCGGTTTCGGTCACAACGTTGCCGGTCCAGCGGTAGCGGATGATCCGGGCGGCGCCGTCGCGGCCGACCGTCAGCGCGACAAACCGCCACGGACTGCGCAGCAGCTGACCGTTGCTGATGACGATGTTCAACGGCATGCCGGACTGATGGATATCGAAGTAGTCGGCGTTGATGCCGGCGATCGCGCCGGCGCGCGCCGCCATCGAGGACACGGTCTCGTCGTCGCTGATCAACTGGTCATGGGCGACGGTGACGCCGAGGTGCACGGCGGGATTGCGCAGGTCCACCAGCAGATGGTGCAGATCGAGCGGACCGTCGGAGGTGGCCAGCGAGACGTGCCGGTACTCGACGCCGGCGGCAACGGGAAGCGGCACCACGCTGGAGGCGAGCACCGCAGGCCAGTCGGCGGGGCCGGCGCCCCGGGCCGAGGGAGCGACAAGCCCCCACACGAGAAGAATCGCGACCACACGCGCCGTGCCCTGCCGCATCTTGTGCATCGTCGGACTGGCGCCGTCCGCTGGTGTAATTAGTAGTGCGCCGGAGATTGCGGGGCAGTTTCGGCGCACGGGTGTCCGCGTCCTCCCCGCGGTCCGCTAGCGCTCCAGGAAAGGCGCCGGACGCGCGCGCGGCATCACGGTGTCGGCGGCTTCACCGGCGCGCCGGGCCGCGGAGTCGTCGGCGTCACAGCGGCCGGCTTCGTGCCGCCCGCGGGCTTCGTGCCGCCCGTCGCCGGGGTCTTCGCGATGCCGAGAAAAGCCGTGATGTGCTTGGGGAAGCCGTCAAAGGCGTTCGACGGTAGACGATACTGCAGCCCCAGCGCGGAGTTCGTGGCCAGCCATGCGCCGCCCGGCCCACGGTAGACAAGGACGTGGAACTGCGCGCCTTCCCCGCCGTCGGTCTGAATCGCGAACGCGGGCGTCCCGGACGGTGTTGCGCCCAGCGGCCGGACCGTATCCGCTTCCAGGATATTGATCGAGGAGAACATGTCGCTGATCTCGCTATCGGAGAGGCCGCCGCCGGAGAAACCCGGGCCTTGACGCCGTACCTGTAGGGCCTGCTCGTCCCGACTCCACGTCACCGTGGTCAGATTCTGCGCATTGTACGGCAAGAGACGCTTGCTCACCAAAGAGATCGGCGCCGGCGTCAGCCGGCCGATCAGCCCCCCATCCAGCTCCAGTACGGTCGACGCCCCCGCCACCATCGCATATGTCACTTTCCCTTTTGCCGCGAATAACAGACGCAACGGCGCCTGCCGGTTCTTGAGTGTGATGTCGACCGTGACCGGCGGATGGTCGAGTCCGTAGGGCGCGAGATCCTTCACCCCGTCGTGAAACTTCTTGGCGTCGGATGTGGTGATCGGGAAGAACAGGTCGGTGACCTTAAAATCGTCGGCCGGCCACGGGTGCGCGCCGACGAGGCGCCACCGGTCCGCGCCCAGGCGGTCCACGGCGAGGGCGCCGGACGGCGAGGTAATGCTCACGTGCTGGACGTCGGCGTTCGAGAAGTCCGCGAGCGTCTTCTGCCGGAGGTCGTCCGTCGTCTTGGCCAACGCGTCGTTTGCGGAGGCGTCGACGAGATAAACGGCATCGCCGGGAACGGCGCGCGCGTACCGGCCGGTCGAGACCGGCGAGGTCTTGCCGATGTCGATCGCGACGGTCTTGCCGTCCTGCGTATGCAGGGTCAGTTCGGTGTCCGGCGCCGCCAGCCCGTAGGCCGCCCAGTCCGTCGTCTTGTCGGTTACCGTTCGCTGCGGCACGATGCCGAGCGCGCCGTCGAGCAGATCCGACACCGCGTAGCCCGACGCCGGTGCGTTGAACGGCCGTGTCACGGTCCAGTGCGTAGCGTCGGTGCGGACGAGTTCGACCGTGCCTTTCGCCGTCCGCACCGTGATCTGGGTGATGGCGCTCTTCGACAGGTGCACCAGGTGGCGCGCTTCCTCCGCACGCTGCGCCTGGGGACGGTCCACGACAAGGATGTAGGCGCCGACGAGGGCGGCGATGATCGCCAGCGCGATTGTGACCCGGGGACTCACAGGCTGCGCCTGCGGAAGTACACCGAGCCGCCGAGCACGAGGAGCGCGAGCGGCAGCGCGAGCACGCTGCCGACGAACAGGTAGCGGCCTTGCTGGCCGGAGATAATGAACGGATCGAACGGCGAAACGCGCGGCGCGATGCTGACGAGGTTGCCGGATTGCGTCAGCCAGGCCACCGTGCTCGTGAACAGATCGCGGTTACCGACCAGCCCGACGTAGGCGTTCCTGACGAACGAACTGTTGCCGTACAGTACCGCGGAGCCCTTCACGGGCGCCGCCGGGGCCGGCTTCGCGCCCTGGACGGCCGAGGGCCCGCTCTTCGAAGGGGCGGCCCCCTTGGCGGGCGCGCCCGGCGCGGTCGGCGTCACGGTCGCGGCGGGCGGCTGCGGCGCCGCCCCTGCGGCGGGGGTAACCTCGACTCCCAGCACCGACGCGCCTTTGCGGTCAACGCCGGCCTGGTAGGCGATATCCTTCGCGTCGAGGTTCGCCTTCACGTAGCTCGCGTCGGAGCTCTTGACGATCGGCGTGATCGTGACGTCCTTCGCCTTCGCGTCCGGGACGAGCGGCGTCGCGACGGGGAACGCGGTTGCTAGGTTGAAGTTTTGCGTGATGTCGCTGTATGGGTACTGCGTGACGATCGGCACCGCGGGGTTGGCCCCGAGCAGCCGCGACACGGGATCGACCACCAGGCCGCCGGGCGCCGCCACGTGAAACTCCCGGCCGAGCCAGGCCCGAACGCCCGCCGGGCTCGTTGGATCCACCAGCACGAGGAGGTGGCCCCCCTCCCGGTAGTAGCCGGCGAGGGCGTCGAGCGCCTGCGGCGGCAACTCCTGGGTCGGCGAGGCCACGATCACCGCGGACGCGTCGGTCGGCACGCGCGCCTCTTTAATAAGGAAGAGCGGCTTCACATCGAAGCCCTTGCCGGTCAGCGCCTGCTTCACGGTGCCCAGCCCGACCCGGGTGAAGTCGTCGAGCGGCGCCTCGCCGTCTCCCTGCACGGCGTAGACCGTCTTCTTCCCCGTCTCGAGGACGTGCAGCAGACCATTCGTCAGCGCGTCCTCAGTTGCGTCGTCCACGGTGTAGGTCACGGCGCCGCGCTGAAGAACGATCTGGCCGTACGTCGTTACCTTGAACTTCTGCGCCTCCGCGGGGTTGCGGTCGGGATCGACCAGCCGGTACTGGAAATTCTTCGAGTAGTACTGATAGGTGCCGAGCAAATCCCGGTAGCGGGCCGTCGAGTCGGCGGCCGGAAACGCGACCGCCTGGATCTGGCCCGGCAGCGTGCGCAGGACCTTGAGCGTCTGCGGCGAGAGCGAGTGCTCTCGCGTCCCGGTGAGGTCCCAGCGGACGTGATGCTCCGTCCCCAGGTAGTTGAGGCCGACGAGCAGCGCGAAGACGAGCAGCGCGGAGACGAGCGCGTTGGCGGTCAGCAGCCGGTTGCGGCGGAGCATCACCCTACCTCCACTTTCGCGACTCGAGCGCGAGCGCGCCGAGGAACAGGAAGAACCCCGCGAGGCTCAGGAAGAACAGCACGTCCTGCGTGTCCACCGTACCGCTCGAGAACGTGTTGAAATGTGTGGCCACCGCGAGCGAGGAGAGCACCTGCTGGGTGACCGAGCCGGTGGCCTGCTGGGCGAAACCGAGCACCCAGAACAACAGCAGGAGCGAGAAACCGATCGCCGCTGAGACGATCTGGTTTTCGTTGAGCGTCGACGCGAACAGCCCGATGGCGAGGAACGCCGCGCCGAGGAGCAGGAGCCCGAGGTAGGTCGCCCCGAGCAGGCCCCAGTCGAGCCGGCCGATCACGGCGAGGCTCAACGGCATGTACGCGCTGATCGCCAGCAGCACCAGGTACAGTGCGATCGCGGCGAGGTACTTACCCAGGATGATCGCGGAGTTGGTGACCGGCGAGGTCGCCAGCAGCTCCATCGTGTGGGCGCGATCCTCCTCGGACACGAGGCGCATCGTCAGCACCGGCACGAGCAGGATCAGCACGAAGCTGACGTCCTGAAACAGCGGGCTGAAGATGACGCGCGTCGGGTTGAAGTCCGCCGGCGGCGTGCCCTGCAGCTGCAGCACCTGCGTCGTGTACAGGCCGATCAACGAGAAGAAGAGGAAACCGGTGATGAGGAAGAACATCGCCAGCGCGATGTAGGCGATCGGCGAGGCGAACAACTGCCGAAGCTCTTTGCGCGCGATGACCAGCGTGCCGTTCATGCGCGGACTCCCTTCGATCCGCCGTCATGGGCGGCGCCGTCCTCGTGCGTCACGAGCTTGAGGAAGACGTCCTCGAGGCTCATGGACAGCGGGCGCAGCTCGAGGAGTCCGACGCCGGACTCGACGACGGCGCGGGCGACCTGCTCGCGCACGTCGCTGCCGAGGTCGGACTCGACCAACAGCTCGCCGGACGCGGCGCCGGCGGTCACATGGCGCACGCCGGTGATGGCGCTGAGGCGCTTTGCGAGGTCGGTGGAAGGCCGGGCCGCGCGCACGAGCGTCTTATCCGAGTTGCGCAGCCGGGCGGCCAGCTGCTCGTAGGTATCGACGGCGACGACCGCGCCCTCGTTGATCACGATGACGCGGTCGCAGACCGCGGTCGCCTCGGGCAGGATGTGCGTGCTCAAGATGATGGTGTGGGAACCGCGCAGGCCCTTGATCACGTTACGGATCTCGACGATCTGGCGCGGGTCCATCGCGGACGTCGGCTCGTCGAGGATCAGGACCTCCGGGTCGTGGACGATCGCGTGGGCGAGCCCGACGCGCTGCCGGTAGCCGCGTGAGAGGTTGCGCACGAGCCGGTCGGCGACGTCGTCGACCTTGCAGAGGTCCATGGCGCGGTCCACGGCGTCGGGGATACGCCGGCGGTCCACGCGCTTGAGCCGCGCGACGAAGGAGAGGTACTCGCGCGTGGTAAACTCGTCGTAGAGCGGTACCACCTCCGGCAGATATCCGAGACGGCGTTTGGCTTCGAGTGGCTTGTCCACGACATCGAATCCGGCGATGGATGCCCGCCCCGCCGTGGGCGCCAGAAATCCCGTCAGGATCCGCATCGTCGTTGTCTTGCCGGCGCCGTTCGGACCGAGAAATCCGAGGATCTCGCCTTGGCGCGCTTGAAACGACACATCGCGGATGGCCCAACGCTCTCCGTAGCTCCGGGAGAGCGACTCGGCCTGAATCACGAGCAAATCCCCCCTTCCGAGCGGACAGCCACTATCCTAATCGCCAAGTTCCGGCGTTGCAAGGGCCGGGCGCGCGGATTCGCCGCCGTGCTGCTGGCCGCGCTGCTGGCCCTGCCCGGGGCGCTCGCACCGGGCGCCGGCGCGGCGTCGCGCCGTGTCCCGCATCACGCGATGTGGATCGAGCCGGGCGCGAACCTCAAACAGCTGAGCACCGTCGAGGGCGTGCGCGCCGCGCTCGACCGCGCCAAGGCGGCCGGGATCGACACCATCATGCCCGAGGCGAAGAATGCCTGGGGCTACGCGAGCTACCCGAGCTCGTTTATCCCGTCGATCGCCGACTCACCGATCCCGCACTCGGGAGCGGGAGGCAGTTATCCGCCGCCCGCGGAGTGGTATCCGCGCGACTACGACCTGTTGGGGACGATCATCGCGGAAGCCCACGCCCGGGGCATCAAGGTCGACGCGGCGGTCAACACCTTCGGCGAGGGGTACTCACCGATGAGGGCCGGGCCGTCGTTCACGCACCCCGGCTTTCAGGCGACCGCGTACGTTGCCCATCGGCCGGTCGTCTCGCCCAACGGTAGTTCCTACGAACTCACGGGCGTGGATGTTCCGCGGGGGCAGGATCAGCTGGTGCTCTACACGCGGGCCGCCGGCGCGGCGAGCCCGGCGTCCCGCTGGGGCGTCGAGGCGGCGGTGACAGACGGCGCGGTGACCGAAGTACGCGACCGCGCCGCGGGCGACACGGATCCGGGCGCGGTCGCGATTCCGGCGAACGGGTACGTGCTCTCCGGACACGGCGCCGCCGCGGCCTGGGTGCTAGACGCGTTTAAGGCTGGCGACCGGGTCACGATCGGTCCCGTCGCAACGCGCATGGAGCCGTCGTCGGCCCACAACATCTTCGCGTTCGCGAACCCCGCCAATCCTGAAGTTTGGAACTACGAACTGGCGGCCGTGCATGAAATCGTCTCCCGATATGATGTGGACGGCATCGTGCTCGACCGGACCCGCTATGACGACCTGGCGGAGGACTTCTCGGATCTGAGCCGCGCCGCGTTCGAACGGACGATCGGCCATCCGGTCGCGCATTGGCCCGAGGATATCTACACGTACGTACCGCAGGGCTATTGGGTCACCCGCAAGTTTGGGCCCCTCTATCGGGCCTGGCTCGGCTATCGTGCGCACACCATCATGGCGTACACACGTGCCGCGCGCGCGGTGGCCGAGGCCGCGCGGCCGGGCGTCACCGTCGCGATGTATGTCGGCTCCTGGTACCCGGTCTATTACAATGAAGGCGTGAACTGGGCGAGCCCGAGCGTCAGGCCGCCCTACTCCTGGATCGGGGATGCATGGGTCAGGTCCGGCCTCGCCCCGCTGCTCGACTACCTGATGATCGGAACGTACTACCGGCCGGTCACGATCTGGGAGGCGATCCGCCGCGGCGACGGCGCTATTATCAGCGTCCAGGGCAGCGCGAGCCTCGGCGTCCAGCTCGTGCACGGCGACACGCCGGTTCTCGGGTCGCTGCTACTGACGTTATACCAAGGGAAACCGGCGACGTTCACGCGGGCGATTCGGATGTCGGACGCGGTCACGCACGGGACCATGCTGTTCGACCTCGTCTACCTCAACACGCTGAACCTGTGGGACGCGATTCCCCAACCCTGAGGAGAGCGGCGCCCGGCAGCAAGCGTTGGGCCCGCCCGGAGTACCGGGCGGGCCCAACGTCTAACCTTCAATTCACCTTCGATCTTGCCCGGCGTCTCCGGGACCTGCGAGCACGGAGCGCACCGTATGCGGAGTCTCCTGCCGTACCGTCATCATCCAGCTGTGCCGCTGCGCTGATGGCGGCCGGAAGTGCGGACGTTTTACCCGGCCATCACCTCGCGCGGATACTGGCGGCAGGTCGGACGGTACGACTCGGAGCCGGGTCTACTATGGGCCATCCGCATCACCTCCTTTAATTCACTGGCCCCATCATCGCGCGTACCCCGAGCGGTGTCAAGAGCGACCGGTAGGGCCGCGGTCAGAGTACAGCGCAATGCGGCACGCCCCCTATATACGATGCGCGAGACGATGGGCGAGCGCGATTCTGAAGCAATGAAGAAGCGCCGAAGCTACTTCTTTCCGTTGCTCCTGCGCTTGGAGTGGCCGCGAAGCCAAGTAGCGATGGCGTCCCGCGTCATGCCGCCCTTCGCGACGCCGGTCACGAACTCCACGCTCTCCGATGCCGGACTCAGCACCAGCCGGTAGCCGGCACCCTCCAGAAAGAGGCGCGTGGCCTCGAGCGCGGTGCGCTTGTTGCCGTCGTGGAAGACCTGGTCGCGGATCAGACGGTCCAAATAGAACGAGGCGAGGTCCCAAACCGTGGGTTGCGGCCGCAGCGACATGCGCTGCTGGACGAAGTTGACGAGAGAATCGAGGCTCGGCGGATAGACGACGTTCTGCTCGCCGGCGAGATACAGACCGCCGGTGGCGCGGATCATCCGCTGGTTGACCGTCCGGAGCTGCTCGGCGGTCAGGTATTTCATTTTTTCGCAAGCGCCTCCCAAACCAGGCGATTATCCCGAAGACTGCGCTCGAGGCTAGATATGAACGGACGTTCGCTCAGCATCGCCGCCGGGGGCAGTGGTCGTTGGGGTTTGCGCGCGACCGTCTTCTTTGCCCGGGCGCGGGCACCGGATCGGGCCACCTGAACGCGGCCCCGAACGACCTTCTTCCTCGGAGCGGCCCCGCGTACGCCCTTCCGAACACCCGAAACCCTCGTTCGAGCGGACTTCTTTGCGGAACGGGGTTTCGTGCGATGATTTCCGGAGTTTCTCGCCTTCTTTGCCATTCTGCGCCCTCATTTTAATCTATCACGCACCTCAGGCCGCGCGCAACATAATGCCCCTGACTTACCCGCAAGAAGGCAAATTTCGTCATAGGAAGTGGAGAGAAAACCCGGTTTAGTCACAAAATGAACGTGCGCTCACTAAATGGTCATAAACGAGGACGCCGGGCTTCAGCCCGGCGTCCTCGCATCAGTTAAGGTGGCGCGTCGTTGGAAGGTGTGTTGCTAGCCCACCACCCTCACATTCTGGGCCTGCGGGCCTTTCTGACCCTGTGTGATCTCGAATTCGACAACCTGACCCTCTTCGAGATTCCGGAAACCCTCACCGGCGATACCGGTATAATGCACAAACACGTCCTTACCTTCTTCGGGGGTAATAAATCCATAACCCTTCTCGCGATTAAACCACTTCACGGTACCCTTAGGCATAGCGACTTCATTCCTCCCCCAGGCCTAACAGCCCACCAAAGTGCTTGCTCCTTACTACGAACTGTTCGGTGAATCCTGCACCCCTGTCCCCGCCCACGCCGCCGCCAGCGCGAAACGGGCCGGCGACCAGGGCTCCATACTATCCGGCGATCGACTGCGCGCGACGGCCTCAGCGATGGCCTCCCCGATGAGGGGCGATTGCGTCAACGCATGGTCGGCGGCAGCGATCGCCACGTATAGGTCGTCGTCAGTACGACCAACCACGGGTCGGCCGTCCGCCGCCTCCTGGCAAACGGTAACCGGGGCGTGGAGGATCTGCGCGTGCTCGATTCCGGAGACCACCTGCGCGGCCGCGGTCGCGATCCGTCGGAACTCATCGACCGTACTACGCACGTCGGTTGGCGAATGGTCTCCGTCGACAGCCGATGAATCCAGCACCAGTTCCCCGCTCGGTTCCTGTCGGATCCCGTTGACCGTATGCCTGAGTAACGGCACCAGGCGATCCGTTAGGCAGATTCGCCGGCGACGCGCGCGCACGGGTAGCGTGAGCCCCAGTTGCCGCGCCGTGGTGTGCAGCAAACCGGCCGAGGCCACGACGATCCGTCGCGCCACCACCTCGTCGCGGCCGGCCCGAATGCGGAAACCTCCGTTCTGCCGCGTGACACCGACGAAGCCGCAGTCGAGATGGGCCACAGTCCCAAACCGCATCGCCGCACCGAGCAGACGGCGAGCGAGCGCGCCGGCATCGGCCACGCCGTCAAAGGCACAGTACACGGCACCGGCGACACGGTCCGTCACGCCCGGCTCCCGGCGCAGCGTCTCCTCGCGGGACAGCCACCGAAGCGGCAGGCCGGCCGCGGCAGCCTCGGCCGCGCGGCCGCGGCTCAACTCTTCCTCCGCGTCGCCGAGCGCCACGACCATCCCGCCGGTGCGGCGGTATCCGAACGACCCGATCGCGTCTTGCAGCTCGGGAAGGCGCTCGGCCCCGCGCAGGGCAAACATGATATCCGCCGGCGTCCCACTCTGAACCGGGGCTGCGGCCGGCACCGGGAAAGCCCTGCCCGGGCCGGCCGCATCGACGACGACCGACGCGATCCGGCGGGGCGCTAGCGCATAGGCCACCGCCGCGCCGGCACAGCCCGCACCGAGCACGGCCACCTCGTATCCGCGCGCGCGCTCAGGCATGACCGTCTCCCCGATCGGCATCGGAGCGCAGCAGCGCCGTGACCGGAAGCGGCCTCAAAGGCGGCCACAACCGCGGGAGAGCAATGCGGCCTGCCGGCGTTTGCAGAAAGTCGCTCAGCCACCGCACGACCGGAGGCCCGCACCGCCGCCACCGGCATTCACCGAGACCGCAGCGCGTTTGCGCGGTGAGCGCATCAAGTGTGACCGCGCCCCCCACCGCCGCATCACGAAGGGCATCGAGCCGCACGTCTTCACAGGCACACACGATCGTGTCTGGGCGCGGCGTCCACGCCTCGATCACCTCGTCCGGTGTGGCGCCGAGCATGAGGGCTTCGCGCGCCGCGTGCCGGAGCGGCGCGGACGCGGCGGCGAGCCGCTCGCGTGCATCGGCGATCCTGACGTCGGGGTCTTCGAGCAGGTCCAATAGCCGGAGCGCCGCACGCGCTGCGAGACGCCCCGACTCGGCCGCCGCCCTGGGCGTGTCCACGCCGGCTGCGTCGCCGGCGACAAAGAGCGCCGGCGTCGGGCCATGCAGGGCCAGTGTGGGATCGTAGCGCGGCACGAAGCCGCCGAGGAGCGGCTGGTAGACGCAGGGTGACCCGGCAAGGCGTGCGAGTTCGATCGCCGGGACGCGAGGGGACTCCACACAGAGCAGCCGGCAGGGACGAGCAATCCCGTCGTCGAGAACGGCTTCTTCGACCGCGCCATCGCCGTGCGCTTCGGTCAGGAGGCCGGGAAGTTGGGGAATTGCGGCGGGCACGCCGTTGCGTCGATCCGCCGTAACGAGCGTCACGGTGACCCCGCGCTCTGCGAGGCGTGTTGCGAGTGCGGCATGCTCCCCGCGCGCCACCACCACCGCCGGTCCGGAGTCGGCCGTGATGCGCCCGGCACGGACGGCGTCCCATGCCGCTTCCAGGGTGAGGACGCCGCGGAGCGTCCATCCGGGAAACGGCATCATCACTTCCGACGCCCCCGTGGCGAGAATAACCGCGGCGGCTTCCACGGTTTCGATGCGCTGCGCGCGCAGCACACCGAGGGCGCGCCCCGCGATCGTCCATACCGGACTGCTGCGCCACACTTCGGCCGAGCCGAGGCCCCTCATGAGCCCCTCGGTCAGGCCGCGGGCGCCTGGCACGACGACCGCGCGCCCGCCCAGCACGGGCCGCTCCTCGATCAGCAACACGCGCGCCCCGGCCGCCTGGATTTCGCCGGTCGCGGCAAGTCCGGCCGGACCGGCACCAACCACGGCGACGTGCCGTTCGGCGTCCGTCAGGGCTGTTTCCTCAAGGCGACGTAAGACATAGCGGGAAGTACCTGTTCCGCTCTTCTCGTGTCTCCTCCTGCGCTCCGCAGGTCGCCCGCCACACCCCATCGAACATGGCTTGGTTCATCCACCCGGCGAATCGACCGGGGTGGAAATGTGCGCGGTCGGGCGGTGTCAACGGAGGCGAGCGGTGATGCGGGACGCGGTCGACGACGGACGCCGTGGGGCGGGGGGAGACACGGCCGCCACCGAGACGACAGGGACCATCCTCCGGCGCCTCCTCCGCAATCTCCGGCTCATGGCCCAGGTGTACGCGCTCGCGGCCGCCCGGGACCTCCGCTTCGCCGTACGCGACATCGTCTCCGCCGCCGTCCTGCTCAGTACGGTCATGATGCTCGGGTTCTATCTGATTGCCCTGCTCGTCGCCGCAGCCGTGCTCGCGCTGAGCCAGGTGCTGCCCGCCTGGGGTGCCGCACTCATTGTCTTCGGGTGCGTGGCGGTGACGATGGGCTTGCTGCTGCTGATCACGGCCACCCGGCTGCGCCGCATCGTCGCCCGTATGCGCGCGACGGTCCGGGCCGCGAAGGAGGACGCCCGGTGGTTCCGCACGCGGATCCTTCGGATGGACTAGCCGACGCGCGCAGGGCGATCGAACGCGATGCGCAGGAATTGCGCTCACGGGCCGGCGGCGCGCGTGCCCGAGTGCTTGCGGCGCTGGGCGGTCTCGCCGAGATCGGCCGGGCGCTGGGGGTCGTTACCGCGCGCGGCCGCGACCGC
>DATEGA010000031.1:0-2015 GCA_035280345.1 bacterium | reverse complement strand
GATCGCGGAGCTGGAGGGCAAAGGTCTCAACGAACTGCAGGACCTCGCCAAAGAACTCAATGTCCAAAACTTTCGACGCTACCGCAAACAGGAGCTGATCATGAAGATCTTGCAAGCCCAAACCGAGCAGAGCGGACTGATGTTCCGCTCCGGCATCCTCGAGATCATGCAGGAAGGGTACGGCTTTCTCCGCACCAGCGGCTACCTGCCCGGATCTGAGGACATCTACGTCTCCCCCTCGCAGATCAAGCGCTTCGGCCTGCGCGTCGGCGACGAAGTGCTCGGGCAGGTCAGGGCACCCAAAGACAACGAGAAGTACTACGCGCTGCTGCGGGTGGAGGCCGTCAACGGGCTCGACCCGGAGCAGGCGCGCTCACGGCCGGATTTCGAGAAGCTGACGCCGGTCTTCCCGCACGAACGGCTCAAGCTCGAGTTGCCGCAGAGCGACCTCACCGTGCGGATCGTGGACCTCTTTGCGCCGATCGGCAAGGGCCAGCGCGCGATGATCGTCTCCCCGCCGAAGGCCGGCAAGACGACGCTGCTCAAGAAAATCGGCCAGAGCATCGTGCAGAACCATCAGGAGGTCTACTTGATGGTGCTGCTGCTCGACGAGCGGCCGGAGGAAGTCACCGACATGCGCCGCTCGGTGGAGGCGGAGGTGGTGGCGTCGACCTTCGACCGGCCGCCGGAAGAACACGTCCAGGTCGCCGACCTCGTGCTCGAGCGGGCGAAACGCCTCGTCGAGGGCGGCCGCGACGTCGTCGTGCTGCTCGACAGCCTCACGCGGTTCTCGCGCGCCAACAACCTCGTCATCCCGCCGAGCGGCCGGACGCTCTCCGGCGGCCTCGACCCCGCGGCGCTGCACCGCCCCAAGCGGTTCTTCGGTGCGGCGCGGAAGATCGAAGAGGGCGGCAGCATCACGATCGTCGCGACGGCGCTGATCGACACCGGCAGCCGGATGGACGACGTGATTTACGAGGAATTCAAGGGCACCGGCAATATGGAGCTGCATCTCAACCGCAAGCTCCAGGAGCGCCGTACGTTCCCGGCCATCGACATCAAGCTCTCCGGCACCCGGCGTGAGGAGCTGCTGCTCACGGAAGAGGAGCTGCGGAAGGTCTGGGTGCTTCGCAAGAGTCTCGAGTCGCTCGATACTGTCGCCATGACGGAGCTGATCCTCGACCGGCTGCGCAAGACGCCGAACAACCAGGGCTTCTTGCGCTCGATCATCAAGAGCGCCGAGGAGGACGCCTAGTCCCGGACCGCCAGAAAGTGACGCGGGCAACGATGCTAGGAAGGCCGGCCGGGCCGTCGAGGCCCGGCCGGTTTATTGTCACTCGCCGCGGCCGATCAAGTGCCGCGGGACTCGCGGCGGCTCGCCGGGGCAGGAATCGGTAGGGCCCGGACCAAAGCCGCTGTCGGGGGGACAGTCGCAGGGAAAACCGTTCGGGCGCCGGCCGCTCAACCGCCCCGGCCGCCCGTTTTTGCAGAGTCCTCAGTCGGTTCACCCCCGCACGTTCCACGAACAACCGACGTTCACGGGAGGGTCAATGCCGACCTCGTGGAGGTGCGTGGCCGCCGCTGTGTTGTGCGCGGCCTGCGCCGCCGCTGAAACACCCGGGGCCTCTGGGCGGGAACCGATCGCGGGCGGAGGTCCGCACACACCGGCCGGGACTGTCGTTATTCACCTGCGCATGCCCGCGCTGCCGATGCCGGGCGCGCGGCCGGCTCAGCCGGTATCGTCGTCCGTTTTGGCGCCGCATGCAATCCGGCATGTCGTCGCGCCCGGCGACACGCTGTGGGCGATCGCGGTATCCGCCGGCGTCCGCGTCGACGCGCTGGCCGCCGCGAGCGGACTCTCCGAGATCTCGGTGCTCACGATCGGCCGCGTGCTGACGATTCCCGCCTCGGGGACAGCGGCTTCCGTACGGGCGGCGGCGCCCCGCGTGGCGGCACCTCACGCGGCCGCGCCGGCACGTTCGTCGTCGCCGTCGGGGAGCGCGACCGCCTCGACC
>DATEGA010000030.1:0-31489 GCA_035280345.1 bacterium | reverse complement strand
GCGCCCCGCGCGGGCCGAGGCCCTCGAGGTCGACGCGTTGCTCGAGCGGATCGGCGCGCTCGAGCAGGAGCAGAGGGATTTGAGCCGCCTGATGGGCGACCCGGAACTGTACCGCGACGCGGTCCGCGCCCGCGAAACCGTACAGCGGTACGAGGAGGTCAACACGGAGCTCGAGTCGCTCTACGCGCGGCTCAGTGCCGCAGAGCAGGGTGCCGGTGGGTAGGTCCGTATCACTCCGGGATGCCGGGACCTGCTTTGCCTGCGGCCAAGCCAACCCGATCGGCCTGCGCCTCCGGTTCCAACTGGATGGTAGCGACGGGATTCGCGCCGAGTTTACGCCTGGTCCGCAGTACCAGGGCTACGAAGGCGTGTTGCACGGTGGGATCGTCGCCGCGGCGCTCGACGACGCGATGGCCAATCTGTTCCATCTCCGCGGGCGCGAGACCGTGACGGCGCGCCTCGAAATCCGGTATCGCCGTGAGGCACCGATCGGGCAGCGGTTGATCGTGATCGCGCGGACGACCGGCGAGCGGGGCCGGTTTTTCACCGCCGAGGCGGCGCTCACGCTCCCGGACGGTACCTGCCTTGCCGAGGCGCGCGGTACCCTGGCCCGGAGCGAATAGGGCGTGGCGCAGAACGCCGCGGGCGAGGATGTCCGGACAATTGCGACAAACCGGCGGGCGCGGCACGAATACTGGATCGAGGAGACGCACGAGGCCGGGATCGCGCTGACCGGGACCGAGGTGAAGTCGCTCCGCGCCGGTCACGTCATTCTTGGCGACGCGTTCGCGCGCATTGACCGCGGCGAGGCGTGGCTACTGCACCTGCACATCAGTCCCTACGAGCAGGGCAACATTCAGAACCACGATCCGATGCGCACCCGTAAGCTGCTGTTGCACAAGCGCGAAATCGAGCGTCTGGGCGCGCGTGTCCAGCTGCGCGGCTACACCCTCGTGCCGCTGCGACTCTACTTTCGAAACGGGGTCGCCAAGGTCGAATTGGGGCTGGCCCGCGGCCGTCACACGTACGACAAGCGCGAGCGGATCGCCGAACGCGACGCGCAGCGGCGGATCGAGCGGGCACTCGGCGCGCGGGAGCGGCGCGAGCCGCCCCGACGCGGCCGCTGATGCCGGCTCCGGCTGCGCTCGCGTTGTACATTCCCGTTGCACTCGTCATGGCGTTTACGCCCGGGCCGGCGACGCTCTTCGTGCTCAGCCGGGCGTCGGTGCTCGGACCACGTGCCGGGTTCCTGTCGGCCGCCGGACTGCTGACCGGGACCGTCGGCCTGGTCGCCCTGGCGGCGCTCGGGCTGACCGGCATCCTGGCAGCCGCCCCCCTGTTCTTCGACGTGATCAAAATGGCCGGCACGGCATATCTTGTGTATCTCGGGCTCAGGACGGTGGCGTCGAACCCGCGTTCCGGAGCGGGGGGCGCGGCCGCCCGCTCCGCATCGGAGCCGAACGCCGGCCGCCGCAAGTACTTCCGTCTGTACCGGGACGGCGTTGTGACGGAGCTGTTCAATCCCAAAGCCGCTCTGTTCTACGCCTCGGTGTTGCCGCAGTTCGTCGACGCGCGCCGCCCGGACGTACCGCTGCAGATGTTTGCGCTCGGCGCCATCTTCGTCGTGTTCGGCGGTGTCTCACTCGGGCTGATCGCCATCTTTGCCGGCACCCTGCAAGCGCGGCTCCGCCAGAGTGGCGCCTGGCAGGCCGCCACGCGGTGGATCTCCGGCGGCGTCCTGGTGGCCCTCGGCCTGCGCCTGGCGGTCGGCCGCGCTCGATAGGATCGTTCGACTGTACTCGTTCGAGTAGCCGTCGGCTCCGTTTTGGCGCATTGAACATCTCCCTCGATTCCGTTCACTATGTGACTGTGTCTCAGCGACGTGTGACGGTGTTCACTCCGCGTTGGTGAGCGGACGCATCGCCCCGCGTCGGCCGTGGCCCTAGGCTGTGATCAGCCCATCCATTGGGGGAGAAGGGATGCGGAAGATGCAGCGAGACCGTGCGGGTCAGCAATGGCAGGTCGCGATCGCGGGCATCGCCGTCGCCACCGTCTGTCTGGCTGCCGCGCTCCCAGCCGCCGCGGACACACTCCGCGGTCTCAGTGTCGCCATTCAGGACGCGGGGATGGTCGGGCCCATCTTACGGGTGACTGTCGCGGTGTCTGGTCTTAGCGGTGCGGAGACGGACCCCGCGACGGTGGACGTGTCCGTCCGGCTCGACGGCGTCCCCACCGAAGCCTCGCTGCCGCTCATCCAGATGCCGCCGCGCTTCGCGATGGATTTCGATCTTGCCGCCGGCGTTGTCCGTGTGGGCAGCGTGTCGGTCGGCCGCTTCGCGCCGCTGCCGCGATTTGCGGAAAATATGCGCTTCCCGATCGACGTCACCATCCGGCATGGGGCCCGAACCGCCGCGGCCCACCGGGAGGTCACAGTGCCGCTGCCGGCCGTCATCGTACCGGGGTACCTTAACGAGTGGGATGGGCCGAGCGACGCTGTGCTCGCCGCGTTTCGGCGGCGTGGGTACACGGTTGGCGGCCCCGGCCGGAACGTGTTTTGGTTCACCTACGCGTCCCGGGATCTCGCCTTGCCGGACGCGGCGCGCGCGCTCGCCGTCTACGTCCGCCGCGACGTGCTGCCCGAGACGTATGCGGCCAAGGTCAACGTGGTAGGCTATAGCCTCGGCGGCCTCATGGCGCGGTGGAACGTCGCCTACGACGTCGACGGATGGAGCACACTGGTCAGCCGGCTGGCGCTCGTAGGCGTTCCCAACGAGGGCACTGTGCTGGCGTACCTCGCGAATCACGCGCCGTCCGGGTTGCCGTTTGCCGGCCTCGGGCGGACCTCGGCGGCGCCGGCGTTCATGCCGACGTTCCCGTTTTGGCGCCCCGCGCCGGCGGTGCCGTGGTCCGTGCCGCGAGACGCGGAGAACGTCCTCCTCGCGGATCTCAACGAGCGCCCGATTCCGGCGGGCATCCGAGTCTCGGTCTTCTACGGAAGCCACGATCCGCGCGGCACCGCGGGGCCGCAGACATCGGCCGGGATTACCGGCCTTCTCCCCGAGGCCGAGCTGGCGTATGCGCCGGGAGACGGCCTGGTCCTCGCGGCTAGCGCGCAGGGTCTGCCGATCCGCGGCGGGGACGGGGTGCCCGCGCTCCTCGACCGGCCGGTGCTTCGTGTCGACCTCGGTTCCGTGTACCACACGCGCTTACTTGAGGTCGGCGCCGGCCGCATCGCGGATACGCTGCTGGACCGATTCGAGTCTCACCTCGGCGAGTAACCCCACCGTGCGGTCTGGACGCGGGTGATAGAATATGGGTGTGGGTGATACAGGACGCGCGGATTGTTAGCTCCGCGCGCCCTTCAGTCTTGGGGGCGACAGGTCTCGACTGGGCTCGCAGAAGCAGGGTTGCGCGCCGAGGTGGTCCGGGTCCTCGTTAAACAACCGGACGGCGCATACACGCCGATACACAACTCGCACTCGCTGCTTAATTAAGTAGCGACGCTCCCCCCGCAGGGCCGGCGGGCGGGGAGTGGGCGTCACCAAGCCGGCTGCTCCGGCCCTCTTCGCTCCGGGAGGTCCGGCTAAGACCTAGAGAGCTAGCGGGATCGGTATCCGGTCTGCGGGAGACCGTCTCCGCGAATCCAAACCGCAGGCTACGCGCGTAGACGCTCTGCCCTCGCGGCTCTAGGACGCGGGTTCGATTCCCGCCGCCTCCACCATGCACTCGGTTGTACCGGACTGCACGAGGATGCCAGGAACCTCCCCAGCACTGGGTTGTAGCCATTCTGGCTGCTGCACGCGATTGCACGCCGCAGCGTCCCGTAAAGCGCGGTCCAAGGGCACAGGCCCTTCGGGAGGCCTTGATAAACAAAGCACAGCGAGGCGGTGCGGAGTAGCGGCCTCCCAAACGCCGGGTCGGGGCGGTTCGATTCCCTCCGGGCCCGCGACTCCTTGTCTGTTAAGCTCCGGATTCGGACGATTCGCGCCCCGACAGCGGAACCTGTTTGTTCCCGTTACGTTGAAGGATTTCAGGCGCAGGACGGCAATTCCGGTTCATGGCTGAGCGTGCCGGTACTCAGCACATCCACGGCTACTGCGGATTTTGCATCGCCCGTTGTGGTACGGTGGCGACCGTAGAAGATGGGCGCTTCACCCGACTTGATGCCGACCCGTCGCACCCGACGGGGCTAGCTATTTGTGCGAAGGGTCGGGCGGCTCCGGAGATTGTCTACCATCCGGAAAGACTTACGCACCCGCTCCGCCGGACTCGTCGAAAGGGCGATCCGGACCCTGGCTGGGAACGAATCAGTTGGAACGAGGCGCTGAACCTGACGGCCGCCGCGATGCGTGAGGCGGCGGAGCGGTACGGCCCTCACGCAGTCGCTTTCACCGCATCATCTCCATCAACGACGGCGATCGGGGATTCCACAGGCTTCATCCGGCGGCTGGCGAACGCTTTCGGCACTCCGAACGCCAACATCACTATCGACATTTGCGGGTGGGGGCGTGCCTTCGCCACTCGCTATACCTACGGCGTGGGTAGTCTCGGCACGAGCATGGGCGGCGCGATGCCGGATATCGAGCGCAGCGGCGTGCTTATTCTCTGGGGTTACAATCCCAGTTTCACCCGGCTCAGCCATGCGACGGTCATCGTGCCGGCGTTGAAACGCGGGATGCGACTGATCGTGGTCGACCCGCGCCGCGTCGGCCTCGCCAACAAGGCGGATTTGTGGCTCCGGGTGCGGCCCGGTACCGATGGTGCACTGGCGCTTGGCCTTGCCAATGCGATGCTTGAGCGCGGCTGGTATGATCGCGATTTCATCCGCCAGTGGAGCAATGGGCCGCACCTTGTCCGTGCCGACACAGGTCGTCTGTTGACCGAACGTGACCTCCACCCTCACGGCAATGTGGCTTGTCTCCTCGCCTGGGACAGCGCGGCTGGACGACTTGTTTCGTACGATACCGTCGCCGGCCGATACAACGACGGTGACGCCGATCTGGCGCTGGAGGGCGAATACCGAGTCGTCACAACGGACGGCGAAGTCATCTGCCATCCGGCCTTTGAGCTCTATCGAAGACTCTGCAAACGCTACTCGCCCGAGACCGTGGAGGCGATCTCCTGGATCCCGCGCGCGCAGGTGGAAGAAGCCGCCCGGCTGATCTGGCACGCGCGCCCGGCATCCTATTACGCGTGGAGCGGCCACGAGCAACATGCGAACGTCACGCAGACAGCCCGTGCGATGTCGTTGCTCTACGCGCTCACCGGCTCGTTCGATGGGCCCGGTGGGAACGTCCTATTCGCCGCGCCGCCGGCTGCTTCGATCACCGGGGAAGATCTACCCTCCGCACGGCAGCTAGCCCCGACGGTGGGTCTCTCCGAGCGGCCGCTCGGGCCGGCGCGTTGGGGTTCTGTTACCACGCGTGATCTTTACCGTGCCATTCTCGAGGGGAACCCGTACCCTGTCCGCGTTCTGATCGGCTTCGGCGCAAATATGTTGTTAGCCCATGCCGACAGCCGTCATGGGCGCGAAGCGCTCAAGGCTTTGCCGTTCTACGCACATGCCGATCTCTTCACGAACCCCACGGCCGAGCTGGCCGATGTGGTGCTGCCGGTGGCATCGGCCTTCGAGCGCGAGGGGCTGAAGCTCGGCTTCGAGATCAGTCAGGAGGCGCAGTCACTGATTCAGCTTCGCCCGCCGGTCGCGTCCCCGAGAGGGGAGGCGCGCGCCGATACCGAGATCATTTTCGATCTCGCTGGACGCCTGGGACTGGGGGCGCAATTCTGGAACGGCGATATCGACGCGGCCTACCGGCAGCAGCTCGCCCCGACTGGGGTCACGTTGGAGCAACTGCGCGCGGCACCAAGCGGCGTTCGGCTGCCGTTACGGACCCGCCACGCCAAGCATGCCGAGCTGGACGGGGCGGGTGCGGCGCGTGGGTTCGCGACTCCCTCACGCAAAGTCGAACTGTACTCACAAACCTTCCTCGACCACGGGTACATGCCGTTGCCTGACTTTGCAGAGCCGCCAATCAGCCCCGTGGCGCGGCCGGATCTCGCGACCCAATTCCCGTTGATCCTGACCAGCGCAAAGTCGTCATTGTACTGCCAGACGCAACACCGCGCAGTGGTCAGTCTGCGCCGGCGTGCCAAAATGCCCGAGGTGGCTCTGCATCCTCAGGCGGCACAGGCGCGCGGGATCGCCGACGGTGACTGGGTGTTGATCGAGACGCCTGAGGGCAGTGTGCGCGCCCGCGCCCGGCTTAATGAGGAACTCGATCCTCGCGTGGTTGTGGGCGAGCATGGCTGGTGGCAGCCTTGCTCGGAACTCAACGAGCCTGGCTACGACGCATTCGGTTCGGCGGGCGCCAATTTTAATTTGCTCATCGGCACCGGTGGGCTCGACCCGGTGAGCGGCACGGCCTCGCATCGCTCCTCACTGTGCCAGGTTCGCCGCGGTGGGCAAGAAGTGGTCAAGGAGCCGCATCGCGCCTCGGGGGCCCTCCGCAAATAAGGCACGTCGCCACAATTGACGGTTGAACCTTGGATTAACGTTCTCCAGGTTGCGGCTCTATTGGCGCCCGGCCCCGAGACGTCGAGAACCGCCTTGCCTTCAATCCCGGGGGAAGTTGGGCTCTTAACGGACCTCACTATGCGGGTACCGCACGAGGTAGCCTGCCACGAAACTCCAAACCCACACTGGGATCTTATATCCTTGTTTTTGTCCACCGGACGATGCTGATAGGCCATGCCCGATATTGCCATTACTGTGCACTGGGCCGGTAATCGCGTTCCTTGCCGTTAGGTGAAACCGGGGGTGTCGGCTTAGGGCCGATCTTGATACCTCGTACTGGGTTGCGAGGAAGCGAAGGGGTTGTCCCGATTGCAGACCGGCGTCGACTTCCGGCGATGCAGATGTCCTCGCTCTCTTGCCGGGAGCGTGATGGTCGACAGGAGCTGGGGTCGGTCGAGGCATGTGCGGTATTTCCACCGCCCGCCCTCGAGTCGCTGGCTGACCCTCGAAGGCCGCGAGATGGCGAAGAGGTACGGCGCCTGGGTCCACGAACCTATGCCGAATCGGTGGCTCGCCCGATACCAGCTGCCAGGCTCCAGCCTGTATGCTCCGTTCTGTACCTGTGACCGGCGATGCCACGTCAGTGCCGAGGTGACGCGTGAGAGAGGCTCCGCGTGTTTCGTTGTGGGTTGCGGTTCCGATGCTGGCCGCAGTGATCGCTGCCTCCGGAATTCCGGCACTCCAGGCGGCACCGCATACCGCCGAGGTGGCGATTACCGCCAACAAGTCGGCAAGCGGCGGCCTGGCGTTCAATGGCTACCAACGCGGCGGGATGACGATCACGGTTCCTGTGGGTTGGCAAATCGTGGTGCATTTTGAGAACGCCGACACCACACCGCACAGCCTCGCGGTGCTACCGTCCGGCGCCCATGCGCAGATGGCTCCGCCCTCGACTCCCGCGTTCGGCGGTGCGTCCACGCCAAATTTCACTTCGGGGATCGCCAAGGGCCAGCCGATCACGGTGACGTTTGAAGCGAGCAAATCGGGGACTTACGAGTTCCTCTGCGGTGTGCCGGGACACGCGGTCACGGGCCAGTGGGACGCTTTGGTGGTGTCGGCAACCGCCGAGACGCCGAGCGTGACCCCGCCCGCCGCCGCGACGATCACCACCAAGTAAGCGACGCGGGGGGGGACGGACTTGACTCGTACGCGCGCACCGGAATTGGCGACACCGAACTCCCCGACATGTGAACGTCACCCGGGCCTGCGGCGCGCCCGCCGGTGGACCGCCATCCCGGCCGTGTTCGTGCTCGCGCTTGCCGCGTGGTGCACGCGTCCCGCGGAGGCCCTTCCGAGCTTCTCGGGACAAACCGGTGCGCCGTGCGCGGCCTGCCACGTCGGCGGATTCGGGCCGCAGCTGACGCCGTTCGGCATCGCGTTTCGGGCGAACGGCTACACCCTCGGCGGCGGAGCGGGTGTCTGGAAGTACGTCCCGCTCGACGTGGTCATATCGCCAAGTTATCAAACTGACGCGAAGGCGCAGCCGACCGCGCCGGCGGGATACGGCACGAACAACTTCTTCAACCCGCTCGGCAGCGGGACGTCGGTTTTTCTTGCCGCGGGCCATTCGTTCGACGGGCAGTGGGGCATCGGTGGGATCGGGCAAGTTGGGTTTCTCCAGACTCCCGGGGGACCGCTACTCGGGTCTGTGGCGACGTCGGATCTCTTGATCACGAAGCCCATTACCCTTAAAGATCATTCGCTGCTGCTCGGGCTGCATTTCAATAACACGCCCGGCGCCGGAGATCCGTACAACACCCTCTACAACGGGTTTGCATTCCCGTACCTCACGCCGTTTGTGGGTCCCGTTCCAAGCGCGAGCCCGGCGATCGCCGCGCTGGGCACGACGGTGTACGGCATCACGCTTCAGGCCCTCTACGACAACAGCTGGTACGCTGAAGCGGGCGTTTACCAGTCTTGGCCTCAGGCCACGCTCAACTGGATGAATATCGCGCCATCCAGCCTCGGCACCGTCGCCGGCGGCGCTCCGTACTTCCGGCTGGCCCACCAGCAGTCGTGGGGCAGCAACTTCCTCGAGATTGGCGGCGTGTACATGAGCACGCCCCTGCAAAACGTGCCCGGGGCCAACGCGTCAACCGACCAGAACCAGTACGTCGACTGGGGGCTCGACGCGACATACCAGCGGGCCTTCGGACCCGACATCCTCGCGATTACCGGCAATGTCCTGTTCGAGAACCAGACGCTGACCGCGTCCGCCGCGGCGGGCCTATCGGCCAACGCCGGCAACACGCTGACGCAGCTCCGCATTGCCGCCTCGTATTACTGGAACAGCCGGTACGGCGCGACGCTGGCCTTCACCAGCACGACGGGCAGCATGGACACCGGGCTCTACGCGCCGGCGTCGCTGACCGGGAGCGCAAGCGGGAGTCCCAATTCACAGGCGATTATTGCCCAGGTCGATTGGACCCCGTTCGGCGCCGATACGACGCACGCCGGTTATCCTTGGCTCAACGTGCGGATCGGGTTGCAGTACACTGCGTACCTGATGTTCAACGGCGGGACCACCAATTACGACGGCTCCGGCCGCAACGCGAGCGACAACAACACGCTGCTGCTGTTCACCTGGTGGGCGTTCTAGGCGGTAGATTCGGACAGTTGTGGGACTCGGCAGTCCGGTGGGGCGGCTCCCGCGTGAACCACAAGCCGTGGCGCGCTAGTACGTTGGCAGCGTCAGTACAGTCACACTCGCGGGCGGCAACAACAGGCGTGCCGTGCCGTCCACCGCCACGACGGGATCGCCGGCGAGGGCGTTCCATGTCCCATCGGGCTGCACCGCGGATCCGCCGAGCGTCACGCCGTCGGTCGCCGCGAGCGACGAGCCTGTAAGACGCAGGAGCGTCCCGTTTACCCGCCCTTCGAGGCCGAGCACACGGATCGCAACATCGACCGGCTCCGCGCCGCTGTCGATCAGTGCGATGCGCGTGGTCCCGACCGCGTCACGCGTCGTGTACGCGGTCACGCGCGCGTTGCCGGCGACGCGGGTCGGGACGAGACGGCCGCGCGCGGCAAGATGGAACAGCAGGAGAGCGTAGTAGTTGGGCTGCACCTGGAAGCGATCGGCCCGCGCATCCCGGACCGTCGGGGCGCAGAACGGCGTGTAGCCTCCGCACTGCCCCGGCACCACATGCAGGTTGATGCCGATCATCCCGAGCGAGGCGACGCGGTACAAGTAGTCCACCGTCCACAGGGCGCCCGCTAGCGTGTCACTCACGCCGTGCTTCCCGCCGCCGAATACGGAGTTCGTCTCCGTGAGGCGCAGCGTCGTGCCGAGATCCGCCGCCGTCCGCGCCCACGTACCAATCTCGTCGGTATCACGTTGCCGGACGTCCGGCGACAGCAGGTTGCCGATGCTGGCGTACGAGGGCGATTCCGGATCCGTAATCGGCGCGCCGAGGGGGTAGTGGTGCGCGGTCGCATACGGGATCACGGCCCGCTCGGCCTCGATGAATGTCTGCAACATCGCGACGCTGCCTGGAACGCCGGCTATTCCGGGGCCTACGACCGTGGCGGTCGGAACCTGTCCGCGTACCGCCCGCAGGTAGTCATCCCACTCGTGCCTGTAGGTAGACGCGTCGTAGGACGAGGGCCGAAGCGGACCTGTGTATGTCTGCACGTACAGATCCGGTTCGTTGCCGAATTCGAAGGCCGCAAGCGTTCCGCCGCCCAGTTGCGCGGCGGCCGCGGCCTCGTCCGCGGCTTCCCGGGGGTTAAAGCGACCGAGGTTCAGGCCGAGGAGCACCTTCCAGCCGACCTGGTTGGCGAACGCGAACATGCTCTTCAGATCGTCTGACGTAACGGCGAGATTCCCGGCCGGGGCTCCACCGTCCGGGGCCCACACCGAACGGTCGAGCGTGCTGCCGCCGAAGCGGAGCAGGCCCCGGCCTAGATTCGCGAACAGCCGCGCAAGGACCGGGCGGCCGGCTCCGAATATGCCCGCGTGGAGCGCCGTCGTCTCGAAACTAAAGCCGAGGAAATCCGGCGGCACCTCGGGCCCGGCCGGCGTGCCGCCGACGCGAACCTCCGTGTCCCGCGCGCCGTCGATCACCCGATCCCACGTCGCGGGCGAAGGAGGATCGATGAGGCACACACATAGCACGAGACTCGTGATCGCCGCTAGTCCGCGCACTGCGGACCATGGAAGCCGGTTCATTTGCCTCAAAACGCCACACCCCTGCGGTCGAACACTATGTGCGCCTCGCCTGCGTAACCACCGTAGGGCCGGACTGGTCCGGACCGCACGCGTGGCTGTTGTGGGCCAGTTCAACGCATGGAATTCATCAACGCGCACCCGATAAGTCGCCGGGCGGACGGCGACTACGGTCACATCTACCTACAGGCGGAACGCTTGGTGTATCTATTCGACGTGGACGATGCGTTCGAGATCCTTGCCACAGCAGAAAACGCTCATAAATGTTTCTAAAATGAGGTGAGTCATGCCTGCATATTTCGTTTACGTCGGCCAATGAGTCGTCGACCGTGAAACCCTGTCTAAACCAAGCTGCGAAGGGCTTGCGGTGTTAAACAGAAATAGGCATTGGGGGAGCGGGCGCGGATTCGATGTCCGCCTCCTCCACCACGTTGCTGTGCGCTCGTAGCCGATGGAGGCGAGCCGAGGATGAGCCGATTACTGCACGTGGGCGAAGTGGTCGGCGCGAATGCGCATTTATTTCCCGACAAGGTTGCGGCGCGGGACTTAGCGCGTTCGATGACTTTTCGCCTGTGGAACCAGCGTGCGTGCCGGCTGGCCAACGGGCTCCTCGGGTTGGGACTGCGGAAGGGTGACCGGGTTGCCGTCCTGGCGTACAACTGCGTGGAGTGGTTGGAGATTTACGTTGCCGTCGCTAAGGCGGGCCTTGTCGCAGTACCGATCAACCCCCGACTGCTCGGGGAGGAAATTCGCTACATTGTCGAGGACGCCCGCGCCACCGCTCTTATCGTGCAGGAGGATCTTCTCGACCGGGTCGACGGGATTCGGGCTACGCTTTCCATCCCGGAGCGGAACTATCTAAATTTCGGCGCAACGAGGCCTCCGCGTGGATACCGGCAATATGAGGAGATCATCGCCAAGGCGGCGTCGCTCGAGCCGCTTGTCGCGGTCGGTTCGGAGGATGCATGGGCACTCATGTACACGTCCGGGACCACCGGGAAGCCCAAAGGGGCGATTCAAACCCACGGAAGCGGGGCCGTGCTTTCGCTCATCACTGAGCTAGACTTCGGCTTCACCCGAAACGACACAGCATTGCTCGTCATGCCGTTATGTCACGCGAACTCCCTCTATTTCTTTTCTACGTTTGCATATTGCGGTGCGAGCTGTTGCATCTATGATCGGAGGACCTTTGACCCGGAACATCTCCTGCGAACGTTCGACGACGAACGGCCCACTTTTAGTTCTCTCGTACCCACGCACTACATTATGATGCTTGGGCTTTCTGAGACCGTGAAACGGAAATACGAGGCGAGCAGCCTCACCAAACTCTTGACATCCTCGGCGCCGGCGCGGCGCGAGACCAAGCTCGCCGTTATGGAGCACTTCAAGAATTCGCAACTCTACGAGCTCTATGGCTCTACCGAGGCCGGATGGGTCACACTCCTTCGCCCCGATGAACAATTCACCAAGCTCGGGTCCGTCGGCCGTGAGCTGACGGGTTCAGGGCGGATCAAGATTCTCGACGACGACGGGCACGAGGCGCCCAACGGAGAGGTAGGCGAGCTTTACTCGCGCACCCCGTACACCTTCGCCGGATACTGGAACCTTCCCGACAGGACTACCGAGGCGTTCCGCGGCCCGTACTGCACGGTGGGCGACATGGCGCGCCGCGACGAGGACGGGTACTACTACCTTGTCGACCGCAAGAAGAACATGATCATCAGCGGCGGCGAGAACGTCTATCCATCGGAAGTAGAGAATCTCTTGGGCCTTCATCCGAAAGTAAAGGATGTTGCCGTCATCGGGATCCCTCACGAGAAATGGGGAGAGTCGGTGCACGGAGTTGTGGTTCTGCACGAGAAGCAAGCGGTCACCGAGGTGGAGTTGCTGGACTGGTGCAAAGACAAGATCGCTGGATACAAACGGCCGAGGTCGATTAGCTTCATCGCCGAAGGGGAAATGCCGAGAACCGCCACGGGCAAGATTCTCCACCGGGTTCTCAGAGAGAGACTCTCGCGTGAACCGTGAAGGAGAATTGCGGGTGTGGGTTTTCGGGTCAACGTAGGAGCGTGGGCGAAGGGTTCCAACGGTAGAGGTCGATAGGCGGAGGAACCGGGGTCGCAAATTCGGTTCCCGCCGCCTCCACCACTGTCAGTCCCTTTCCGAGCGTTTGCCCGCCATTCCTCAATTTTGGCAGTACAGGTGCACAATTGGACACATTTTTCGGACCATCCGGACGGGTTCGGCGAACAACCGTTCGATCTTCACTGTTATTTCTGTACCTCGCGATGGGTAACGGGAGGGAGGAACAGGAGGGACAAGACATGCGAACTTCATTCGTTTTGGTTCTCGCGCTCGTGCTGATACCGTCGCTCGGCCTGGCCGGCGTTGGCCAAGCGCAGGCTCAGCCGTACTCGGTCTCGCCCGTCCCCATCTGGGGTATCGTGCTCGGGACGATCATCGTCGCAGGGCTTCTGTACCTGATCGTGCACGGGCCGGACGGCGGATATTACCGGTATCCGTACTACGGGGAGTACTATCAATACTACTATCACCCGTGGTATCGGCCGTATTTCGGGTTCTATCCGGTGGCCGCTCCGCTGATCCTCGTCGCGCCGGTGGTCGTCGGTACGGTGCTCGGCATCGTTGCCGTCGACAGTTTCCAGTACATCGTGTCGCGCGACGCGTACGGGCACTACTACCGCTATCCGTACTACGGACCGTACCGACAGGTATACTACCGGCCGATGTACCGGCCTTACGCCGGAACCTATGCGGCGGAAGCCACGTTCCGGGCTGCGCCCGTTCGGCTGGGCGACCCGCGCTGGGACAACGACAAGAGGATTCTCGCACCCGCCAACCAGCGGCCTCAGATCCATCAACAGTCAGTGCCGGGGCCTCAGCCGCGAACCCCGCCGAGGCCACGCCCGACCTATCAACAGCCGCAGCGGCAGTACCAGCCGCCGGCATATCAACAGCAGCAGCGGCAATACCAGCAGCCGCCGCGCCAGCCGAACCCCGGCCGGAGCGGCGGTCGAAGCGGCCCGGGCGGTACACCGGCGCAGCGATGCGGTGGGCCGCAGCAGCCGCCGTGCCCCAATAACGGCCAACACCCGTAGTTTCTCGTAGCTCTCCGACGGCCCCGGTAGAGCGCGATCTCGCGCACACTGGGGCCGTCGCACGTCTCGGGCTAAAGGTTCCCCCAACAATTGGCGTCACTTTCTCATAGGCTGTTCACAACATCTTCGGATTGTCCCGGTAACGTGGCGGGTAAAGGCACTGCGTCCTGCCGGAGAGCGCGAGGAGGGGCTAATGTCTACCTGCCGGAACGGCATGGTGGGAAGGGCGGTCGGTACGCTGCTGGCGACGCTGGGGCTGATCACTGCGATTGGTGCGGGCGCACCTGTCAGTGCCCAGGACGCAGGCCTCAAGCCCGTGCGCGATCCGCAGAACCGGTTTACGATCGACGTGCCGGTGGGTTGGAGCATCCAGACGCAGGCGAAGAACCCGAGTGTCGTGGCCAAGGCCCCCGCAACGAAAACGACGCTTCCGGACAGCCTCCAGGTCACGGTGTATGATTGGTCAGCGCCGATTAGCGCGCAGGCCTGCATTAGCGAATCGGACATCGTGCTTCGCTACGTGATCCACACATGGACGACCGTGAAGGAGGGGCCGGTGACGGTCGCCGGGCAGCCTGGCTACAGTCGCGTCTACAATTGGACGGCGAGCGGTGAACCGCGGCAGAGCGTGGAGACGTGCGTGACGCACGGTAATCGTGTGTACGTCGTCGTGGGTACGACCGACAACACGCCCGCGAAGGTCACCGCGACAATGCCGCTCATGCTGCGTTCGATCGCCACGCTCCAGCCGAACCTGACCAACCTAGCGGCGGTGACGGCGCCGGCGAATCCCGTCGGCAAGAAATAGCCGAGCCCCGCGCATCAGGGCGTTGGGGCCCCCGCCTGTCTCGATGTAGCACAAGGGTGCGTCACACCGAAAGCGAACCTCCTCCCGCGCCAGTCCGGTGACGGACCGGAATCCCGGTCCGCTCCGTACTGAGAAAAGGGCGGGGCCCCCCGAGTCCACGGCGGCCGTCTGCCCAGAGGAGGACGCCGATGATGGGGTTTGGCGCACGGAGGGAGAAGTCGCGCGCGCTCCTGCTGATGGCGGTGTGTGCCCTCACGCTCGGCACGGCCGGCGCGGCCGGCGCGGCGGGCATGTCGTCGCCGACCGCACTCGTCTTCAACGCGGACGGCACCCCCGATTTGCACGGCCTGACGATCCACATGGGAAACGCCGCCGGCGACACCCACCTCGCCGACGCGGTCGTCTACATCACGGTGCAGAAGCTCCGGCAGTGGGGGGCAAATGCCGACCTACAACTCGGAAACAGCAATACGACCGAGCTCGCGGTGGTGAGCGGCCAGCTGAACGCCACCGCCGGGCCGCTGCCGACGTGCCTGAATGCCGGCCTCGACATCTTCGGCAACAACCAGGTCCACGTGGACTATGTGTTGGTTTCCAAGACGCTGTCCAGCCTCGGACAATTGAAGGGCCACCTCGTCGCCATCGCCACCGACGCCTCGACCGACAACTTCCTGCTCGACAACGCGCTCGCGCAGGTCCATCTAACCCGGTCCGACGTCAAGATCGATTTGACCGGGTCCAGCAGCGCCTCGGTGAACCAGATGCTGCTCGGGCGAGTCGACGCGGCGTTCATCCACGCGGACGGCATGCTGAAGCTCAATAAGACCGGCCACTTCAACGTGCTCGGCGTCACGGCGGACATCGCGCCTTGGTACGCCGACAGCTATTTTTGCGCCACCCCGGCCTGGCTCAAGGCGAACTCGGGCACCGCGGAAGCCCTGGATCTCGCCTGGCTGAGCGCGGCGAAGGTCTTTGATACCGACCGCGCGGGCTGGATCCGGTACGCGATGGACTACACGAAGCACGCGCACACCGAAGACGAAGCCGCCGGCGCGTATGACGCCTTCAAGACCGCGAAGCCCTGGCCCGACGATGGCAGCGGGATGTCGCTGCCGATGCTGAAGCTCAACTTCGACTTTGCCGTGAACAAGGGGCAGATCAAGGGGGAGGGCAACCGGCCGGTCGTCGAGTGGGCGGTCGTCGCTCCCTGGAACGCGGCCGTCAAACAGTTCATGAGCCACGAGGCCGCGTATTGACCCAGCGGGGAGGCGGCACGGTCCGCAGCGGCGGCGCGCGGTGAGCGAGACGTCCACCGGGGTCTGGGCCGCTCCGGCGTGGTGCCGCGGGTGGGCCGCGAAATGGCGCCCCGATGAGGCGCTCCGGCTCGTGTCCGTTCTCGCGGCGCTCGCAGCGTGGCAGGCCTCGGGGCTCTTTCTCAAGCCGATCTTCATCTCCACGCCGCTCGCGGTCGCCCGCGACTTCGTGGAGATCGGGCGCAGCGGCGTGCTGCCGCGCGCCTTCGTGCAAAGCGCGTTCGAGATGTCCCTCGGCTTTACCATTGCTGCGTCGCTCGGGATCACCCTCGGCCTGTTGATGGGTCGGATCGCACTCCTCGAGCGGACGCTCGATCCCTTCGTCAACTTCTTCAACGCCACCCCGACCATCGCGCTGCTGCCGCTCATGGAGATCTGGTTCGGCATCGGGTTCTGGGCGCGTATTTCGTTCATCGTCGTGATCTCGCTGTGGACCATGCTCATCAACACGCTGGCCGGCGTCCGCAACGTGGGCCGGCGGTATGCCGAGGTCGGCGCCGCCTTCGGGTTGAGCCCGTACCAGGCGACGCGGCAGATCTTCCTGCCGGCCGCCACACCGTACATTCTGGCCGGGGCGCGCCTGGCGCTTGCGCAGGCCGGCGTCGGCATGATCCTCTCGGGGCAGGAGATCGGCGAGGCCGGGCTCGGCGGCCTGACCGAGACTTACGGCTCGTACTTTCAGACCGGGCTCCTGATCGCGGCCATCGTGTCGAGCACCGCGCTCGTGATGCTCGCCTTTTGGCTGCTCCGGCGGACCCAGGCCAGGTTCTTCCCCTGGATCGCCGCGACCTCGGCAGGGCGGAGGTAGCGCAGCGGTGAGCGGAGCCGTGATCGAGGTCCGAAACGTGTCCAAGAACTACACGGGCCGCCACGGCGCGGTGAACGCGCTGGCGGGCGTCAGCCTCGAGGTCCGCGCGGGCGAATTCCTCAGCCTTGTGGGGCCGAGCGGCTGCGGCAAGACGACGCTGCTGCGCATCATCGACGGCATCACGCTGCCCTCCGGCGGCGACGTGTTATTCGAGGGCCGCCGCCTCGAGGGCGTGTCGCGTGACATGGCCTTTGTCTTTCAGGACATCAACCTGCTGCCGTGGCGGTCGGTGGTTGAGAACGTCGAGATCGGTTTGCTGGCCCGCGGCATGCCTCCCGAGGAACGGCGGCGGCGGGCGCTCGAGACGCTCGAGCTCGTCGGCCTGCGGGCGGTCGCCGCCGCGCCCCCGTACGCGCTGTCCGGCGGAATGCAGCAGCGCGTCGGGGTGGCGCGCGCGCTCGCGATCCACCCCAAGGTGCTGCTGATGGACGAGCCGTTCGGCCACCTGGACAATTTCACCCGCGAAGTGCTGCAGATCGAGATTGCCAAGCTGTGGCGGCGGCTTCGGATGACCGTGGTGTTCGTCACCCACGACGTCGACGAGGCGATTTTCCTCTCCGACCGAATCGCGCTCATGCAGACGGGACCGGGCCGGCTGATGGACGTCTTGGAGGTCGGGCTGCCCCACCCGCGCTGGGAGTTCAACGTCCGGGCCGACGCGCGGGCCATCGCGCTGCGGGAGTCCATCATCGAGCAACTGCACGTGCTGCGCGGGGTAATGGTGTGAGCGTGCCCGCCGCCGCGCGGGACGCCGCGGACCGGTCCGTGCGCCTTCCGCGCAACACGGTGCCGGTCCTGGCCGTGCTCATCGTGCTCGGCATCTGGCAACTCTCCGGGCTGTTCCTGAATCCGATCCTCATCTCGACACCCGCGGAGGTCGGCCGGGAGCTCTTCTGGCTCCTGCGTTGGGGGGCGCTGGAACTCGCGCTCGTGGAGTCGCTGCGGGAGATGCTGATCGGGCTCGCCGCCGGGCTGAGCGTCGGCATCGCCCTCGGCGTGTTGATGGGCCGCTACATGACCGTGGAGAAGCTCCTGGCGCCGTTCGTCAATTTCTTCAACGCCACGCCGCTCGTCGTCGTCATCCCGCTGCTCGTCATCTGGGTGGGCATCAGCATCAAGGCGCGGTTGCTCTTTGTCTTCCTGGTCACGCTGTGGCCGGTGCTGCTCAACACGCTCGCGGGCATCAAGAACGTGCAGCGCGGCTACGTCGAAGTCGGGATGGCGTTCGGGTTGTCGGAGTCGCAGATGGTGCGCTGCATCAGCATTCCCGCGGCCGTGCCGTACATCCTCACCGGGGTGCGGATCTCCGCGGGCCTCGCGATCATCGGGATGATCGTCAGTGAGATGGAGGTCAGCTTCGTCGGGCTCGGGTTTCTGCTGCTGCACTTCGGGTCGGCGTTCGAGACGGGCCGGCTGATGGCGGTGATCGCGGTCGCGTCGCTGTTCGGCATCGTGAACGTGCTGGCCGTCAAGTGGGTGCAGGCGCGATTCTTCCCGTGGATCTCCGCGGTCGCCGCGGAGGGCCAGTAGGAGACGGCCTACGGGTTCAGCGGGCGGCGGGCCCTCGCGCGGTGGGCGGCAGGGCGCTGGCCCGTATAGTCGCGCCAGAGCTTCGCGACGTGGCGGTCCCGATCGAACTCCCGCACGAAATCCGCCATCTCCCGCGCGCTCAGCGGCCGCGGCCGCCCGAGCAGGGCGGCGCGGTACAACGCCTCGGCGTTTTCGACGAAGTGGAGTGCGTCGGCGAAGACGGCCGGCACGCTCTCGGCCACGACCACCTGGCCGTGGGCGCGGATCAGCATGGCGTGGTGCGGTCCGAGCGATCGCGCCGCGGCCCGGCCGCGCGCGCGGCTGTCGACGTGTCGGGGGTCGGGATAGACGGGCACGCCGCTCGCCCACCGCGCGGCGTGGTTTTTGACGGGCACCAGCGTGACGCCGTTCACGACCGTAAACACGGTGGTGAGCTCGTGGTGCAGGTGCGCCACGGCGCGCACGTCGGGGCGGGCGCGGAGGATCTCGGCGTGGAGGTACACTTCCGCGGGCGGCCGGCGGTCCGCCGATCCCCCGGCAGCAACGGTACCGTCGAAGTCGCAGACAAGCAGATCGCGGGGCTGCAGTCCCGCGCGGCTTTGCTCAAACGGTTGAATCAGAAACGCCGCGCGTCCGGACAGCCGGGCGCTCACGTGTCCGCTGTAGTCGAGGATGCCCAGTCCCGCGAGCAGGCGCGTACACCTTGCCACCTCGTCGCGCAGCCGCGTCTCCGCGTGGGAATCCGCGCCGGGACGGGATCGCCGCAGTGCGCGCCTCGAGGTTCTCGCGGTCATCGGAGCCCACGGTAGCGCGGCACAATACCCGCGTCAAGGCGCCGAGGGGAAGCTTTCGAAGGCGGAGAACCCGGAGTCGTTCCCCAATTGCAACCGCATCGGCTCCGAACGCGTTTCCTCAGGAGCAGGGGCGAGACAACATGGAGGACGCGATATGTGTCGACGCGTGAAGAAGGCTGCCCGATGGACCGTGCTGCTGACGCTTGTCGTGATGGTCGTGGCGTCAGGAGCCGGCCGTCCTGCCGGCGCAGCTGGTACGACGCTCACGTACGCGCTCATCTCCACGGGCACCAGCAAGATCCCGGCCTTTACGACGACCGGGGAAGACACGGAGATCATGGCCCAGATCTATGACTCGTTGCTTCAGGCCGACGCCAAGACGTGGAAAATTCTTCCCGGCCTGGCGACCGCCTACACCGCGAATCCGGACGGCAAGACCTGGACGTTCACGCTGCGCAAAGGCGTGAAGTGGCAGGGGGGGTACGGGGAGTTTACATGTGCCGACGTCGCGTTCACCTGGGACTTTAACAAGGATCCGGCCAACCATTCGTTCTGGCGAACGACGGCGGAGATCGTCGACAGCGTGACCTGTCCGGATCCGTACACCGCGGTGTTCCATCTTACCGTGCCGTTCCAGGGATTTATCTGGAACGTGGTGGACATCGAGCCGTCGACCGGCTGGGTAATGTCCAAGGCCGCCTGGGACAAACTCGGGCGGGCCGGCTATGAAAAGACCCCGATCGGGACCGGGCCGTACATGTTGCAATCGCTATCACCGGGCCAAGAGGTCGTGCTCGTCCGCAACCCCGACTATTGGGGCCGCAAGCCGGCGGTGGACCAGCTCGACTTTAAGGTCATCGCTGACACCCAGACCGCGGCGCTCGCGGTGAAGACCGGCGCCGTCGACATCGTGGGCTTGAACGATCCTATCGTGGCGACCCAGTACGAGCATACACCGGGCGTGGTCGTCATCGCGAAGCAGGCGCTCCGCAACGACTATCTCGAGATCAACCAGACCGTCAAGCCGTTCGACAATGTCAAAGTGCGGCAAGCCATGCGGTACGCGATCGACTACAAGGGCCTCGTCAGCACGGTGCTTCGCGGCTTCGGCGTGCCCGGGTACGCCGGACTCGTCATGCCCGGGCAGACCGGCTACGATAAGTCGGTCAACCCGCCGAACACGTACGATGTCGCGAAGGCCCGCGAATTGCTCAAAGAATCCGGTGTGCCGCTTCCCATCAACGGGTTCTTTACGACCTACAACGACACGCCGGACATCAACGCGGCGCAGTTTCTGGCGGCCAACTTCGCGGCCGTCGGGATCCAACTGCAACCCCGGCCGCTCGAGCGCGGCACGCTCGTCCAGGTTCGGATCCAATCGGCGACGCCCGCGTCGGTGATCGGGAACGCGCTGTCGCCCGACCCGGACGGATTCATCGCGGCGTTCACAGGCGCCCAGATCCCGCCCGCCGGCCTCAATATTTCCAGGTACACGGGCATCGACCAATTGTATGAAATGCAGCGCGCGGAGGCGGGGAAGGCGGCCCGTGCCAAGATTCTGCGGGACATTCAGCAGAAGCTGGCCGCCGACTGCCCGGTGATCGAGTATTACGTCCAAAAAGAGATCTTTCTCACCACCTCGCGCGTGCACAACTACGAGCCGTTCGTACTCTTCGGAGGAGACCCGCTCGCGAACGTGACCCTCGCGCCGTAGGTAGGCGGCGGGTTCGCGGATCCGCGGCGCCATATGCGCCCGTACATCGTCCGCCGCGTGCTGCTGATCGTCCCGCTCATCTGGGGGGTGGTGACCACCGTGTTTCTGGTCATCCATCTCCTCCCGGGCGATCCCGCGGCGGTGCTGCTTGGCCCGTTTGCGACGGGCGAGCGCGAGGCGGCGCTGCGGCACATGTGGGGCCTCGATCAGCCCCTGCTCGTGCAGTACCTGCATTATCTGCGGAACGTTGCCGCCGGCGATTTCGGCACGTCGTTTCTGACCGGCGAGCCGGCGGCGTACCAGATCCTGAGCCTGCTGCCCTATACGGTTGTCTTGGGCGTCAGCGCTCTCGTCATCGCCGTCGGGGCCGGCGTCCCGCTCGGGGTTGCGGCCGCGGTGCGGAACGGGACGCCGGTGGACCGCCTGTCGCTGTTGGCCTCGCTCCTGTTGATCTCGACGCCGAGCTTTCTCGTGGGCATCGTGCTGCTGATCGTCTTCTCCGGCCGGCTTGGATGGCTGCCGGCCATCGGCGCCGGCACGTTCGTCCACCCAGGATCGATCGTCTCGCACGTGATTCTCCCGGCCTTTGCGCTCGCGGCGGCCCTCCTTGCGTATCTCACGCGCATTACGCGTACCACGCTGCTATCCGTCCTTCGCGAAGACTACGTGAGGACGGCGCGCGCCAAGGGGCTCGGGGCCGGCGTGATCGTGTTTGTGCATGCGCTGCGGAACGCGATGCTGCCGGTGCTCAGCATTCTGGGGCTCGCGGCCGGCGATGTGGTGGGGGGCGCGGTCGTGATCGAGACGGTGTTCGCCCGCCCCGGCATCGGCAGCCTGCTCGTCAACTCCGTGACGGGCCGGGACTATGTGCAGGTGCAGGCGTGTGTGATTGTCCTGGCCGCCTCGTTTGTGATCATGAACTTGGTCACGGACATGTGCTACGCCGCGGTCGACCCGCGGATTCAATACCAGTAGCCCGCCGTGGTCCGCACGCTTTCCGCCGCCGTCTCCGCGTCCGCGGGCCGCTCCCGCCTGCGCGGATTTGGGGCGGCCCTCCGGCGCGATATCCCCGCGCTACTGTCGGCGGGATTCATCGCGCTGCTGGTCGTCGTCGCCGTATTTGCGCCCTTCCTGACACCCTACGGGCCGTCCCTCATCTCCGCGTCCGCGTCGTTTCGTCCGCCGTCCTGGCAGCACCCCTTCGGCACGGATCTGTTCGGCCGCGACATCCTGTCGCGTGTCATCTACGGGACGCGGCTCTCGCTGCTGGTTGGCGTGCTCGCGGTTGCCGTCGGCGCGTCGGGCGGGACGTGCCTCGGCATCATGGCGGGGATCAGCGCCCGGCAGGCGGAGCAGGCCATCATGCGCTGCATCGACGTCGCCCTGGCCTTTCCGTTCATTCTGCTGGCGATCCTCATCCTCGCCTTCTTCGGGCCGGGCGTCCAGAACGTGATGCTGGCGGTGGGCGTCGCCTATATCCCGCGGTTCACCCGGATCACACACGCGTCCACGCTGTCGCTGCGTGAAATGGAGTTCGTCTCGGCCGCCCGGGCGAGCGGCGCCGGGCTCGGGCGCGTAATGCGCCGCCACATCTTGCCCAATCTCTTTCAGGTGCTCGTGGTATACGGGACCTTTTCAATACCCATTGCCATTCTGATCGAGGCCGGCCTTGACTATCTCGGACTTGGCGTGATGCCGCCGACGCCTACGTGGGGCGCCATCATCAACGAAGGACGGCAGTCGCTGATGATCGCGCCGTGGGAATCGCTGCTGCCCGGGCTCGTGATCATGCTCGCGGTACTCGCCTTCAACCTGTTCGGCGAGGCCATCGCAAACTATCTCGATCCCCGGGCCGACATCGGAACGCTGCGATAGCCGAGCGCTGAGAGCGCGATCGGAGACAACCGCCATGCAGGCTGGAACTTGGCAATTCGATGAAATGGTCCACGCCGGGCCGGAACACCTCGACGCGGCATACGTAGATGCGTACGATCGCAAGGCCGGCTACGACCCCGCCCGCGACGTGGCACATTTACAGAAGGTTGGTCTCAACAGAGACAGTACCCTGGTGGATCTCGGCAGCGGCACCGGAGCGCTCGCCTTGGCCGCCGCGCCGTTCTGCCGGCGCGTCGTGGCGGTGGATGTCTCGGCGCCGATGGTGCGCACCCTCGAGGCGCGCACGAGAGAGTGGGGGATCGCCAATGTCGAGTGCGTCCGGGCAGGCTTTTTGACGTATGAGCATCACAGCGGGCCCGCCGACGTCGTCTGCTCGCGGCACGCGCTCCATCACCTGCCCGATTTCTGGAAGGCGATTGCCTTGACCCGTATTGCTGCGGTGCTTCGGCCGGGGGGCGTATTCTGGACGCGCGACTTGATGTACTCGTTCGATCCGCACGACACCGACCGAGTGATCGAACGCTGGCTGGCCCGGGCGTCCACGCAGCCGGGTACCGGCTGGACTCGCGCGGAGTTGGAAACGCATGTGCGGAGCGAGTACAGTACGTTCACGTGGCTCTTTGAACCGATGCTGGAGCGCGCCGGCCTGAACATACAGGAGCGGGAGTTCAGTGATTCCGGAATCTACGCGGCGTATACGGCCGTAAGGGCTCCCTGATCGCCGGGGGACGAGGGAAGGCCCCGCCCGCGGTGTAAGTGGGTTCTCCACCGATCATGGCACACGCCGTCGGGCAGAGCATGCGGGCCTTTCTCGAGATGGTCGCGCGGGACCATCCGGAGGAATTCGTCCGCATCTCCCTGCCGGTGCGGCGCGAACTCGATATCACGTCCGCCGTCTTGGAACTGGCGAGCACGGGCCGGCACCCGGTGCTGGTGTTTGAGAACGTCGAAGGCTCATCGATGCCGGTGGTCACCAATCTGGCCGCCAACCGGACGCTCCTCGCCGCGGCGCTCGGCGTGCGGCCCGACGGGTTGGCCGCCGCGTATCGTGAGCGGTCCCAACGGTACCAGCCCGTTGAAGTCGCCGGCGACGCCCCGTGGCAGGACGTCGTATGGGAGGGCGCCGACCTCGATCTGACCCGCTTGCCGATCCCGCGTCACTTCTCGGTCGACGCCGGCCCGTACATTACCGCGGGGCAGATCGTCGCGCGGGACCCGGCAACCGGCGTCGACACGATCGGATTTCACCGGCTCATGCTGAAGGGCAAGACCCGACTGGGCGTCTCGCTGCACTCCCGCCGCCGCATGTACGAATTTCACCGCCGCGCCGAAGCGCGGGGCGAGTCGCTGGAAGCCGCGGTCGTCCTCGGCATTCACCCGCTGCACCACATGGGCTCGATGGCGTATAACTATCCGCCGCACGTACGGAAGTACGAAATCATCGGCGGGGTGTTCGGCGAGCCCTATCGCGTCGCGCGGTGCCGCACCGCGGACCTCGAGGCGCCCGAAGGCGCCGAGATCGTGATCGAAGGTGAAATCCTCGCCGGCGTCCACGAACCCGAGGGACCGTTCGGGGAGTTCACCGGGTACGCATCGCATCGCAGCACCGAGAACGTCTTCGTGGCGAAGCGGCTTCAGATGCGCCGTGACGCGTTCTTCCACAGCATCGCCTCCGGCATGGCCAACGACCACATCCTCATCGGCTCCATTAGCCGCGAGGGCGAGATCCTGAACGGCCTTCGCCGGAACCTGCCCAACGTCACCGCCGTCCACGTACCGCTCGCCGGGGCCGGCGGGTTCATGGCCATCGTCGCCATGAAGAAGACCGCGGAAGGTCAACCGCAGCAGGCGATGCTGGGCGCGTTCGGGACCGAATACTACGTGAAGTGGGTGGTCGTCGTAGACGACGACGTCGACGTCTTCAACCTCTCCGACGTCGTCTGGGCGGTGCTTACCCGGACGCGCGCTGAGAAGGGCCTGTTCCTTGTGCCGGGCGCGATGGGCGCCGTGCTCGATCCAACATCGGATCCCGAGGACCATACCGTCACCAAAGTCGGAATCGACGCAACCGAGCCGGCCGGCATGTCCGGGTCGCGCAGCGAGCGCCTGACGATTTCGGAGGAGCAGCGGTCGCGGATCCGTGGGATCTTAGCGGAAGCGGGGATCGCCCTGTAGCGTCGGGCCCCATGGCCCGTCCCCAATCATCGTAGGGCACAAAGAAGGAAAGCCGTAACGTGTGCGGAACGTGGGCCGCGGGTCCGCCTCGACCACGACGTACGCACGCGCAAGGGGGCGCAGGTTAGCGCGTAGGCGGGAAGGGGGCGCACATGGAATACGCCCTGACCACCCTCAACGTGGTCTCGCAGTTGACCGTTCCGGTTGCCCGTGGATTGCAGGATGGGCTGTCGCACATCGTCGACGTGGCGGCCCCGCTGCAGCGGCTGGCCCCCCACAACCGGCTATCACCGGGAGTCCCCGCTGACGTTTCCCTTGCGTTGGTTATCGGTCTGTCGCTCTTCGTGGCGGGCTATTTGATCCTGCGTCGCGTGTGACCGTCGATAACCTCCGGGCCCCGGAGAAGGGCGTGGCCGCAGCCACGTCTGCACCCAGCGCAAGGAGTTAACACCCGCGATAATCCCCGGCAACGCCCCCCTTCCAACGTAAGGTCTTTGGGGGGTCTTGCCCAACCCTAGGACTACCCATGTTAGGTAGTTACCGTTTCCGGCCTCCCCGTGTATGGTGCCGATAGATCGGATTTTCACGGCGTGGATCGGGAGGAGGTGACGACGAATGTTCACGCTCGTTCAGACCTGGCTGATGAGCAAATTCCACCGGGATGACCGCGGCCAGGGCACCGTCGAGTACGTGCTGCTGATCCTCGGCGTGGTGCTCTTTCTGCTCGTCGCGGCGTTCGCGCTGCAGGGCGTGCTGAGCAGCGCGATCTCCAAGATCAGTTCCTGGATGAATGGCCAGAACCCGCCGTAAACAGGGGCCTCGGCACCCCGGGGAGACACAATGCAAACGATTTCGCTCGTGCTAGCCTCGTTGAGCGGCAGACTACACCGGGACGAACAGGGCCAGGGCACCGTCGAATATGTTTTGTTGATTCTCGGCGTCGTCCTCTTCTTGCTTGTGGCGGCGTTCGCGCTCCAAGGCGTCCTGAGCAACGCGATTGTGTCCATCAGTTCATGGATTGCCGGTCAGAACCCGCCCTAAGGGGTGCAAGTCATCGACCGTGTAGGGAACGGGCCGGACGTGAGTTCGGCCCGTTCCTTGTTCGCCGAATCGCTGCGGCCGGACAGGATCGGTGAGTCGATCCAGGCGAACCTCAGGCTGGGCGGATGCCGACGTGAGGCCGGAGCGTGCCATTGCGGGGTTTTGATTACATGTGATGGCCTTCCCATCGCGCGCGGTCGTGGTCATCGGCTGCGAATCCGCGGGGTCACAGCCGCCTGGAAACTGATCGAGTGGTTCCTTAGGCGCGGCCGAGCACACGCCGTTTCGGTTGTCCGATCGCGGCTGGAAGATTTGGGCCCTGAACAAGCGGGGCACCCGAAACGTCTGTCGAAGACTGTCACCAAGCCTGGCTTTGGAGGAGCCACGTGGACTATCGTGAGCGATTCAAAGTGGCGCCGGGAGCCAAGGTCAAGCTGAAAGAAATCGACCCCGCATTCAAAGACCGGTATGAACACCATACCGACGCCGCGGACGAAAGCGATCATCTCCAAAAAAGGCTGCGCGAGCTTCAAGACCTGCTGTACGCGGAGCGCCGGCGGTCCGTCTTGATTTGTCTGCAGGCGATGGACACCCGGTAAGGACGGCACGATCAGTCACGTGCTGAGCGCGATGAACCCGCAGGGCTGCCGGGTCGCGGTGTTTGGGAAGCCTTCTCCCGAGGAGCTGGCGCACGATTTTCTCTGGCGGATACACCGGGCGGTTCCCGCCCGGGGCGAGATCGTCGTCTTCAACCGTTCCCACTACGAGGACGTATTGGTGGTGCGGGTGCACAGGACGGTGCCAAAAGACGTCTGGTCCGCTCGTTACGATCAGATCAACGCCTTCGAGGGGGGCCTCGCCGACCACGAGACCCTCATTCTCAAATTGTACTTGCACATCTCGAAGGAGACGCAGTTGGCGCGATTCAAGGATCGTCTGGACGATCCGGCCAAGCAGTGGAAGATCAGCGAGGCGGACTACGCCGAACGCAAATTCTGGGACGATTACATGGCGGCGTATGAGGACGTGCTGTCCCGCTGCAGCACGGAGCGCGCGCCGTGGTTTGTGATTCCGGCCGACCACAAGTGGTTTCGGAATCTCGTCGTCGCTCGAATCGTGGTGGAGTCCCTGGAAGATCTGCACATGCGTTATCCGAAGCCCGCCGTCGACCTCGAACAGATTCGCCGCGAGTACCATGCGGCGAAGAAAGGGTAGACGGGAAGGCGCCATGCGGAAGCGAGGAGTCCTCCGGCTGGGGCTGTGTCTGCTGATCGTGGCCGGTGGCGCCGCGCTCTCGCCCGGCGAGCCGGTGAGCGGAGCATCCAGCCAACCGCCGGCGCCTTTGCCCGAGGGCGACGGCAAGGCGACCGTGCAGGCGGCCTGCGCGGCCTGCCACTCGCTCACGCAGGTCACCGGCGCGGGATACGACCGTGAAGAGTGGAGCACGGTCCTGCACATGATGGTCAATGTGGGTGCGCAGGTCCCGCCGGACAAATTCGGCACGGTGCTGAACTACCTAGCCGCGAATTTCCCGCCCAAACCGCAGCCCGGCGCGAGAATCATTTCCGGTCCCGCGCACGCCGCGATCACGGAATGGGTGGTGCCGACGCCGGGATCGCGCCCGCACGATCCGATGCTCGCCCCGGACGGCTCAATTTGGTATACGGGCCAGATGGCCAATGTGCTGGGACGGTTCGATCCCAGGACGCAAGCGTTCAAGGAATACAAACTGCCGCCGCACTCGGGGCCGCACGGACTGATTGCCGATCGGGACGGCAACGTGTGGTACACGGCGAATTTTGGCGCCTATATCGGGAAGCTCGACCTGAGGACCGGCAGCGTGACGAGGTATCCGATGCCCGACCCCGGTGCGCGCGACCCGCACACGCTGATCTTTGACGGGCCCGACCGGATCTTCTTCACCGTGCAGGGCGGGAACATGGTGGGGCGCCTGAACATCAGGACCGGCGAGATCGCGGTCGTGGCGTCGCCGACGCCCCGGTCGAATCCGTACGGCATGGTGGTGAACTCGAAGGGCGTTCCCTATTTCGTGGAGTTCGGCTCGAACAAGATCGCCAGCGTCGACCCGAACACGCTGCAGATTCACGAAGACGTTCTGCCGCACGAGGGCAGCCGGCCGCGGCGCGTGGCGATTACGGCGGACGACGTGATCTATTACACCGACTATGCGCGCGGGTATCTGGGGCGGTTCGATACCAGGACGGGCGCGATGACGGAGTGGCCGTCGCCGGGAGGGCCGCAGTCGAGGCCCTATGGGATCACGATCGTGAGCGGCATCGTGTGGTACAGCGAATCGAACACGAGGCCGAATACGATTGTGCGGTTTGATCCGGCACGCCAGACGTTTCAGACGTGGGCGATCCCGTCGGGCGGAGGGGTGGTGCGGAACATGGTCCATACTCCCGACGGCAGTGCGTTGTGGATCGCGTGCAGCGGTATGAACCGCATCGGGCGAGTCCAAATCAAATGAGCACACGCCTCGACGGACGGCCGTTCACGATTACCATCACCCAGGTCGACGACGCGCAGTTCCGGTACGACACGTTGGGCGATTGGGAGTATGGCGACGGGCCCGACGGAGTGGTGGCCCGCATCAGCGTGCCCAAGTTCGGCAGCGAGAGCAACTACGCGGCGTGGCTCATCGCCGTGCACGAGCTCGTCGAGCTGTTCCTGTGCGCCCGGCAGGGCGTGACCCAGCAGGCGGCGGACGAATTTCACACCGCCCATCCGGACAGCGACGAGTACGGCGACGAGACCGACTGTCCCTATTACGAGCAGCACCAGGTCGCGGATGCGATTGAGAAGCTTCTGTGCAACGCGATCGGCGTCAGCTGGCAGGAATACTTTGCGTTGTCGAGCCGCCGGTGCGAGGAGATCAGCAAGGCACGCGCCGCCGGACGGCGCTGACTCGCCACCATGACCGGACGGAGGTGCGCGGCCAATGTGTTATAACTGCGGCTGCAAGATGCCGGACAATCCGATGGGCGTAGGGCACGCGGGCGCCGAACCGACCGGCAAGTCCATCACCAATCGCACCTTTCAGGAAGCCGGGAAATCCATGGATGAGACGCCCGAGGAGTCGAAACGCAACGCGCTCGATCTCTTGAAGAAAGTCCTCGGCGAAAAACCGGCCAAGATCGTCAAGGATCCGTCCGGGTACGATCGATACGACGACGCCTAGGCGCCCGGCTCAGGCGCGGCGGGCCGCCGTCGGGAGGTCCCCGTAGCGCTCCGGCGCGAACCGCCGGGCCAGCAGGCCGGTCGCCCGGTCCAGGTCGATCGGCCGCACCAGGACGCCTTCTTCGCCGTACGGCAGGTACGCTTCGCAGTGTCCCTCCGGTCCGACGACGCTGGTCGCGGATTCCTGGAACCGCAGCGCGTAATTGACGCTGGCGAAGTAGACCGTGTTTTCCAGGGCGCGCAGCATCATCGCCTTTTCATAGTACGGCGCGTCGGGATCTCCCCACCGCGTCAGACGTACTCCGGCACGCTCCGTGCCGGTGTGCTGTGGGTGAAAGACGATCTTGGCGCCTCGGACCGCCGCCCACCGGACGGTCTCGGGGTAGCGCCAAGCCTCGTGGCAGATGGCCACGCCGAACTTTATCCCCTGGACCTCGAAGAGCTGCCGCCCGGTGCCCGGGGCGTAGAAGCGATCCTCTGAGGGGTCGAGTTGCGTTTTCGTCTGGCAGCCCTGCAGGCGGCCGTCCGCGCCGATCACGCAGGCGGCGATCTGACGGCCCGCCGCGCCGGTGCGCTCCATCCCGAGGATCGTGGTCAGCGCAAGCGTTTTCGCCCAGCCCGCCACCGCGCGCAGAGCCCGCTCTTCGTCCGCCGCGTCAAACGGTGCGACCTCGAAGTCCTGCCCGCGAAGCCCCGGCAGGTAGGCTTCCGGGAAGCAAATGACCGCCGCGCCCTGGGCCGAGGCGTCGGACATCAGCAGGCGGATCTTCTGTAGGCCGTCGTCGATCGTCGAGGCGACCCGCGGCGTCGCCAGCGCGATGATCACGGGGGCCTCTTAGCCGCGTGGCCGCAAACCGCCTTCTAACGGCCGCGCCGGTCAGTCGGGCGCGCCGTGGCCCGATGCGACGCGGAGCACGCCCCGGCAGATGTCGCGGAACGCCTCGTCGAAGCTGACGCCTTTGATCCGCCAGCCGTAGGTGGCGCCGTGCCAACGCCAGCGCCAGGATCCGACCCAGCCGGGGAGCGATTCGTCGAAGCGCAACGTGCCCGCGACGACCGCGTCGTTGGGAGCGGCGGCTGAGGGCGGCGCCGGAAAGCCCGCCGTCGGGACGCCCCACGCCGCCAGTTCCGCGTCGGCCGGAAACCGGACGGTCAGGTCGAAGTCGCGCGCCATGTCCTGAAACGATGCCCGCTGCTCGGTCCCGTGCGGCGTCTCGGCGCTCAAGAGATACGATGTGGGTCCGATCGTGACGGCGAGCACGGGCACCACGGCCGGGCGGGTGCCTGTCCACGCATGCTGTCCGAGCGTTTCGAGCATCTTGTCGACCCGCGCCGGGACAAACGTCACCGTGAAGTTGTAGGGCCGGTCGCGGGTGCCCTGCTCGTCGTGAACCGGCCGGCCCGCCATCCGGTCGACGTAGGAGAAGGACGCCACCGCCGCGCCCGCGCGCGCGGCCAGCGCCGAGACGCGCGGATCGTCGTGCAGGCGCGGCTCGCCGGAGAGGTTGACGAGCACTTTGCGGAGCGCCTCGGCGAAGCCGATCGGCCGGCTGCGCGAGTCGGTCCCGGTGACGATCACGGTCGTCTGGTAGAGATCTCCCGGGCGTTGCGGGGCCGCCGGTGTTCCGGCCGCGGCGGCCGCGATGGCCACCGCCGTCAAGAGGGGGATCCCGCTCCGCCGCCCCCTGTGCGGCGACCGGCCACGTTCCATTCGGCGCCTCCGGGTCCCGCTTGAGCGTAACCACTGTTTCGTAGTCAGTAGTTACTCCCCCTGCGACGTGATCCGCCGCAAGAACGCGCGCTCCTCGCTCAGCACGCACCGCTGCTCCTCGGCGAACCGGAAGTTGGCCGTGGCGTCGGGGTCCGCGCGGAGGCGCGTCCGGTACGTCTCGTACGCCGCTAGGCTCGGAAAGGAGATCAGGCCGTATGCGACATCGTTCGTGCCCTCATGCGGCATCCAATAGCCGACGAGGTCGCCGCCGCACTTCGGGATGAGCGCGAGCCAGCGCCGCGCATAGGTCTCAAACGCGTCGCGCTTGAACGGATCGAGGCGGTACCGGATAAACACAGTAATCGTCATCTGCGCCTCCCGCGGGGTCGCCGGGCGTGCTCCGCGGCATTGTACCGGAGTAACGGTACACGGCACGGTGAAATGTGTTCGGCCTGCGACGATGAAGGAGAGCAACGTGACGAACGGCGGCGAGCGGGTCCAGTTTCCGGCCGGGGGCAGAACGGCATCCGGCGTGTGGACGCCCGCCGCGGACGCGGTCGCCGCGGCGGCGGTCGCG
>DATEGA010000029.1:0-2531 GCA_035280345.1 bacterium | reverse complement strand
CGACCCGGACGCCCCACGGCACCCGCGACCGCCGGCGCGGACGCGTGCCCGCGCCGCGGCTCACCCGCGCGGCTCCCGAATGCGGGGATCCAGGACGCCGTACAGGATGTCGAGCGACAGGTTGATCACGACGAAGAGGACCGCCGCGATGAACACCGCGGACTGCACGACCGGATAGTCGCGGTTGTAGATCGACTCGACGGCGAGCCGCCCCATGCCGGGCCACGCGAAGACCGTTTCGGTCACGATCGCCCCTCCGAGCAGCGTGCCCAGCTGGAGGCCGGTGATAGTGATGATCGGCAGCGAGGCGTTCTTGAGCGTGTGCTTGAGCACGACCGCGGCCTCCGCGACGCCTTTGGCGCGCGCGGTCCGAACGAAATCGGCCCGCAGCACCTCCAGCATCGCAGAGCGCGTGATCCGGGCGATCGACGCCATCGTGAACGCGCCCAGCGTCGCCGCCGGCAGCACGAGGTGGATGAGCCCGCCGCGCCCGGAGGTGGGAAAGAGGTTCAGGCGCAGCGAGAATACGAGGATCAGGAGCACGCCGATGAAGAACGTCGGCGCCGACTGGCCGATCAGCGCGAACCCCATCGCCCCATGGTCGAGCGGCGAGTTGCGGCGCACCGCGGAGAGGATGCCAATCGGCAGCGCGCTCAGCACCGCGATGAGGAAGGCCGCGGCGCCGAGTTCGAACGTCGCCGGCAGGTAGCCGAGGGCGACGGCCATCGCGGGCTGGCGGAAGTGAATCGAGCGGCCGAAGTCGCCGTGGACCACGTTGTTCAGGAACACGGCATACTGCACCACGAGCGGCCGGTCGAGCCCCAGATCGTGGCGCACGCGGAAGATCTCGGAGGTCGGCGCGTCGGGCGGCAGCAGCAGCGGCACCGGGTCGCCGGACAGCCGCATCACCACGAAGACGACCGACGAGACAAGCCACAGCGCGATCAGCGTCCGGAGCAGCCGGTACGCCAGGAACCCGCCGAAGCCTTGCATGCGATCCGAAGGCGGGGCCCCGGCGGGCCGCCGCCTCGCCGGGACGCCTCGAGCGCCGCGCTAAGCGCGCCGCATGTGGAAGTTGAACCGGCGGATGTCCAGCTGCTGGTTGCCGTTGGGCGTGAAGCTTACGTACTTCTGCATCCCGTAATCCTCGGACGGTTGGATCACCGGGATCCACGGGAAGTACTCGAGGGCGATCTCGGTCATACGCTTGTAGTCGCGGTCGCGGAGGCTCTCGTCCACGCTGAACCGCGCTTCGTCGCCCAGCTTGTCGAACTCAGGATTCCGCCAGTAGTCCTGCGGACCGCCGGGGCCGAGCAGCCGCCACATCATCCCATCGGGATCGCCGAGCGTGGACGTGGGGTCGGACCAGAAAAGACCTTTGAAGCTCTTGTCCCGATTCTTCTCGGCGCGCACGGAGTACTCGATGACTTCCACGACGGCGTTGATACCGGCGTCCTTCCACATCGCCGCGATCGCCTCGGACATCGGCTTGTCGTTGGCAACGTAGCCGATCGTCGTCTCAATGATCACCGGCTCGTTCTTGTAATTGGCTTCCTTCAGCTTGGCCTTCGCCTTCGCGGGATCGTACGGCAGCGGCGGCCGGGACGCATCGTAGTGGTTGTCGCCCTTCGCGACGGGGCCGTTCGGGACCATGCCGCGGCCCCGCCACAGATCCTTGACGATCGACTGCCGGTCGATGGCCAGCGACAGGGCCTGCTTCACGAGCGGGTTGTCGAGCGGTTTCATCTTCGAGTTCACGGCGAGCACGTACAGGCCGGCATACGGCACACCTCGGCCCATCGTCGTCGCGTTCTGGTTGACGCGGTCCCACTGGTCCGGCGGCAGCTGGGTGATGAGATCGGTCTCACCCTTCAGCACGGAGGCCACGCGCGCTGCGGTCTCCGGAATCGGCCGGAACGTCACGCGGTCGACGTCGATGCGGCCGCTCCAGTAGTTGGGGTTCGCCTCAAAGACGGCCTTGTCGTCCTTCACCCAGGACACGAAGCGGATCGGCCCGGTGCCGACGGGCCTGGCATTGAACTGATCGGCCCCCACCGCGGTGAGGTACTTCTTCGGAACGATCTGACCGCCGTAAAACGCGAGCCGCGCCGCCAGCAGCGGATCGGGTTTTTTCGTGTGGATAACGAGCGCGGCCGGGGTCGGCGCGTCGATGTGGTCGATCGTCGTAAAGACCGTCGCGACGAGCGTCTTCGCCGACCGGTCGTAGGTGCGCTCGATCGAGAACTTCGCGTCGTCGGACGTGAACGGGTCGCCGTTGTGCCACTTGACGCCTTCGAGCAGCTTGAACTCCCACGTCGTCGGATCGGTTCGCTTCCACTGCGTCGCCAGCGCGGGGAACAGACGCCCGTCGGGGTGGCGGCTCGTCAGATTGTCGAAGACGTTGAACGACGCGCGGATCTCGGTCGACGAGGTGGACATGTGCGGATCGAACCGCGAAATGTCGCCGCCCTGCGCGATGACAAGCTCCCGCTTCTGAGTAGCCTGGGCCGCCGCCGGCGGCGCCCACCCCG
>DATEGA010000028.1:0-5926 GCA_035280345.1 bacterium | reverse complement strand
GCCCCGAGGCGCACCGCCCCCGCCTCGTCCCACGCTCCGTCGCGGGCCCTCATATGAAATCTGTCCGCGGGCGAATCGACACACAGCGGAGGTCCGCCGGGAGGACAGCCGACTCCTTCCGTCCGCGACGCGGCGACGTCGGTGCGCCGGCAGGCAGGACCATCCCGCGCGCGCCCTTGAATGCGAGCGTTAGTGACCTCTTTGGAGTGGGGTACCCCGCCCACACGAGTCCGGCGCAAAGCCGAGGCGGTCGACCGTATCCTGCGGCGCCGTCACCGGCTGCGGCCGTGGCGGGAGCGCGATCCGCTCGGGGCGCTCATCGGCACGATCCTCTCGCAGCACACGAGCGACGTGAACAGCGGCCGGGCCTACGCCCAACTGCGGCGGCGCTATCCTACCTGGGAGGCCGTGCGTGCGGCGTCCATCGCCGCCATCGCGGCGGCGATCCGGCCTGCGGGGCTCGCGTCTGTCAAAGCACCACGGATCCACGCCGTGCTGCACCGAGTGGCGGTGGAGCGCGGCCGCCTCTCGCTCGCCTTCCTCCGGCGACGGCCGCGGGACGAGGCGCGCGCGTGGCTGCGCAGTGTTCCGGGCGTCGGACCGAAAACCGCCGCGATCGTCATGCAGTTCGCGCTCGCGAAGCCGGCCTTCGCCGTCGACACCCACGTCGACCGCGTGGGCCGCCGCCTCGGCCTCATTCCGGCGCGCATGTCCACGGAAGACGCGCACGGCTGGATGGAAACGCTCGTTCGGCCGGCGCGCTACGGACCGCTGCATCGGCTTCTCGTGCGGCACGGCCGCGAGATCTGCACGGCGCGGCAGCCGCGCTGCGAAGTGTGTCCGGTCCGGCGGTGGTGCGACTACGCCGCTACGCGGAGGCGGTAAAAAGCGGCGCGCCGAGCAGCGCGCGGTCGACGCGCACGCCGAGGCCGGCGCCGGACGGCGCCGCGCCGAACCCCTGCCGGGAGCGCGGCTCGTACCCGCAGAGATGGTCGCCGACCCAGTCGTTCATGAACGATACGGTAAAAAGCGCCCGCTCGGACGTACTCGCCGCGAGATGGCTGACGGCCGCGGTCACGAGATCACCGCCCCACGTATCCTCGATCGTCACGCGGAGGTCGAGCGCGTCCGCGAGATCGCGCAGAAGGCGCGCCTTGGTAAGGCCGCCGACCTTGCTGATCTTCAGGTTGAACGCCTCGAGGCCGCCGGCCGCCGCGGCACGCAGCAGCGACGGGACGTCCGTGATGATCTCGTCGAGCACCATCGGCAGCGTCGTGTGCCGGCGCACCGCGAGGCACTCCTCGAGCGTCTGGCACGGCTGCTCGAGATACACGCGCGGCAGCGGATCGAGCAGGCGCGCGGCCACGATCGCGTCCTGCAAGTCCCAGCCGCCGTTCGCGTCGGCGATCACGACGTCGTCGTCGCCGGTGGCCTCGAGCACCCGCTGCACCCGCGCGAAGTCCTCGTGTGGCCGGCCGCCGACCTTGAGTTGAAATCGGTGGATGCCTTCGGCGCGCCGGGCGGCCGTGTACGCGGCCATGTCGGCCGGCGTCCCGAGCGGCACCGCGAAGTAGAGCGGATACCGGTCCTGGCGCCGGCCGCCGAGCAGCGACGCCAGCGGCAGGCCCGCCGCCTGGCCGAGGACGTCCCAGCAGGCGACGTCGATCGGACTTTTGGCGTACGCGTGGCCGGCGAGCGCCCCGTCGAGCCGGTCGTACAGGGGGCCCAATTGTCGCGGGTCCGCGCCGAGGATCGCCGGGGCCATCTCACGAATCGCCGCGCGCGCCCCCTCCGCAAACCCCGGCAGGTAGGTCGTCCCGAGCGGGCACACCTCGCCCCACCCCTCCGCGCCCTCGTCGGTGATTACGCGCACCACGGTGCTTGGGAGCGTGGTGATCTCGCGGCCGCCCGACATCACGTACGTCCCGTGGACATAGTGGAGGTCGTGCCCGTAGACCTCGACGCGGACGATCTTCACGCGATGCGAGCCGGCAGCAGCCGCTTCGTGAGGCGGCAGACCATCGTGTAGGCGGGATCGTAGACGTTGGCGAGATCGTAGCGGGCCGCCTGGCCCAGCAGCAGGTGTGCCGCGCGCGCGTCGAGCCCGTAGCCGTCGACGAGCCAGCGGACCATCTCCGTTGTGGCGTGCTGCACACATTGGTCGAGCGGCCTCGCATTGCCGAGCGTGAAGATGTCGTCGGCGGTCTCGCCGCGCGGCCACTCGATCGGCGCGCGCTTCGTCAGCGTCAACGTAAAGCGCACATCGAACGAAATCTCGACGCCGGTCCCGACGATCTCCCCGTCGCCCTGGACCGCGTGGCCGTCGCCGATGTAGAACAGCGCGCCGGGCGCGAAGACGGGAAAGTGCGCGGTCACGCCGGCCACGAAGCCCCGGTAGTCCATGTTGCCGCCGTGGCTGGAGGAGGTCGCGGTCGAGATCGCCTGCCCGCGCGCCGGGGCGACGCCGAAGCACCCCACCATCGGCGCGAGCGGCAGCGCGAGCCGGCCGAGGCGCGTCTCGGGCTCGAGGAGCGTCGCGGTGCCTGCCTCTACGTCAACGTCCCAGCGCGCCTGGACGGGCCGTGGGGCGTCCGCGACCGTCTCGGGATCGAGGACGTTGGGAGCGATCGCCGTCGCGCTCCACCCCCACCGCCGGTTCGGCCGCAGCCCCTCCAGCCGCACGCTCAGGCGGTCCCCGGGCTCGGCGCCTTCGACAAAGAACGGCCCGGTCTGCGGATTGCCCGGTTCGGTGACCTGCTCGCCTGAGGCGTCCCGGCCGCGCGCATCGACGGTGGTCGTGACGACGGTGTCGCCGGAGGCGACGACGAGTGCCGCCTCCCGCGGCGCCATCGTGGTGTGGTAGATCCGCGGCGCGAACCGGTGAACCGTAGCCATGTGAGACACGTCCTAGCCGGGCGTCGAGCCCTTGGCGCTGATCCCCCGCATGAAGCGGTCCTTGACGAGCACCGGGTCGCGCTCCGGCCTGCCGGCGCCGGGCTCCTGGTTGACGATCGCCCCGATGAAGCGCGGCCCGCGGCCGGCGAGCGCCTCGCCGACCAGGCGCTCGAACTCCGCCTCGTCACGGGCCCAGGCGCTCTGCACAATGCCGGCGCCGCGCGCGACGGCGACGAGGTCCGTGGCCTCGGCCGTCGCGGCCGCCTGTCCGCCCGTGATCTGATACGTGCCGTTGTCCCAGACGATCACAGTGAGGTTCGGCGGCGCGACCATCGCCACGGTCGCGAGCGCACCGAGGTTCATCAGCATCGAGCCGTCGCCTTCGACCGCTACGACGCGGCGCGACGGCTGCGCCAGCGCGACGCCGAGGGCGATCGGGACGGCGAGGCTCATGCTGCCGAGCATGTAGAAGTTCTCCGGCCGGTGTCCGGCCGCAAAGAGATCGAAGTTGGCGTTCCCGATGCCGGCGACGACGATCTCGCCGTGGGTGAGCCGGCCGACGAGCCGCCGCGTGAGATCGAGGCGGCTCATCACTTTGCCGGCGGCCTTGGTGCGCGCGTCGGTGCCTGCGGCGTCCATCCCCCTACCCTTCCATCTTGCCGCCGGTCAGTCTCGGCGACAGGATCAATGCCGCGGGCTGCTGCGTGCGGTGGGCCTGGTGGAGGCTGCGCGTCACGAGGAACTCGACCTCGTCCTCGCGCTCGAGCGTGATGTGCGGAATCCCGAGCGCGTCGAGCGCCGGACGGATCACGCGAGAGATGGGGATCTGCACCGCGTTGAACTCGCCGAGCACGCCGCGTTCGGAGATGACCAGCGCAACCGGCAGCTGGTACGGCACGACGAGCGACGCCAGCGCGTTCGGAACGTTGCCGAACCCGCTGCTCTGCATCATCACGGCGGACGGTGTCCCCCCGAGCGAGGCACCGGCGGCAATGCCGACCGCCTCTTCCTCCCGCGTCGCCGAGAACGCGGTGACGTTGGGAAGCGAGCGGAAGCCGTCGATGAGCGGGATCAGGACCTTGTCCGGCACGTACGTGACAAGCCGGATCCCCCGCTCCGCAAAGCACCTGATGATCGTGCCGGACCACTCGCTCATGCGCTCCCTCCGATCAAAGACCCCGGCGGACGTCCGGCGTCGGTGAATTCGCTTCGTGCCGCGGCCGCCGTGTCTCCTCCCGCGGCCGCAGGATGGGCCGCCGTGCGCCTACCCGCCCATCGCGTGCTCGATGCGCCGGTCGGGCACGAACCAAAGCACCGCGACGAGGACGTAGAGCGCTAAGGCGAGCCGGGCGCTGACGAACGCGAGGACGACGGCGGCCACGTAGATCCCGACGGAGATCCGCCCCTTGACGTCCCTGCCCACCGCCTTCGCCAGCGTAGAATCGGCGCCGTGCAGCGCGATGAGGGATCGGCTGAGGAAGAAGTAGGCCGCTCCCCCCAGGGTCAGCACGAACCCGTAGATCGCCACCGGCCACGGCGCGAAGTCGGTGCGCCCCATCCAGGCGGTGGTGAATGGAACCAGCGACAGCCAGAACAGCAGAATCAGGTTGGCCCAGAGCACCCGGCCGTCCACATGTTTGGCAGCCTGCAGCAAATGGTGGTGGTTGTTCCAGTACATGCCGAGCACCACAAAACTAAGGACATAGCCGAGCAACGTCGGGACAACGGCGACGAGCGCGGCCAGGTCCGTCCCGCGCGGCGGCGTCAACTCGAGCACCATCACCGTGATGATGACCGCGAAGACGCCGTCGCTGAACGCTTCCAGCCGACCCTTGCTCATGTCCGAGACCGCCGGCGCGGGTCGTTCCCGTCCGCCGGCATCAACCGCTGCTGTTCTTCCCACAGACGGTAAAGCGCCGAGGAGGCGTCTAGGGCCACGTCCTCGAGATGGACCAGGCCGTCCTCGGCTACGGGCCGCACCACCCGTGCCCCGTGCGAGAGACCGATGGGCAGCAGCCGCTCCCGCACGGCGGCGGCCGCGTCGTCGGCCAGGCCATACACGGTGGATCCGCCCTCGCCGTCGAGCACGTCGCCCGGCCGCAGGGCGCGCTTGGCTGCCGATACCACGGCCGCGACCGGTATCGGGCGAGGCGCGCCCGTCGGCGCGCCGTCGAGCACCGCGCGGGCCGCGCTGATTGGCAACTCGAGCCCGACGAGATGATACGGACGGTAGAACGACGCGTACTTCCCCGTCGCGTCGACCGCCAGGCCGTAGTCTCGGAACGCTCCCTGCACGTACGGGCGCGGCGAGGTGAAGACGACGTACACGCCCCAGCGCAGGTCGTTCGGCACGGGCCGGCCCTCGCGGTCGACCGAACTCACGGCCTCGACCACGCCGGAGTAGTGCAGGATGCCGCCGTCTTCCTGCGGCTTCAGGACCTCCGGCAGCCGGTCGGTCCCCGCGGGCGGGAAGTGCATCCCGCGGACATCGGGCCGCAGGCCGGTCATGTTCGCCACGGCCGCCATCTCGATCGCCGACTTTGTGCCGTCGGTGAACGAGTTGTACATCTTCGGGTTGAGGCCGGCGCCGGCGTGGCCGGGCATGCCGTAGCGCTCCCAGATGTCGTCGGGGGTGCCCTTGCGGTAGGCCGGCAGATACTTCGTGCCTTTCCCCGCCGCCACCACGTCCAGCCCGAGCGCGACCGCCCAATCGTAGAGCTCCACGATCAGCGCCGGCTGATCGCCGTAGGCCGCGGAGTAGACCACGCCCGCCTCGTCGGCGGCGCGGCGCAGCACCGAGCCGACCAGCACGTCGGCCTCGACCGTGACCATCACGACGTGCCGGCCGCGGCGGATCGCCGCCTGTGCGGTGGCGGACGCGGCCTCCGGGCTGCCGGTGGCGTCGACCACGACGTCGACGTCGCTCTCGACGAGCACCCCGGCGTCCGAGGTAACGACCGAGTCCCCGCGCGCGATCACCGGGTTGGCGCGGTCCGCCCGGGCCGCCTCGACGATGCGATCGTCCGCGACG
>DATEGA010000027.1:0-31843 GCA_035280345.1 bacterium | reverse complement strand
CGGCCGGATGCCGGCGGCCGCCGCGAACATTCCGCCCGCGATCGGTCCCAGCAGATTGCCGATCATGATCGCGCTGCTCGTCAACCCCATGATACCTCCGAGCCGTTCGGCCGGCGCCCGGCGCGCCACGATGACGTACAGCGGCGGCATCAGGCCGCCGACCGCGAATCCAAGGGCGGCGCGGAGGAGAAACAGCGCGACGGGTCCCCGCACGGCCGCCTGGGCCACGTACGCGACGCACGCTCCCCACAGCACCATCGTAAGGACGCGGCCCTCGCCGAGACGGTCGGAGATGCGCCCCCACATTGCGGCCCCGGCCATGGAGGCAAACCCGGTCACGGAGAACAGGACGCCGGCCACCGTGGCGACGCGGGGCGCGGGGACGCCGAGCGTCTGCACGAAAACCGGAAAGATCGGCTCCACCGCCATCACCGCGAGATTGCTGGTGCACAAGAGCAGTCCCACGGTGCGCAGCGCCGGCGAGCCGAGAAAGTACGTGAGATTGTCCCGCACGCCGGGACCGCCCTCCCGGACCGGCCCGCGCGCGGCTTCCTTGGTCGCGACGATCACCACCGCGGTGCCCGCCCAGCACATCAGTCCGGTGATCACAAAGACCCAGCGGAAGCCGATCTCGTCCGCAAGTGCGCCCCCGATCAGCGGCCCGATGATGCCGCCGGCGGTGAGCGAACTCTGCAGCACGCCCATTGCTGTGCCGAGCCGGTCCCGGGGAATCGACGAGGAGACAAGCGCATTCGTCGCGGCGACGAAACCGCTCACGCCCCCTTGGACGACCCGCAGCGCGAGCAGTTGCCAGACCGAGCCGACCGCGGCGGCGAGTATGTTGGTGAAGCCGATGCCCGTCAGCGCCCGCACCACCATGATCTTCCGGCCGTAACGGTCGCCGAGCACCCCCCAGAGCGGCGCGACAAGCGTCTGCGTCAGGAACGGCGCCGCAAAGAGAATGCCGCTCCAGCGCTCGACGTCTTCGAGGCGGTGCACGCCGAGGGTCCCGATGTAGAGCGGCAAGAACGGCACCACGAGGGTGAGGCCGACCATCGCGATGAACTGGGCGGCCCACAGCGCGTACAGATTTTTCTGCCACTGTGCCATCACGTCTCCCCCCGCCCTCGGGGAGGTTCCGACGTTCGGCCGCCAGAAGTGGTGCGGGCACGTACCCTCGACGACACGGAGGCGCGAATGCCCCAACCGCTCGGGCCCGATACCCTCGCGAGGCTGCGGACGTACACGACGCCGACGCTCTCCAACGCGATCGAGACGTTCAACGTCCGGCCGAAGAACACCGGCTTCACCCGCGGGCGGGTCCGCTGCCTCTTTCCGGACCTCGGGCCGATGGTGGGGTACGCGGTCACCGCGACCTGCCGCGCCGCAACCGTGCCGTCCCAGGATGCGACCGCGCGGCGGGCGACGCTGTGGCGCGCGATCGAAGGGGTGCCTGCGCCCAGAATCGTGGTGATCCAGGACCTCGACGATCCGCCCGGCATCGGCGCCTTTTGGGGCGAGGTGCAAAGCACGATCCACCACGCGCTCGGCTGCGTCGGCACGGTGACAAACGGCGGCGTGCGGGATCTCAACGAGGTGCGCGCGTTGGGCTTTCACTTTTTCGCCGGAAGCGTCGCCGTCTCCCGCGCCTACGTGCACCTCGTGGAGGTCGGGACGCCGGTCGAGATCGACGGCCTCGCTGTAGGCTCAGGCGATCTGCTGCATGCGGATCAGCACGGGGTGCTCGCGATTCCTCACGAAATCGCGGGGCAGCTCGACGACGCGGTGGAGCGGGTCAACCGGTCGGAGCAGGAAATTCTGGAGTACTGCCGCGGGTCCGACTTCACCCGCGACGGGCTCGAAGCGATCTACCTGAGGCGGAGATAGCCGCGTGCTGGCCAAGGTCGCGATGTTCGAGATGCTGCGCGCGCGCGGCGTCCGCTATGTGTTCGGCAACCCGGGCACCACCGAACTCAACTTCATGGAGATGTTCGCCGACTACCCGGACGTCCGGTACGTGCTCGCGCTGCAGGACGCGATCCCGGTCGGCATAGCCTACGGCTACGCGCAGGCAACCGGGCAGCCGGCGTTCGTCAATCTGCACATCACGCCCGGCCTCGCGAACGGCCTCGGCAACATTTTCAACGCCTACCGCGCCAAAGTGCCCATGGTCGTCACCGCCGGCCAGGTCGACACGCGCATGATCCTCCAGGAACCGTCGTTGTGGAGCGACCTCGCCCGGCTCGCCGCGCCGTACACGAAGTGGTCGTACGAGGCGCGCGCGCCCGAAGACGTCCCCCAGGCCCTGGCCCGCGCCTTCAAGACCGCCGCCGCCCCGCCCGCCGGACCCGTCTTCCTCGGGCTGCCGATGAACTGTCTCGACGGCGAGGTACCCGGGACCGCGCCGTGGTTCGAGGTCGAGCCCGACAGCCTGCCTTCACCGACAGTACTCGACCGTATCGCTGCGTCCTTGGCGGACGCGCGCGACCCCGTGCTCATCGTTGGCGGCGGAGCGGCCACTGCCCGCGCGCGTACCGCCCTCGTGCGCCTCGCGGAGTCCACCGGTGCGCGCGTCTACGGCGAACGCCTCCCGACGCGGTCCGCGTTCCCCACCGATCATCCGCAGTACCTCGGGATGGCGGGGCTCGCGCTGCCCGAACTGCAGGCCGAGATCGGCGCGGCCGACGCGGTCGTGCTGGCCGGGGCCCGGAAGTTTGCCGGGCTCCTGTACACGCCGCCCGCCAACCTCGCCGCGCGGACGACCGTGATCCACATCGACCCCGATCCGTGGGAGCTCGGCAAGAACCTCGTGCCGACGATCGGCGCGGTCGGCGACGTCGGCGCGACGCTCGCGGAGGTGGCGGACCGGCTCGCGGTTCGCTTGGGCGGCAACGGATACTCGGTGGGCGCCGAGCAGCGTCGACGGGCCGTCGCCAAAGAACGCGCTCAGCGTGAGGAACGCTGGCGGCAGGCGGCGGCGCTGCCCACACCCGGCGAGCGGATGTCGGCCGCCTGCGCCTACCGCATTCTCGGTGAGGCGATGACGGACGCGACGACGATCGTCGACGAGGCCGTGACCGCGGCCCGCATCGTGGACCGCTATCTGCCGCTGCGCACGGAACGGTCCTACTTTGGGCTCGCGGCCGGGTCGCTCGGACTGGGGCTTCCGGCGGCGCTCGGCGCGCAGCTCGCGTGGCCCGACCGGCGCGTCGTTTGCACGATCGGCGACGGGTCGCTCATGTACACCGTCCAGGCGCTCTGGACCGCGGCGCGATACCACATCCCCGTCACGGTGTTCGTGGTCGACAACCGGGCCTACGAAGTCCTCAAGTCCGGCATGCGATCGTATAAGGGTGCCAGCGTGCGGCCGGAGCGGCTCGTGGGGATGGATCTCGACGAGCCGGCGATCGACATCCCCGCGGTCGCGCGTGGTTTCGGCGTCGAGGCGCGGGTGGTGAGCGAACCGGCCGAGCTGCGGGAGGCGCTGGCGGAGCCGGCTGCGGACCCGCGCCTCCTCGACGTGCTGGTCCGCGAGGGAATCTAGTCGGTGAGCCCCGGCCGAGCCGTCGTCCAGAAGAGCGGATTAACCCAATGGCCGTTCACGTACAGGCCCCAGTGCAGGCTCGGGCCGGTCACAAGACCGGTCGCGCCGATCTTGGCGATCGGATCTCCCTGCGCCACGCGCTGCCCGGGATGCACCAGGAACGCCGACAGGTGCAGGTACTCCGTCAGCACGCCCTGGCCGTGGTCGATCACCACCGTGTCGCCGCCAAGCGGCAGCGGCTGCGCGAGCACGACGAGGCCGCTGTTGGCCGCCGCCACGGGCGATCCCGCCGGCTCGGGAAAGTCCACGCCTTGATGCCACCACTCGCGCACGCCATTGTAGAAGCCCATGTAACCGTACGGCGAGTCCACGAGACCGGTGACCGGCATCTGAAACGGCCCGCGCCAGAGGGGCTGCGGTGTTCTTCGTGAGAGCACGGCGTTGAGCGCGGTCCATTCAATCGACAGGTTCTTCGGGGTAATCAGCGAGACGGTGCCGGTCGGCAGCGTGAGGTGCCGCGCCTCGAACTGGGTCGAGCCGATCGTCACGCTGCGGCGCACGGTGATCGACGGCCCGCCGCCGGGGGGCGTGATCACGACAGCCACCGCATAGGGACCGGGCGGCGTGTCAGGATCGGTGCCGCGGAGAGCCCGCCACGCGCCTTCGGCGGTCGGGAAGGCCTGCACCGGGCTTCCATTAAAGCGAACCGTGACCGCGGAGCCGGCCGCCGAATGAACGAAAATCGCCAGGGTGTCGCCCTGGACCGGCGCGTCCGGCGCGATCACCACCTGTCCGGCTTGGCCGGAGGCGGGCGTCGCAGGTTGCGCCGGTGCCGCGTACGCCGACACGAACAATAGGACCGCCGCCGCGGCCGCTCCGGTCGGCAATCGTACCGATCGACCGGCGCCTGCACGGCTATCGGCCACGGTCACCGCTGCGCTCTCTTCGGATCATTGGTCGGCCACGCGTCGGATGGTGCTTCTTGTTCCCCGCTCTTCGTCGCGGAAGACGAGGCTTCCGCCCGTGTCTAGGCCATGTCCGGCGTCAGCCAGTCCCGCAGCCAGTCTCCCACCAGGTTGAAACCCATCACAGTCAGCATGATCGCGAGCCCTGGAAACGTCGAATCCCACCAGGCCGTCTGGATGTAGTTGCGGCTGTCCGCGAGCATGCCGCCCCAGGACGGAATCGACGGGTCGACCCCGAGTCCAAGAAACGTCAATGCCGCCTCGAGCAAGATGTTGTTGGCGACGCTCAGCGTAGCGAGGACCGAGACCGCGCCCAGGGCGTTCGGCAGCACGTGCCTCCAGATGATGCGCCGGTCGGCGAGGCCGATCGCGCGCGCCGCTTGAATGTAGTCCGTCTCCCGGACGGCCAAGGTCTCGCTCCGCACCAATCGCGCGTACGAGGCCCACTGCGTCACCGCGAGCACCAACACGATCCGGCTCAGCCCGGGACCGAGCACCGCGATCACAACGATCGCGAAGAGGATAAACGGGAAGCTGAGCTGCAGGTCCGCCGCCCGCATTGCCAGTTCGTCCCACCAGCCGCCGTAGTATCCCGCGAGCAGGCCGAGACACGTGCCCGCGATCCCGCTCGCCGCGACCGAGAGCACGCCCACTTCGAGCGAGATCCGCGCGCCGTAGATGATCCGGCTCAACAGGTCGCGGCCGATCGCGTCGGTGCCCAGCGGGTAGGCGGCGCCCGGACGCAGCCATGCCGGCGGCAGGAGACGGGCCCCAAGATCCGCGGCCTCCGGTGGGTGCGGCGCGAGCAGCGGCGCCGCAAGCGCGCTGAGCGCGGCCAGGGCGACGAACCCGAGCCCTACGATGAGCGTCAGCCGGAACCCGATCGGCCGCCGGCGCAGCACGCGGATGCGGGGCAGCGGTCCCGAGACCGCCTGGGTCGCGGTCACCGCGGCGTTCCACCCCGCCCGCTCACGAGCTCACCCGCACGCGCGGGTTCAAGAGGCCGTAACTCAAGTCCACGAGCAAATTGACGAGCACGACCCCCAGGGCGAGGACGACGACCACGCCCTGCACCACCGGATAATCGCGGTAGGTCACCGCCTGCAGCGCGAGCTGCCCCAACCCCGGCCACGCGAAGACGTTCTCCAGCACAATGACCCCGCCGAGGAGCGCCCCGAATTGCAGGCCGACGAACGTTACGATCGGGAGCAGCGCGTTGCGGAGGCCGTGGCGCACCACCACGCGGCCTTCGCGAAGGCCTTTCGCACGGGCCGTGCGCATGTACGGCTGCCCCAGCGTGTCGAGCAGGCTCGCGCGCACGAGGCGGACGAGTGTGCTCGCGAGGATGATCCCGAGCGTCACGCACGGCAGCACGAGTGAACCGGGTCCGCCGTATCCGGATGGCGGCAGCCAGCGCAGGCGCACGGCGACGATCAGGATAAGCATGATCGCGAGCCAGAAATTCGGAAACGAGAGGCCGAGCAGGCTGCCCACCCGGATCAGAAAATCCGCCAGGGCGTTGCGGTGCGTGGCGGCGTAGGCGCCGAGCGGAAACGCCGCGGCGAGCGCGACGAACATGCCGCCGAGGCCGAGCGCGAGGGTCGGGCCGGCCCGCTCCACGATCATCCCGGTCACCGGCTGGCCGCTGCGGAACGACGTGCCGAGGTCGCCGTGGAGCGCGTCGGCCACGAACGCGCCATACTGGACGAGAAACGGCCGGTCGGTGCCGAGCGCGTGTTGGATCCGTTTGATGTCTTCGGTGCTCGGAGCCGCGCCCTGAAACAGCACGACCGCCGGATCGCCCGTCAGCCGGATGCCAAAGGCGACAAACAACGTGATCGCCGCCAGGACGGCGAGCGCCCCTCCCGCCCTGGCGGCGATGAAGCGGATCACGTCGGGACTATCGGGTCGAGACCGGCAGCAACCGCACGCGGTCGTCCGGCGGCGCGACGAAGCCCTCCACGCGCTTGTTGATTCCCCACAGGTTCACGCTCTGCCACAGCGGGAACTCGATCGCGAGATCGTACAGCCGCCGATCGAGAGCCTGAAATGCCTTCAGCCGTGTCCGCTGATCGTTGGTGGTGCGTTCCGCCTCGAGGTACTTCTCGACGTCCACGTCGCTGAATACCGGATTCCAGTACTCGCCCTTGTGGTACAGCAGATACGCGGTGTTGTCGAAGTCGAGGGTCCACCCGCCCCAGCCGAACTCGTAGATCTGGCCGGTCTTGGCGTGCGGCAGGACGTCGCTGAAGTAGGTCACCTGCTCCACCGGCGTGAGCGTCAACTTGAGCCCAACCGCGCCGAGGTAGCTGACCATCGCCTGGGCGGCCTCGCGGAAGTCCGCGTTGTTGCTCGGGAAGCTGAGCGACACATCCGTGCCGGGCTTCACGCCCGCCTCGGCAAGCAGCGACTTGGCGCGCGCCGGATCGAACGGATACGGCTTCAGCGAGGCGTCGTTGCCGAACGAGAGCGGGCTCTGGAAGGTCGAGACGCGGTGGCCGTAGCCCTGCAGGATCGTATCGATGATCTTTTGCACGTCGATCGACGCGATCACGGCCTTGCGAAACCGCGTGTCGCCGGCCGGCGCCTTCGACGGGTCAAACCGGATCTCGACCACAGTCGGGCTGCCGACCGGCATCAACGTCAGGTTCGCGTCGTTCTTGACCACGCTCGCCTGGCTCACCGGCAGGCCCTGCGCGATGTCCGCCCGGCCGGCCTGCAGCTCGGCCACGCGCGTAGCCGCTTCCGGCACGAAGCGATAGGTCACGGCCGAGATCCGCGGCGCGCCGCCCCAGTACGAGGGGTTCGCGGCCAGCGTGAGGTGATCGTCCTTACGATACTCCACGAACTTGAACGGTCCCGTGCCGACCGGGTTCGCGCCGAAGTAGGCGCTCCCGTGCTCCTGGACGTACTTGGGGGGGACGATCATCGCGCCGTACCCGGCCAGTTTGGTGATGATCACCGGATCCTTGACCTTCATCACCATCTTCACGGTGTACGGGTCAACGACCTGGACGTGGTCGATCGACTTGTAGTTGCCCTGCTGCGGCCCCTTCGCGCCCTCGGGACCCAGCAGGCGGTCGAAGGTAAACTTCACCGCGTCGGCGTTGAACGGTTCCCCGTCGTGGAACGTCACGCCGCGGCGCAGCTTGAACACCCAATTGAGGCCGTCGTCGGCAGTGGACCAACTCATCGCGAGCCCCGGCCGGAGCTTAAGATCGGTGCCGCGGTCCACGAGCCCATCGAAGACCTGGCAGCCCACCATGCCCCAGGACAGCAGAAACGTCGCGATCGGATCCCAGTTTTGCGGATCCTGGCCCTGCACGATTACGAGCGAGCGTCCCCGGCTGCCGGCCGGCGACTGCGCGTTGACCGCGCCGGTCCCGGCGGCCAGGACCACACACAGAATGAAAACCAGCACCGCATTTCGTCTCATCGCCCGTCCTCCAAGGCGGTGGCATCTGAGAGAAAGACCCGATTTGCACCGCTCTGTTTGCTTCGGGGCAAAACGCTCCCTGCTGGAATCGCGGAGGCGGCCGAGACACGGCAGGAGCCAGCCAAGTCAGCGGGGGTCCCGCGCAGACGGGACCATTCGGCAGGGGTGTTCGGCAGGGGCCTTGCACCGAACGGCGGGAATGCGACGCGCGTGACGGACCGCGAGCGCCTCGAGGACATCACGCAGAAACTGCGCTGCTGGGGCTATCTATCGCACTTCCCGGACGCCGAACGCGACGTCACCTGGCTGCTCAAGCAGCTCGCGGAGCGGGACGAACGGATTGCCGCGCTGGAAACGAGGCTCCGAGAAACCGAATGGCTTTTGTCGCTGCCGTGAACTGCTGCTCGATCTGACAATTCCCTGACGGAAAACGACGAAGACGAGCGTCTGCACGATGTCTGGGGGCACGACAAAAGGGGCATCCAAACCGATGCGCGAGATCATGTGGCTTCGCAGGCGGGCAGGCGGAGGTTGTTGATGATGGGTAGATCCGGCGGCAGGCGGGGCGAGCGGCGGGTCGTCGCGGAGGTGCACCGCGCGGTCACGGCCGAGCGTGGGACGGCGCTTATTACGGCCCTCATCACGCTCTCAATACTGGGGTTCTTCCTGATCGGATTCCAGCAGCTCAACCAAAGTGAACTCGTTTTCGCGGGCCACAGCCGTGCCGATGTCATGGCGCTCAATGTCGCCGAGGCCGGTGTGCAGGAAGCGGTGAAGCGCCTGAATCTGTTCGGCGCGACGCCGGGGGCGACGTGCTTCCTGAACAGTATGACGACGGGTGCGACGTGCGCGGCCAGCACCCTCACTCCGAACACCAATACGGTTGCGTACCAGTCGCCGCTCTCCGTCGACGGGGCGGTCTTCCCGATCCTGTCGATTGCGACGGTCAACGGAGCCACGCGTGCCGTGCGGATTCTGGAGCGGGCCACGCTCCAGGCCGGGTTCGGCGACGTTATTCTCGCCCCGCAGGTCACGTTCCAGGGGGACGCGTCACCGGTCACGGGCGATACCTACGCCACCCTTTCGATTGTGCTCAAGTCGCTCGCGAAATCGCCCGCCCCCGGCTCCGGCGCGACCGCCACCAACCTTGTAAGCCCTCAGGAGCTCGCGGGAACGACGGTGAGTGTGCAGTCCGGAGGCCCGGGGTCATTCACGTACGAATGCGCGAACAGTTCGACGTCGGAGGTCGCGCCGACTGCGTGCACAGGGGCGGGCGGGCGTACCACTTCGCTGCCGGTGAACTGGCACCCGATGGTACCGATCGGCATGACCTCGGCGGACTTTACGACCATCATGAACAATTGCTATCCGCTGGGTTGTCCGCTGACGGGGGTCACCATCAGTCAGGCCACGCAGAGTGGCACCGGCGTCACCTACACGCCGGTCTCATACTCCCCCTCGTACTGGAGCCTCACCGGCGCGAACAGCAAGGTCCTGATTGCCGTGGCGACAGGGGGCTTCTGCGTGAACTCCTCCACCAACGCCGTGAGTGCGACGCCGTGCACCGGGTCCGCGAAGTACTACGGCGCGACGGGCTCGACCACAAGGTTCCTCGACTGGGGCCTCGTCCAGGATGACCAGACACGGGGAGCATCGCAGACCTTCTTCCAGGCGCCGTCGTGCACGGCCCCGTGCGCGAACGCGGGCAACCAGAATGGCGTCCGGTACATTCCACTTGTCCCGCAGATCAACGTGCTCGCGGTCGCCTGCAACCAGAACATCAACCCCGGCATCAACGCGTTCTACGATACGACCGCCGACGGCAAGACGTGCGCCAACCCGCCCACCGTGACGGGAAGCAACACCTTCACCGGCACCAAGACCAACCCGGAGTATCTGGTGATCGACAACGGCGCCCCCGGCACCGGCACCGTGCAGATCTTTGGCTCGATCAATAGTGGCAATACGGGCTGCAGCACGCCGTTTGACAACTACAATTGGGGCGTGATCATCGCCACCGGCGACCTCGACCTCCAGGCGAACTTTAAGTTCACCGGCTTCATCTATACTCCCGGAAACGTCTACAGTCACGGCAACGTGGCCGTCAACGGTGGCATTTTCTCCGCCAACGATCCGGGCACCGGCAGTCAGGTCAACCAAGTCGACGATCTGGGCACCGTAAACTTCTGCGGCGGCGAGGGCCTGACGCCGCTGAGTCCGAGTTTCTTTACGTTCACCAAGCTCTCGTGGGAGGATCGACCGGCGGGGCAGCCCTGAGACGAGCTTCGGTCCGTGCTACAGTCTCAGGATGCCTGGTGGCCCCAGGGGAATTCGAATCCCCGTTTCAGCCTTGAGAGGGCCGCGTCCTAGGCCTCTAGACGATGGGGCCGTTCGACCGAATCAAAGTATACCAACGGGCTGACAGACCGGCAACTGTGACACGGCGAAGGGTATCGGGAAGAGCCGGGCGAATCCCGATGCACCAACCACTCCACCATTCTACGTGACCATACATCGATGAAAACCCTCGAGCAGTGGTCGGCTCGTGTTGCCGCACTCATCATCCTGCTGGCCGTCTTCTTGATCCCGTGGACCTCACCGCCGCCGTCGGGGCACGGCCCGGTCTCAGCGCTCCGGCCGGCGGCGATCCCTCGAGGCGACGCGCGGTTCCTCGTCGTCGGCCTGACCCAGGACAAGCTCCGCACCGACACGATCGAAGTCATCCATTGGGACGACGCGCATCACAAGGTGCGGATCCTCGGCATCCCGCGCGATATCGACGTTGCGCTCCCGGGCATCAGCAACACCAAACTGGTGCATGCGTACTCCACCGGCGGGATCGGCCGGGCGCGCGCGGCCACCGTCCGGCTGCTCAACATTCCGATCGCTCACTACGTCGTCTTCAGCCTGCCCGCGATGCGTCACATCGTGGACCTGCTCGGCGGCGTTCCGATCAACGTCGAAAAGCGCATGGTCTACACGGACAGGCTGCAGGGCCTGTATATCAACCTCTACCCCGGCTACCAGCTGCTCGACGGCGCCCACGCGGAGCAGTATCTCCGTTTCCGGCACGACAAGGACGGCGACATCGGCCGGATCCGGCGCCAGCAGCTGTTCCTGCGCGCCGCCGTCGCCCAGACGCATAAGCCGAGCGTCGTGATGCATATGCCGGCGATCATTCAGACCGCACGCGCGGACGTCGAGACCGACCTGACCGCGTCGCAGGTCCTAGGCTGGTTGCAGAAGGTACAGCCGCTTAAGCCCGAGCAGATCAGCACCGAGTCGATCGACGGCCATCCCGCGATCCTGTACGACACGCTGGCCCGGCAGCGCCTCGACTTCTGGATGCCCGATCCAAACGATCTCCGGGCGAAGGTGCGGTGGCTGCTGACCGGCGTATTGCCGGACCCGAAGCCGTGATCGGCGCGGGCTAGAGGATCTCCGCCTCGGTGAGAACACGTCGGAGGGTCTCCTGCTGTCCGCTCGAGAGCGGCTGCAGCGGGCTGCGCGGGCTGCCCCCGTACAATCCCACCATATCCATCGCCGCCTTGAGCCCAGCCACGCCGAAGCCCGAGGTCACCGCCGTGTTCGGCGCAATCAGGCGAAGCTGAAGCGCCTTCGCTTCTGGATGCCTGCCGTCCGATGCGAGCGTCAACAGGTCGCAGCACTGCCGGGGGGCGATATTGGCCAGCGCCAGAACGCCTCCCACCGCGCCGAGGGACACCGCCGGGTAGAGGAACCCTGCAGAACCGGCCAGCACCTGGAACTCGGGCCGGCTGTATCTGATGATCTCGCCAAGTTTGGAGAGGTTGCCGCTGCTGTCCTTCACCGCGGCGATGTTGTCGTGGGTGGACAGCGAGATGACAAAGTCGGCAGGCAGATCCACCATCGTGTTTGCCGGCATGTTATAGATGCTGACAGGGATGGGCGACGCGTCAGCTACCCGGCGATAATAGTCCGTGAGCGCCGCGGCGTCCATCTTGGACTTGTAGTAACTCGGGTTGATCAATAGCGCGACGTCGGCCCCCAGCGCGGCGGCCTTCTTGACGAGGGCGATCGTGCTGTGCGTCGACTCGCATCCGCAGCCGGCCATGAACAACTTCCCGGAAGGAATCAGCGCCCGCGCCGCTTCGAAGTACGCGAGTTTCTCCGCGTCGCTCAGATACGGCATCTCACCGTTCGTGCCCAGCACCACGTACCCGGCCAGGGGAAACGTGTTCCATCGCCGGAAATTGCCCGCCAGCGCCTTGAGGTCCAGGTCGCCGGCCGCGTCGAAGGGGGTCGGAATCGGCGGAAAGATGCCCTTCATCGAAACTGAGCGCGGCGTCATGGGCTCTACGCGTTCTCGGCGAACCTAAGCCAACCCTTCAGCGCACGGCGCAGGCGCTTGTGAACGCGCTGGCCTCCGCGGAGGCTGAGGGCAGGTACTGGTAATGAGCGCGTAGGTATCGCGTCACATTGGGCAGCCACGCCTGGTTCAGGTGGTCTGGATCGTTCTCCGCGAGCAACGGCGCGTACCGATCCCTGACAAACACGAGGAGGTCTTGCTGGCGCCCTTTGCGGACCCAGTCCGCGTACCATTGATGCAGAAGATCGGCCGTGGCGACCCGGGCCACGTTCTCCGGCACCGCCCGATGCCCCCCGTACGCCCGCGCCAGCGCTTCGTTCCCGTACGACGGCACCTGTTCAGCGTAGTGAATGGCCTCCACAATGTCCTCGGGGTGGCTGAGATAGATCAGTTCCCCAAACCCCACGGCCGCCGGCGCCGAGGCCGGGGTTGCCTGATAGGTAAATCGCTCGACGTCCAGGCGTGCGGCGTACACGTCGAACCGGGCGAAGTGCGTCGTCGCCCCGATGAAGACCACCGAGATCGCCAGGAACGTCCATCGTTTCCACGTCATGGCCATCACCTCCAACCCTCGCTGCGCGGTCGGTGCCCTGTGCTGTCGGCTACAGGCCGAGTCTGCGCTTGGCGCGCCTGAACAGCACGAAATGAACAGCCAGCGCAAGACCCCCCGCGACCGCAAGCAGTGCGCGCACCATAACTTAGGTCGGGTACCGCTCGACCGACAGGAACCAGCTCTTGCCCCGCAACTCGGCCGGAAGCAGTGAGTGGGCGATCGTCAACTCGCTCACGCACGCCTGCAACACGGCGGCGGTCTCCCGCTTGTCTTCTGAGTTCATATACGCGGCATTCAGTCTCCGCATCTGACGGTGGATGCGCAGGACGTCCCGGATCATGCTACGAGCGCCCGTTGCTGTCCGCATTGGATGCCTCCGCACGTCGGTCTTATACTGTACTCACTACTTAGCGCACGACCGGCGCCGGGCGAAAGAGTGATAACATCGCGGAACCAGTGCCACCACTGATGAGAGTATCTCGTATTTCGCTTATGGCTCATTAAAATGTCCACAACAGTTCCATGAAATTTGGCGAGCAGTTTGCAGTGGAGGATCACGAGCGCGGCGGGCGGGTACGTCGCTCGCCGCGCAGACGGCGGGCCCTACTGTTACCGCCAGAGCTTTAAGCCGCTGCGCGTTGACCTGGTCACTGTACTGCCAGGTGGTTGGCCACCACGACGATGACGACGCATAGGGCCACTCCGGCTAATATTAGAGCCATCGCTTTCGTCATTCGCCGTCTGCTCCTGGCAAGCTCACTAACGCCATGATTGGGGGGCCACTGTGTCCGGCAGACACGAGGTACACGCGACCGAGGGGTTAGTTAAACCACAGGACTCGATCCTGATCGTCATCGACGTTCAGGCCGCGTTCGCTCGCAAATTGCCGCCGGCCGATGCGCGGGCTATCGCAGCGCGAACAGGATGGTTGGTCGGAGCCGCTCGCTGGTTGAATATCCCAGTGCTCACGACAGCAGAAGACCTCCCAAGGCTCGGCGGGCCGATAGAAGAGGTCGCAAAGTGGTTGCCGGCTGGCACTCTGGTCCACAACAAGATGGTATTCGATCTCACGGAAGAATCCGACATACTGAAGGCCGTCCGGGACACTGGGAGGCACTGTGCGGTTCTCGTGGGGTTCGAAACGGACGTCTGCGTTGCGCAGTCTGCAATCGGAATGATCCGGCGTGGATACCGCGTCGTGGCACTGGCTGACTGCACCGGGTCTCCGGGTAGTGCTCATGCGGCCGGTCTTCAGAGAATGGCGGCGGAAGGTGTTCTGATCCTTCCCCTGCGGAGTCTCTTGTATGAATGGCTGCGCACGGTCGAGAGATCACAGCGATTTCGAGAGGAGTTCGTCTCGCAACACCCGTTACCGGAAGGTCTGATCATGTAAATCCAACCTGTTCCATTTCGGGCTGACGACGGTCCATCATAACGACCTAACCGGACGCGGATGCGTCTTACGACATCTCGCCCGGCCGCCCGGTTACGGCCGTTCCGCGATGTGTAGATAGGCAAGGAGCCGGCCCTCCAGCGCGCTTTTCGCTGAGTTGCGCGCGCGCACCGGAAAGTCGTCACCCATCACGACATCGGTTCGCTGCCGGGGCGGTTCGGCCCGCTCGGCGCGCTTCATGTTGTCCTGGATCGCCGCGCGGCTCGCCTCGCTCAAGTCGATCTGTTCGAGCACACGCAGGCCCCCCGCTTCCAGATGCACGCGCATCTCTTCCGGTGTGGCGAGGAAGCTGAACGACGCATCGGATGCCCACGGAAGCGGATACACGGGCGGTCCCCCTGGACCTTGGGCAATTTCGGCACACGAAAAGCGGCCGCCCGGCTTCAGGACCCGCGCAACCTCGGCCGCCAGGGCTTTCTTGTCGGCGATGTTCATCGTCACGTTGTGGCACCAGACGTGATCAAACGCGTCCGCGTCGAACGGCAGGCATAGCGCATCGGCCCGATGGAACTCGATGCGAGCGGCCAGACCGCAGCGGGCCGTCAACAACCGCGCCGCGTCGACGTACTCTTGGGTAAGGTCGACGCCCGTCACACGGCAATCGTATTCGGCGGCCAGATAGCGTGAGGCGCCGCCGATGCCGCAGCCGAGATCCAGCGCATGCATGTTCGCACGAAGCCCAGCGCGGTCGGCATGCTCGCGCGTGGCGTCGATACCTCGACCGTGCAATTGGTCGTAGGAATATAGATCCTGACAGCGCGGATGATCGGGATCGATCCCGGATTCCCGCAGGGCACGATCGATGCGGGCGAGCAGGCTGCCCCGGCCGTAGTGGTCCTGAATCGACACGTCCATCTTTGTCATAGGTCGGGTTTCTATCCCAGTGCCTCAACTAGCCCCGTGGTGACGGCCTTTTAGCGTTTCAAGTCTACAAGTTAGTTTACAATAATGGCTGCAGAGCGATGTCGGCGGGAGGAATGCGGTGTACGTTCCCACACACTTCAGGGAAGATCGCCTACCGGTGCTTCACCAGGCGATCCGGCGATTTGGCTTCGGCACCCTCGTCACGCACGGCTCGGGCGGTCTGGAAGCCAGCCACATTCCGCTACTGCTTGACGACGGCGAGGGGCCGTTTGGGACGCTGTACGGTCATTTGGCCCGGCCGAACCCCCAGTGGAAAGGCATCGGATCCGGCACGCCGGCGCTGGCAATCTTCCTCGGGCCGAATGCCTATATCTCGCCCTCGTGGTATCCGACCAAGCAAGAGACCGGCAAAGTTGTCCCGACGTGGAACTACCTGGCGATCCATGCCCACGGCGAGGTCGGGACCTTTGACGATCCAGAACGGCTGCGCGAACACGTGACACAACTCACCGAAACGCACGAAAGCGCCCGGCCCGCGCCGTGGGCGGTCAGCGACGCGCCATCCGAGTTCATCGATAGCATGCTGCGGGGAATCGTAGGCGTGGTCATTCGGATCACCCGCCTTGACGGCAAGTGGAAGATGAGCCAGAATCGCCCCGGCCAGGACCAGGCTGGTGTCCTTGGACGACTCTCGGGCGAGGGCGGCCCGGATCAGGCGGCTGTCGCCGAGATTATTCGGAATCGGCTTAAGGAACAAGCGTAACTTTCGCGGCAGGCGTCAGACGGAGGTGGGTTCATGATATGGCAACCTGCGGGCGGCTATTTAATCGCTGACCGGCCGTCAGGGAGCCAGATCTTGGAGTTCGCGCTGCTACACGAGCCTACCTACCCGAACCGGGTGGTTTCCGGGTAGGGACCGGAGGTGCGGCCCGCTCGCCACGCGAACAGGCGTCGAACTATAGGGCGTTGAGAATGACGGGCGACGCGATTTTACTCATCAAAGATGGCGGCGAGGGCGGTCAGATGGATTCGAGAAAGCGACAGCGCGCAAATTTGTGCGTGTTCGGCGTGACCGCGCTTTGGCTGGTGTTGTCGGTTCCCGCCTTTGTTTTTGCTCAGACGGCCGTCGCGGCGCCGCTACTCATTGTGCCGGGGCAGAGCATAGGGCCCGTCCGTCTCGGTATGACGGTCGCGCAGGTTCGGGAGGCACTTGGCCATGAACAGAGATCGACGACCGATCCGGTGACCAGCGCCACCGTCTTGGCATGGGACACGAAAGGTGGCGGCCATCTTGGTGTGTGGTTCGGCCCGGATGGGAAGGCCATCAACATCGGGATCAATCAAGATCCCCAATACGCGACAGCCCAGGGCCTGCGCGCTGGTGATGCGGCTGCTAAGATCAGGGCAGTCCTGGGTGCTCCGGACGACATTTCGTCGCGGCCGAGCGCGGCGTTGGGCGTGTTGCAGATCCTGCGGTATCCCGGCATCCTCTTCTACATCCCATCGGGGGCGGACGCTAAACTCAACGATAAAGTCTATTCTATTATCGTAGGTGCATCTTCAGCGTCAACCGCCACGTCCCCCGTGGCGCCCGCCCGAACGCCGCCGATTTCGCCCCAGCCCGCACCGCCGGCCAAACCGGCGGCAACTCCGGCACCAAGCCAAACGCCTCCTTCCCAGATGTCTCCCGCACCTCCGACTGCACCCTCCCCGCCGCCATCCGCCGCCGCTCCCGCGTCACCGGTGCCACTGGCGACCAACCGTCTCTACATGGTTCGGATCGGTCCGGTCTCGGATTCCGACCGCGCTTCAACGATCGCCAAGCAATTGTCGGCGGCGGGGTTCTCGCAGGCAGAGGTGAGTTCGCAGACGGGGTATCGGGTGATATCCGAACCGCTGCCGCGCCAGGAAGCCGAGAGTGTCGTCAGGGCATTGGCGGCGCGCGGTATGCACGGCTACCTGGGGCCGTCGACTGGCGATACGGTCCAGATCGTCTTCGGCGCTTTCACGTCGCAGAAAGATGCCGAGGCGTGGTCCAGCCGCATTACGTCCGCGGGGTACGATGCGTGGGTGCGTGAGGGTCCGGTGTACACCGTGCGGATGGGACCGTACCCGTCTACATCAGTAACCGCCATAACCGAAGTCATCAAGACCGGGGCTCCCGAAGCCATCATCTCCGCAGACCCTGCTCCGTAGGCGATCAGGCGCGCGCCGGGTTACGGGCGTTCAGGAAGTCATCAACGGCCGCGTTGAACGGTTCGAAGTGGCGGTACTGAGACTCATGGCCCGCGCCGTCGATGACGACAAGGCGGCTTCGGGTGAGCCGTGCAAGTTCCTTGGCTCGCGCGAGTGGAAGCACTTGATCCGCCGAGCGGTGGACTACCAGAACCGGCGGGGCGAGTAGCCCGACGAGGCGCCGGACCTGCGGGCCGTCCCCCCGAACGGGTTTACTGTCAGGTCAGGACGCGGGATGCCTTGGCAGCGTACGAGGGCTGGAAGAAGTGGAACCGGCACTACTGGCGGCAGGACTGGAAGGGCTTTGTCGAGTTCTTCTCTGCCAAGTGCTTGAGTGAACCCGACTCGGAGGACGCGATTCGTTACTGGGTGGGCATGGGGCTGGAAACCTCGCCTGACGTCATCATCGCAATCGCGGATGCACCGTCGCTCGGACGCGTCGAAGTACCACAGGAGTCCCGATCACAGCCCGTCCGTCCCGCGTCACCCGGACCAGGCTCGAACTCACCAACGATGCGCCTCGTCAGGTGGTGCTGAGGGGTTTGGCGTTAACAATCCGAGGTCGGTCTCAAACTGGATGGACGCCACGCTTCCGGAATAATCCCTGATCTGGAGTTTCCCATCGACGGTCGCGACCAACAATCGTCCATCTACATGCCAGTCAGCCCACTGCACGTACTCCAGGGGGGTGATCTTACCGTCCTCGACGATCTCATAGCAGACATCCTTTGATCCCCCTGGGGGGCCCGAACGAAACGCTGCGAAGGAACCTGACACTCGGAGTCGCATCGCCGTGTTGGACCGCGGACGCACTTTCTCCATCTTTAATTCACCCGCGCGTCGGATGTCCCATATGTCGTCGCGGTCTCTCTGCGGTGATCCTACAGATTCGGTCCAACCACGCCTGCGTTCAACCGCGAAGGTAGCTGGTGCCGTCACGGCGATTCCGACCTTCCCTCGGCATGGGGCAATAGTGCCTTCGTCTGGCTCGCTGACCTGCCAAACACTCGTGTCTTTGACGAAATGCACTCCCCTCGTCCATGTACCGCAGGTTCCCCAAGCCGCCAGTGCGGTGAGCCACGGCAACCGCGAGATGGCGACATAGGTGCTCCCAGCTTGCCACTTGGCGGATGTCTTCAAGGTGAAATAGCAGAACCATCGTCCGTCCGGGGAAAGATCGCACCGTTGGGGATACAGACTCGCCTTGATCCATCCTCCGGATTCGTATCCAAGTCGGTCTACGTTCCATACCCCGAGATTGAACCACGCACTCGGACCTCGTCTGATCACCGCCACCACCGGCGCGTTCAAGGCTGGGATGCAGAATAAACGGGGGGACACCCTCGGCTTCACCACCATTTCGGCTCCGTGGCACGGCATCCGCCGAAAGACGATTGCCGAACCAGCCCGGGCGCTTTGTCCGGCCTGATGCCTTTCAGCTCCGCGTGCCGCGGCCCGTCCCGGAGGCACTGGCGGTACTGGATCTCCCACAACGGCGTCGCCTGACTGCGACTACGCTCGCCCTAAGCGGGCGAAAAGTCGGTCCAGGAATCCGGGCGGTTCAGATACCGGTGCGGGAGGAGGAATCCGCGCAATGATATCGTCGGCGAGGTTAAGTAAGTAGGAGACCGTCATCCAGTTCGGCGGTGCTGGCAAACGGGCTTGGAACTGCAGCCCGAATGGGTCTCGCCAAACTAGTATCGAATGCGGCGCGACGGCGCCGGCGGGCCACCGGAGCATGCGGCCGGCGAGCACTGGGTCGACCGGCGGCTGGTGGAGTTGTTCAGAGCGTACCAAAACCTGGTAGGCCGCATCAAAGCCCGCGAGCCCGCTAGGGTATTCGCGGGACTCTCGAAGCAATCGCACCGCACCGGCGGCCGCGCGGCTCACGGTCGCGATGCGAGACGCAGCGTCCGGCGGAATAGCGGGCCCTCGCATCATCGTACCGGTGCCTTCGGGGTCTCGCGGCTCCACGCTCAGGTCCGCCTCTCCCGCGAGGGTCGGGTACAGCAAGTTGAGCGCAACGCTCCAGCCCCGGTCGTATCCACGTGTGTTCCCGCACGTCAGGCGCCACGCCACACCGTTCTTGGTGCGGCCGTCGATTCGAAACGCGATGGGATTGCCCTGCCAGCGACTCGGCCGATACCGCCACCTGGAAGCGACGGCGGCTGTTCGAATCTCACGCGTGGTCAGCCGCTGCCCGCGCGTCAAGAGTATATACAGCCCGAAGGGCAGGCCCAGGACGATTGCAAAGACGCCTGCGGCTATCGCGAGCGGCGGAATCGCCACCGACCTCACTCAACCTCGGCGATGAGATATGCCGACGTTGTGTAGTCGAGCGGTAGGCCGCTTACGCCAACAGCCGTTCGCGTACGTTTCCCAGCGTCGCCGAAGACCTCCACGAAATTTATCGCGGCAACTCTTGACCTCGACATCTACAGCACCGTAGCCGGTGAGCTTACGCTCCCCGTTCTCGTCCGCCGCGCGTCGTGCTGTCTCGTTGTGTTCCCGAAGGGTCACCGGCACCGGTCGGGGTTCGCTCCTTGCCCTGCTGACGCGGCGTCATCGCCTGGGCCACTAGCGAGACGATGAGCACCGCCGCCACAAGAAGCGAGACTGCGGCGACTGTGCTCAGTGCGACAAAAGGGTCGACGTGAAGCGTACGGACGAAATTGCGGATGGCATAGAGGGCCACGTTGAAAGGCGTCTGGATCTCGTAGATGATCGTTCTGATCCAATAGTCGAGTGTCGAATCGTTCACGCCACGCCCTCTTTCTTGGCTTTCACCCTAGCCAACCGAGTCGCGACCGCCTACCGCGCGGTGTCCCGCTCGGCCAGTTCAAGAAGGGACGACTCACGCAACCGCTTCGTGCTGTGTTTCAGGTCGTTGAGATCCCCCGGTCCCAACGTCGTGCCACCCCGCCCGCCGTTAGTCTTTCCTGTGATCCACCCGGGCCGAACCGTTCAGCGAGCGATTCCATCTCGATGTGAGCGTCTACCCGGCGGCAAACACGGCCACCCGAGAGACGGGGAGGATACCCTCCCCGATCCCCCGGTGGTCGAGAAGGCCGGCAAACGGCGGCGCGTACAAACGCCCGTCCTTCGGCGGCCGAATGGTGCCGATCATCGCGGCGCCGCCTTCGCTAGCACGATGGGCTCAGGAACTTACGCTTCGAACCGGAACTCGCCGAGCACCGCATTGCGGCCGGTGAACTCCCACTGCATCTTGTGCTTAGGAATGTTCACGCGGTGCTTCGACGCCTTGCCTACGTACGCCGGCGAGCCCGGAATGGTGCTGAAGACGGTGTCGACCAGCTTGGTCGGCCGGCCGTGCCCATCCGAGTAAGGCTGCATCTCCGCATTGATCGCCTCGCCCACCCGAATCGTCCCCTGACCCTCCTTGAAATCGAAGTGAATCGGCGCCTCCGCGACTTCAACGACCTCTCCGATCAACTTGGCAAGATCGGCCAGCGGTCCCCCCAGCTTTCCTGTGTGCATCGCGAGAATGGCCTCCTTCTGCTGCGGCGACGCCTTGCTGTCGACGAAGATCGCCGCCTTCCAATTACCCTGCAACACGTTGCCGGGAATAAGAGCGACCGCGGCCATCGTGAGTCCAGAGACATCGATATTGTTGATGTGCCCCTTGTCGTAGTGATAGGCAAGGAACGCATCGCACCTTCCACCGTCGGGATCGTCGCCAACCCAGCACGGGCACGGGCCGCCGCACGAACACGCCTCCAAGAGCCGTCCTTCGACTGCGTACGCCATTCCGATCACCTCTGCAATTGAAGTGGTCTGACCTTCGCTCAATCCCACTGCGACACACCGATTGTGCTGCGCAGTGCAGTACCGTCCTAGATCGGCGAATACAGAGCGAGGATCAGGCGGGAGGAGCGAGCGTGTAGGGCCGCGGGCGCACCGCCGCGCGGAGTTCTTTCTTGCCCGATGTGTGGGCCGGTGGCCCAAACGTCGGAACGGCAGGACCGGGGATCCAGCGCCGAACCCAGAGACGGCGCGATGTCTGATGTCTCGAGGCGGGTGCCAGACTGCTCGGGTAGTACCGATACGTCGTTCCCGGCCAACGCTCGGCGTGCGCAGGTGACCACGAATGAGGAGCGCTATCGACCGCAGTCGGCTCAGTGGACCAAACGGGCCGATGATCGGTTACACAATGTCCGACGACGATGCGGACGGAGTGCCACCACGTCGGCGTCCCCACCACGACGGCGACGGCGAGGAATACGGCTGGCATAGGTCTACGTAGCGTCATTCGCGTTTCCCGCGTTTCACTGCGAGCTGGTCTTGCTTCTTACGCCGGTGGACGAGCACAGTCCTGGCGCTACTAGTCGTACAAAACGAAAAGCCGCGGCTGGACAGGCGAAAGTGTTGGTCGTCGCGGCCCAGGTCGGCGGCGCCGTGGACGCTGGTGTCAAGACTACGGCCGCACGAGGCTGTCGGTCCCGTGCGGCCGTGAGATCTTAGCCGAGCGTGTGGCGACTGCGGCTCTTACGGCGGTTTCTGACCGTTTACGCGATTGTGAGGCGGCCGAGCTCGCGAATGATGGCCACCGGCTCCGCAAGGTCCAGCGGGAACGAGTCACGATACTCGAGGTGCTTGGCGACAAATCGCTCGAGGTCCGCCTGCTGGCGGTCGAGCGCGGCGGCAACGTAATCGCCGACAAGTCGGCGCACTCGAAACTCTTGCGTGATGACGTACCCCGTCGTGCCGAACGAAATCAGGCCAACTCCTCCAACTCCCCCAAGCCGCTTCGGACGTGCAGCGACTGCTGCTCATGGAGCGAACGCGCTGCGCCCAGGTCGTGTCGCAGACGCCTGACACCCACAAGGGGCTGCGCCGGCCGTGGATACGCCGATGATGCGTTGGCAGTAGGAGTGACGATCGTTGAGATAGTACGCTAACGAGATTCCGGCAGCCCGTCTCTGCGAAGAAACGGGCAGTCTCCGACCCCGGTGGTTCGATGCACAACATCGTCCGGGTCTTTAGGTCCGTGTTGCGACGGCAGGCGCGGATAAAGGCCGATACACTGCGGCGCTCGCCCGTTCAGCCTCGTATTTCCCTCGACGCATTCGTGGAGGCGTAGTGATGATGGCGACCAGGGACACAATTGGTGCTGCCGGACCGCATCACCGTCTGCGACAGGTTGCCGTGTTCATGCTGGCTGTTGCGTTAATTCCGCTATGTGCATATGCGTACGACAGTTTTTTCACGCGCTATATGGCCGACGACTACTGCGTGGCAGCCGCCTTGCATGCTAGCGGATTCCTCGCGTCGCAGGCTTCGTTGTTTCAGACGTTATCGGGGCGATTCACATGGAACTTTGTGATGAATGCCGTTGAGTTGCTCGGACCGGGAATCGTCCCGGTGCTTCCCGCGCTAACCCTTGCGGCGTGGCTCGTTGCGATCGCCTGGACGATCGGACGATGGTGGTATGTGATGAGTCTCCCGGAATCACGTCTCGTCCGACTCGCGTTGGCGGCCGTTGTGCTCTTCGTCACCCTGAAAATTACGCCAAACGTGGTACAGTCGCTCTATTGGCAGAGTAATATGCTAACCGTGACTGCACCTCTTGTGCTACTCAGCATATACGCGGGCCTGCTGGGAACCTGGATGCGCCGGCCCACGGCCAGCCGCGCTCCGTTCCTACGCTTGACGGTGGCTGCCGGCCTTCCGTTCGTTCTCGCGGGGTTTACAGAAGCCGTCGCCGCCTTATTGGTCCCTGCGTTGGGCATCGCGACTATCGTTGTGGCGTTGCGCCAGGGAGCATCGAAGCAGGCGAGCATGGTGACGCTGTTAGCCGCCGGCTTCGTTGGGTCTTTGCTGGCGTTAGGGCTTATGTGGTTCGCGCCGGGGACCCACAATCGGTTGCTATTAGAGGGGCACAGGCACATCAGCGTGCTTGAATGGATAAGACTCTCGACCTATCTCGCTGCCGGAGCCTTACTGAATTCTCTAAGGCTCGGAGCATTCAGTTGGCCTTTCGCGATACTCTGTTCTGTGGCAACGGGTATCGCCGTAGGATCCATGGAGAAATCGAGGCGCCACGCATCGAGAACGGAAGTGAACCGAAACCTCTTGGGTCTGCGCAGCGCCCTCGTGGGGCTCCCCGTTGTGGCGTTCGTCGTCTTCTTCCTCTGCGTCTCGCCAGCCGCATATGTGTTTTCATCCGGCCCTCCAGCGCGCGCGCTGATCATACCGGCATTCTTCCTGGTTTGCGCTGTGATGACCTGGTGGATTCTTTTCGGCTACGGTTTCGGTGGAGGCTGGCCAGGCGCCCACCTTGCTGCGCCCAGCCATCGCACGTTCTTGATCGGCGCTGTGCTGACAGCACTCTGCGGGCCGATCGTAACGACTGCCAGGGTGCTCATGTACATCCCTTCCGACAGAGCTTATGTCAAAGCGTGGGACGCTCGGGACCGAACATTGCGGCGCGCGGTCGGTAACGGCGACAAGGTCGCCTCGGTAGTACCCCTTCCGACGAGCTATACGCAACGCGCACGGCTTGGAGTCTTGCGAGCCGACCCGAATTATTGGGTGAATCAGTGCGTTGCGCAATATTATGGGCTGAGAACAGTGAGCGTGCGCCCTTCGACTCAACCACCGAGTCGGTGAGCGAAGTCCTTTTGCGCTCGGAGGCAAGTACCGGTCGTCCGCCGTCCCAGCCGCCTCCTCTTTCTCGTCACTGTAAGGTTTCCTTGGTGGCGATTTCGAGCGCTCTCCAAGATAATGTGGAGAGCGACTGGTGATCTCAGGACTGGAAGGCCCCGCGAGCGCCCTGTCGTTCATGAAGCAGGTCAATTCCTCTTCTTATCGTCACCATGGCAGGAGTGGCTGGCGACCGGGCTAGAAAGCGATCTACGCGATTCGCGCTAGCGCAGGAGTCCACACGATCCCCAGAATCCCCCCGAGGACGCGTCAGGATCGCCCTCTAGCCCCGCAGACCACGACAACCGGCAATTATCCCCTTGGCGGCAGTATGTCTTTTCTGGTATCGTGGTGACGGTGAAGAAACCATGCCGAACATCGTTTGGGCCCTCCTCTGCGAACGCATAGAGGTTGAGAATGGCAAACTAAACATCTACGGCGTGGCGGGCCGTATCGATGCAACAGCGTTTCCAATCGACATACACCGAATACACCTTACCGCCCAAGTAAGCGGCGCGCCACACGCCCGACACGTTATCACTTGCTCGGTCGATGACGGATCGAGTGTGCGCACGATGGGGAATCAGGTCGCCATCGACCTGAATCACAATGGAATGGCAATCGCAGCAATAACGATAGTGAGTTTCCGAATCAGTCGAGCCGGGACGTACACCTTCGCGGTAGTGGCTGACGGTAGTGAAATTGGCCATGTACTACTCCCTGTAGCCGAGATGGCGACGTAGATGCCGAGGGTTAATCGGAACGATCCGAAGCGGTCGAAAGCGTCGGAATCCCGAACGTCCCTCATGGAGTTCGAGCGGATGTTTCCGGATGACGCGGCGTGTCTGGACTACCTCGTCGAGATACTTTACCCGAAGGGCATTTACTGCCCCAAGTGTCGGGCAACGACGAAGCACCATCGGGACAAATCACGTCCGTCCTACGCTTGCCAATACTGCGGGCACCATGAACACCCGATGGTCGGGACGATCTTCCAGGACTCGGCCACGTCCCTCAAACTGTGGTTCTACGCCATGTACCTCATGGCCAGCACTCGGTGCGGTATCTCCGCGAAGCAACTGGAACGGGAGCTGGGCGTCACCTACAAGACCGCGTGGCGCATGTTCACCCGGATTCGCAGACTGGCTCGAAAGCCGAGACGAACGCGCCGTACCTCGGTGGATGTGGAGAGTCCGTTGAAATGGACGAGACCTATATCGATCCCGATAGGAAGCGGGCCGTCCCGGTGTTTGGCATGACACAACGCAAACGTGCCGGCAAAGCGGGGCGAGTCCGCGTTGTGGCGATTCCGGATGGAGCCAAGACTATGTCCGTCATGCCGCATGTTCGGGAACAGGTGTTGCCCAACACCATGATCTATACTGACGAATCGCCGATTTTTCAACGCGGCCACGCGTATGGACGCGGGCACACGCACCGCCGCATCTACCACAGTCTGAAGGTGTACGTCCAGGGGAACATTTACACAAGCACGGTGAACGGATTCTGGGCTTGGTCAAGAACGGGATTGGCGGAGTTTACACGACGTCTCGACCAAACACTTGCAGAATTACTTGGACGGGTACGCCTTCCACTACAACACCCGGAAGCGGCCCGAGGGCATCTTTAATGCTTGGCTCGGACTCGTCTCGAAGGAGAAGCCTTTGGCTTCTGTTTCCGTATGACCTTGCCCAGAAAGCCGAACAGTTCATTCCGAGACGGGACTGGGATCGCTAGTCCCGTTCGCGCTTTCTGGGATGGTTCATCGGGACGAGCAAGAGACTTGGGGTTGCGTTTTTTCCTGACCATGATTGCCCCCAATGTAGCATGGTAGGCTCCTTAGGCGATTGTCTGGTTGAAGGTCAAACGGGCCGAAGAACACATCAGCAACCTCAGCAATGCTTTTGACGGTCGGGCATGTCACTCGAGGAGTTTCTTTAGACCCTCCAGCATCATCGCCCAGTTCTTTTCAGAATGCTCGCGCGCTTGTTCGGTGGGGTTGTTGTCTTGTGACAAGGTCACAACGGTCGCGGCGTTCCCGGCGGGCGACAACTCGATTGTGATGGTGTGATAGTTCTCCGGCCTGTCTGGTTGCCCGGCTAGCGGACTAAAATGCGTATATTCGAGGATGCGCTGCGCCTCGAGCCGCACGATTTCCCCGTGGTCTTCGAACTTCTTTCCCTGCCATTCGCCCTGGAAGACGATGGGGCTACCAGGTTTCCACTGCGACACGGCGGTGGTGCCGAACATATATTTCTTTATTTTGGCAGGATTGACCAATGCGTCCCAGACGTTCGCGACGGGGGCGTTGATGCGGGTGGATTGCTTGGCGACGAAGTCTCTGCTCATACCACCCTGTTTACCCGATTTCACCTGTCGAACGAACAGCCGCGACACGAAAATGGCGGTTCACAAGACTCCAATCCCCTCAAAGGCCGCCCTTCGTCCGCCCGGGAGGGAATTCAACCGGCCGCCATTAAGAGTGACGCAAGGCCCGAGACCCAAGACCGAAACGCCGACACCCAGAAAAGCAGGAGAGCGCATATGGCGTGGAGCCTCAAGGGCACCTACTTTGAGAACTGCAACTGCAACATGGTTTGCCCGTGCAGCACCTCGGGGCTCACCATGCCCGCTGACAACGAGCGGTGTCGTGTAGTACTTACGTTTCATATCGCGTCCGGTAGAGTCGACGGCGTCGATGTCGGTAATCTCACCGTCGCCGTGCTCGCCGACACGCCTCGCCAGATGCTTAGCGGAAAGTGGCGTGTAGGTGTGTTTATGGATGCGGCAGCATCGCCCCAACAGGCCGAAAAACTCGGTGCCGTATTCTCCGGACAATTAGGTGGTCCGATGGCTGCGCTCGCCCCGCTAATCGGTGAGATGTTAGGCGTAGAGAAGGTACCGATTCGGTACGAAGATGCGGGCCGCCATCATCGCGTCACCATTGGCAACGCCGTCGACATCGAGATTGAAGACTTTGTCCCACCACAGAGCACCACAGGTGAGGTGTCGAAACTCACCGGACTGTTCCATCCTGCCAACTCGACGTTGACGATAGCCAGAGCCACGAAGGCGCGGGTCAACGCGTTCGGCCTCGAATTCTCCAACGACGGCAAGAACGGTCATTCCGCGCCATTTTCCTGGGCCGCCTGAACTAGACGCGGCAAGGAACGGCTATGCGCGCAGCACTGCCGTCGCGTGACCAGTCTATCGTTATAGTGGGCATCGCCGGTCTGACGGTGCTCGCGTGGCTCGACCTTTGGCGTCGGACCGGCGAGATGACCCACGATTCAGCGATGAGCGTGGCAATGGTCATGCCCGGCACGAATTCCTGGAGCGTTCCCGAACTTCTGGCCGCCGGAGCCATGTGGAGCGTCATGATGATTGCCATGATGCTGCCTTCGGCGACGCCGATGCTGCTCTTCTTCTCGGCCGTGCGGCGCTCGCGGCCGACGACGGGCGGCATGGGGGCCCAGGCGGCCGTCTTTGCGGCGGGATTTCTGGGGGTCTGGATTGCGTGGGCGTGGCTCGCAGCGGGACTGCAGTGGGCCCTGCAAGCTCGCCTCGTCCTGTCTCCGCAGTTGACGGTGGTACGAGTCCCGCTTGCCGCCGCATTCCTGATCGTTGCGGGTCTGTACCAGTTCACGTCGCTCAAGCATGCATGCCTCGCCAGATGTCAGTCGCCGCTCGGCTTCCTGCTCTCGCGGTGGCGAGACGGCACCTGGGGCGCGGCCCAGATGGGCATCCGCTACGGAGCGTTCTGCGTCGGGTGTTGTTGGGCGCTCATGGGATTGCTCTTTGTAGTCGGAGTGATGAATTTGCTATGGGTTGCCGTGCTAGCCGTCTTCGTTCTGCTTGAAAAGACGGTGTTGCGCGGGCCTTGGCCCGGTCGCATCACCGGCGTGACATTGATTGGGTGGGCTCTGTATCTGCTGCGCGCATCGGCAATGTAGCGCGAAAGAACTACCTCGACCCCAGCATAACTACGATGAGCCTTCCACCGCCTTCGGTCACCCGCCCCGCCACGCGCTGAGCCACGCCCGACTGTGGCCGTAGGAGGAAGTGGATTGACGAGTTGGTGTTCCCGGAGGGCTTCGAAACTGCACTCAAACTGCACTTGTCCGGCGCTCCGCACGATGAAATTGCATGCAGTCAGGTGCAGTCCGGCCAGCCCTCAGAACCGGAAAATCAGGAATTTGCAGCGGCGAGCAGTTCAGTGCAACCGGGTACATGGCTGGGGGAGGAGGATTCGAACCCCCGCTAACGGGTCCAGAGCCCGTCGTCCTACCGCTAGACGATCCCCCAGAGCGAAACTGCGTGCCTCCAATTATACCACGGGCCAACGGCGGTCCAACCGCATCACGCTTCTCAGACGGCCGTACCGTTGCGTAGATCCTACTGCGGGACGGTCTCGAGCGCGAGGCGAGCCGCGTGTTCGAGCCGCGCGAGCACACGTTCCCTGCCGAGCACCTCGATCAGCTCGAACAGGCCCGGGCCGACCGTCTTGCCGGTCAGCGCGACGCGCACCGGATGGATGACGTCTTTGCTCTCGACTCCGAGCGCGACGGCCGTATCGCGAACGGCCTGTTCGATCCCGCCGATCTCGAACGGCGCCACGGCGGCCAGCGCCGCGCGCAGGCGCAGCAGCATATCGGCGGTGACCTGACCCCGGAACTGCTTCCGCACGGCCGTGGGGTCGTAGACGACCTCGTCCCGGAAGAAAAAATCGCCGTATGTGAGGACGTCCTTCGGCAGCCGCAGCCGATCGCCCATGATCGCGACGACCCGCGCGACGTACGCGCGCTGCGCCGGTCCGGCGTCGCCGTCGAGCAGGCCGGCGCCTCGCAGCGCCTCGATCACCAGGTCGGCGACGCGCTCGGGCGTCTGCCGAAGCGCCTGGTGCAGATAGACGCCGTTCATCCACGTCAGCTTCTGCGCGTCGAAAACCGCGCCGCTCTTTCCGACGTCCTCGATGCGGAACCGAGCGATCATCTCCTCGACGCTGAAGATCTCGCGGCCGTCCTCTGGGTACCAACCCATGAGCGCGAAGAAGTTGACGAGCGCCTCGGGCAGGTAGCCCTGCGCCTTGTACTCGCGGACCGCCGTGTCGCCGTGGCGCTTGCTGAGCTTCTTGCGGTCGACGCCGAGCAGCGACGGGAAGTGCGCCACTCGCGGCTGCTCCCAGCCGAACGCCTCGTACATCAGGAACTGCCGCGGCGTGTTGGAGAGGTGCTCCGCGCCCCGCGTGATATGGGTGATCCGCATGCTGTGGTCGTCGACCACGTTCGCGAAGTTATAGAGAGGCGTGCCGTCCGAACGTTGGATGATGAAGTCGTCGAGGTCCGCGGCGGCGAACTCAACCCGTCCAAGTACGAGATCGTCCACGACGAGCGTCCCGCGGGTCACGGGCACCCGGAACCGCAGGCTGGCGTGTCGACCCGCGGCCTGCATCTCCGCGTGGGCGGCCGGGGTCAGCTCACGGCAACGGCCCGAATATCGGTACGGCCGATGCTCCGCCGCGGCGCGCTGACGCTCCGTCTCCAGTTCCTCCGGCAGGCAGTAACAGGGGTAGGCGGCGCCGCGGTCGACCAGGATCGCGGCGTGCTCGCGGTAGAGCTCGGCGCGCTCCGTCTGGCGGTACGGGCCGAACGGCCCGACGACGTCGGGCCCCTCGTCCCATGCGACGCCGAGCCACCGCAGATCCTCGAGGATCGCGGCTTCGAAGGCCTCGGTCGAGCGGCTACGGTCTGTGTCCTCGATGCGCAGGACGAATTGGCCGCCGTCGTGACGGGTGAACAGCCAGGTGAAAAATGCCATCCAAGCACCGCCGACGTGGAGGTAGCCGGTTGGGCTGGGCGCATAGCGCGTCCGGACCGCCATGCGCCCAGCGTAGCAAAGGCCCGGCGACCGCGCAAATTGGGCGCGCGCGACGGCCCGGCACGCCTGGGCTAAGTAAACAGCGTGCTGACGGACTCGTTCCGGTGGATGCTCCGCATCGCCTGCGCGAACAGCGGCGCCGCGGACAGCACGTGCAACTGCGGGATCCGCGTCTCCGGGGAGATTGGGATCGTGTTCGTCACAACGATTTCCCGGATGTCCGGCCGCGCCAGCGCCGCGACCGCGCCATCGATGAACACGGGGTGCGTCGCGCAGACGTACGCCTCGGGCCGCGCCCCACCGGCGACCAGCGCATCCAGTGCATGCCGGATCGTGCCGCCGGTGGTGATCATCCGGTCAATGATGATCGGCACCCCCCCGGCCACGTCGCCCACCACCTGGACCACCTGCTTGACCGACTCCACGCGCCGCTGAAAGACCACGGCGAGCGGCAGCTGCAGCCGCTCGGAAAGCCGGTGCGCCGTTTTGACCGCGCCGTCGTCCGGCGCGACGACGATGCCATGTGCCAGATCGCGTCCCCGCAGGTAGTCGGCGAAAAGCGCCAGGCTGCGGAGATGATCGACCGGGATGCTGAAGAAGCCCTCGATCTGATCGGCGTCGAGATCCAGCGCGAGCACGCGGTCGACGCCGGCGCTCTGCAGCAGGTCCGCCACGAGCCGACCTGTGATCGGCTCGCGCGGCCCGTGCTTCTTGTCCTGGCGCGCGTAGCCGTAGTACGGGATCACGGCGGTGATGCGTCCGGCCGAGGCGCGACGCAACGCATCGACCATGACGAGCAGCTCCATCAGATTCTCGTTGACCGGCGGGCACGTCGGCTGGATGACAAAAGCATCGGCGCCGCGGACGCTCTCGTCGTACCGGGCGTAAATCTCTCCGTCCTCGAACCGCCGGATGGTGACGCGGCCTAGCGGGAAGCCGAGCTCCGCCGCGATCTCCTCGCCGAGCGCGCGGTTGGCCGTCCCGCTGAAGACCTTCATCTCGCGCTCGCCGATGGGCGTCCAGACGGGCGCCCGGCGGCCCATCGGCGCGCCCGACTCAGCGGGCTTGTACCAAGAAGCGAATGGCGGTCCGCTCTTCCCCGTCAATTTCCACCTTCGTAAACGCCGGAATCGCGATCAAGTCGATGCCGTTCGGGGCGACGAACCCACGGGTGATCGCGATGGCTTTCACGGCCTGGTTCACAGCGCCGGCGCCGACGGCCTGGATTTCGACCGCGCCGCGCTCGCGCAGCACGGCGGCGAGCGCTCCCGCGACGGCCTTGGGCTTCGAGTCAGCAGAGACTCTGAGGACTTCCCCCATCCCGGTCCCGGCCCTCCAGGCCTGCCGCGGCCGCCGGCCGGCAGGTCCGCCCCTTTTCCATCACCTTGGAGACAACTCCTGCCCTCTTAGCCGGTAAGCCTCCCGTCAGGACGTGCGACGGGCCCGCCACCCGTCGCGGACGCGGCCGACGATAATCACGCCCATAAAGTGCGGAATTGTGAGCTGTCGCCGGAGCCGGCGCGGCTCGCACGCGAGCCGGTAGAGCCATTCCAGGCCGAGGGTCTGCAACGCGCGCGGCGCCCGCTGCGCACGACCGGCCCACACGTCGAGCGATCCGCCGACGCCCATCGCGACAGGCACCCCGAGCGCCCCAAGTTGGCGGGCCAGCCACCGCTCTTGGCGCGGCGTCCCGAGCCCGGAGAGCAGCAGCGCCGGCTGAGCCGCGCGGATGGCCTCCACCACGCCCGCCTCGTCGGCCGGTGCGAAATACCCGTGGGCGGAGCCGACGATCGCGAGGCCCGAGTATCGCGCGCGGAGGTTCGACGCGGCTTCCTCCGCGGTGCCGGGGCGTCCCCCCAGCAGGTAGACGCGCCAGCGGCGCCGCGCCGCCTCAGCGAGCAGCCG
>DATEGA010000026.1:0-8551 GCA_035280345.1 bacterium | reverse complement strand
CCGCGCCGAGAAACGTGCGCTCGGCGACCCGGCCCTGCAGCCGGTTCTGGCCCGCGCCGTCCGGGGCGGCCGGCGCGGGTGGCTCGGACTCGAGGTCGATGTGCTCGGGCCGCACGCTCAGCGCGGTACGCGCTCCCGTCGCGAGGTCCGGGACGCCCCGTCCGCGGATCCTGCCGGCCGGCGTCTCGACAACCAGGACGTCGCCGGCGCGCGACGCGACCCGGCCGGGAAGCAGGTTGGTGAGGCCGATGAAGGCGGCGACGGCCGCCGACCGCGGCCGGTGATAGATTGCTTCCGGCGCGTCGAACTGCCGCAGCACGCCGTCCATCATGACCGCCACGCGGTCCGCGAGCACGAGCGCCTCGGCTTGGTCATGCGTGACGTACAGCGTCGTGATGCCGAACTCGCGTTGCAGCGACCGTATGTAGAACCGCATCTCCTCGCGCAGCTTCGCATCGAGGTTCGCGAGCGGCTCGTCGAGCAGCAGGACGCTTGGGTTGATCACGAGCGCCCGGGCGAGCGCCGTGCGCTGCTGCTGCCCGCCGGAGAGCTGCCGGGGGAACCGGGCGCCGAGGCCGCCGAGCCCGACGCGGTCGAGGATCTCGGCCGCGCGCCGCGCGACCTCCGTGCGCGGCACCTGCCGCATCTCGAGCCCGAACGCGACGTTCTGCGCGACGGTGAGGTGCGGGAAGAGCGCGTAGTGCTGGAACACCATCCCGCAGTTCCGGCGCTCCGGTGCCTGGCCGGTCACGTCGCGGTCGCCGAGGACGATCTGCCCCGCGGTCGGAGTCTCGAACCCGGCCACCATCCGCAGCGTCGTCGTCTTGCCGCAGCCGGACGGTCCGAGCAGTGCGATCAGCTCGCCGGACGCCGCGTCCAGGGTCAGGCCGTCGACCGCGACGACCTCGCCGAAGCGCTTGGTCAGGCCGCGGAGGCGGATCTCAGCCAATCAGCAGCTGTGCACCTGCCGGTTCCAGGCGTCCGTCATCTGGTCGCGGGCGCCGGAGGTGTTCAGCCAGACGTAGTCCCACCGCGGAATCTTGCTGAGCTGGTCCTGCGTGACCGGGATCAACGGTGCGACGCTCGTCGAGATCGTGACGTGGGGGTTGGCCGGCGTCCAGTAGAACTTCTCCGCCCACTTCTGCTGGATCGGCGGGCTCAGCCAGTAGTTGATGAACGCGTAGCCGAGGTCCTTGACTTTACTGCCGAGGGTGACGTTCATGTCCTGCTCGAACATCCCGCAGTAGCCTTCCTTCGGCAGCACCCACGCGACCGGCAGGTTCTTGGCCTTCATCAGTGCCCAGTCGGGCGAGTCGATCAGGCCGACGTTGACTTCGCCCTGGGTCATCATATTGAGCTCGGTGCCGCTGAAGTCCACCTGCCGGGCGGCGCACATGTTCTTGGCGACCCAGTCGATCGCCGGTTTCCAGTTCTTGTAGTCGTGGGTCAGGACTTGTGCGAGCTTCATGATGTGCTGCGGCTCGCCCGAGTTCCCGATCTGGAAGAAGCACGACTTGTTGCCGTATTTGCCGAGGTCGAGCCACGATGACGGCGGGGTCTTCACCTGATCCGTGCGGTAGGCCATGCCGAGCGGGCCGACCAGGCCGAGGACGCCGACGTCCTTCGGCTGGCGCAGCTCCTTCGGCACGAACTGCAGGTTCGGCACCTTGTCCGCGGGCAGCGGATCGAAGAAGCCCTCGAGCCGCAGTTGCGCGAGGTACGTCTCGTTCGTGACGAAGACGTCGTACGGCGGATTGTGCTTCCCGGCGGCGCGCATCTTCGCGAACCAGTCCTTCGCGAGGCCGATCGCCAGCTCGACTTTGGCGCCGGTGAGCGCCTCGAACGCCGGGATGTGCTCGTCTTCCATGAACTGCTGCCACGTGCCGCCATAGCTCGTGACGACGAGGGTCTGGCCCTTGAAGGACTGGGCCGCGGCGACCATCGCCCCTTCGCCGAACGCCCCGATCACCGTGGAGGCGGCGGCCGCGCCGACGCCGAGTGTGCCCAACCCGCGGAACAGTTCGCGCCTCGTGATGGTCCCGTCCAGCCAGTGCCCCACGATGGCGCGCACGGCCGGGTCGCGCAACAGCCTACCGGTGCTCATCTGTGGCCTCCCTGGTGTGACCTTTTCCGGTGGGTCCGGCGCAGGCAAGGCCAAGGGTTCCACCCGCTCGGAAGCCCCTCCTTCACGCGTGCTATTTTGCGCGGACGTACTGCACGGGCCACGACGCGGCATCGGCATGGCCGAGCGCTTTGGCCGCGCGCAGCGGGAAGTACGGATCGCGCAGGAGCTCCCGCGCCATGGCGATGAGGTCGGCGCGGCCCTCGGCGAGGATGGCCTCGGCCTGCTCGGCGGTTGTAATCAAACCCACCGCCATCGTCGCGACGCCGGTCTCCCGGCGGATGCGTTCCGCGAACGGCACGTGGTAGCCGGGCGCGAGCGGAATCTCCTGCGCGGTCGACAGCCCGCCGCTCGAGGTGTCGATGACGTCGACCCCGCGGCGCGCGAGCTCCGCGGAGACGCGCACCGTGTCGTCGAGGTCCCAGCCGCCCGGAACCCAGTCGGTGCACGAAAGCCGGACGGACAGCGGCTTCTCTTCCGGCCAGGCCGAGCGCACCGCCTCGACGGTCTCGAACAGCACCCGGACGCGGTTCTCGAACGCGCCGCCGTAGCGGTCGGTCCGGCGGTTCGAGAGCGGCGAGAGAAATTCGTGCAACAGATAGCCGTGGGCCGAGTGGATCTCGAGGACGTCGAAGCCGGTGCGATGGGCGCGCGCCGCGGCCTCCGCGAAGGCGCGGACGGCGGTCTCGATGTCCGCCGCGTCCATCTCGCGCGGCTCGCGGTAGGTCTCGTTGAACGCGATCGGGCTCGGCGCGATCGGCGTCCATCCGCCGTCGGCGTCCGCGATGCCGATGATGCCTTCCCAAGGGCGCCGCGTGCTGGCCTTGCGGCCGGCGTGTGCCAACTGAATGCCCGGCGCGGCGCCGTTGGCCTTGATGAGCGCGACGGCCTTCTCGAGCGCGCGGGCGTGTGCGTCCGACCAGAAGCCGAGATCCTGCGGCGAGATGCGGCCCTCGGGAGACACAGCCGCCGCTTCGGTGAAGACGAGGCCCGCGCCGCCGACCGCGCGGGTCGCGAGGTGGACGAGGTGCCAGTCCGTCGCCTTGCCGTCGCGCGCCTCGCACGAGTACTGGCACATCGGTGAGACGACGAGCCGGTTTCTCAAGGTGATGCCCCGGATCGCGAACGGCCGGAAGAGGTGCGGCAGCATCGGCGAGCCCCCCTGTGCCGAGACGAAACGGCACTACGGTAGCACACGGCGCAGGTGTCACGCGGTGCCCAAGAGGTGTGGGCCGCGTACTGCTTTAAGCGTATCCAACAGGCATTCAGGCGGCGGAGGTGGGGGTCGTGGCACCGCTCTTTCAGCGTATCGACCACATCGGCGTGATCGTGGCCGAGCTCGGCGAACAGAAGAAGTGGCTCGGCGAGATCTTCGGGTTGCCCGTGATGCGTGAAATCAACCTCAGCAATAACACACTGCACGCGGCGTTCTACGGCGTGTCCGGCGTCGACATCGAGGTGATCCAGCTCGACGATCCGGACGTGCGCCGGAAACGGCTCGGCGAGGGCGGGCACCGCGCTCGGATCGAGCACATCGCCGTCGAAGTCAGCAGCATTCCGGAGGTCCTCAAGAAGCTCGCGCCGCTCGGCGTGCGCACGACCGAGCCGGAGCCCCGGAAGATCGGCGACCGGCTGAACATCTGGACGGTGGCCGAAACGACCGGCGGCGTGTCCTATCAGTTCGTTCAGCGGGTCTAGGGGCGCGGGTGATGCACGACCTCGACGCGCTCAAGGACCGTGTCTGTCATGAGATCGACGCGGCGCGGACCGAGTTCGTCGGGTTCAGCCGGCGCATCCACGAGCACCCCGAGCTCGGCCTGCAAGAACGGCAGGCGGCGGCGTGGCTGGGCGCGCTGCTGCGCGAGGCCGGCTTCTCCGTTGAGCAGCCGATCGCCGGCATGGAGACCGCGTTTCGCGCCGCGGTGCGCGGCGGCGGCCCGCGGCCGCACGTCGTGTTGATCGCGGAATACGACGCGCTCGCGGGCCTCGGCCACGCCTGCGGGCACAACCTGATCTGCATGGCGAGCGTCGGCGCCGCCGTGGCCCTCCGCCGCGCCGTGCCGGCGCTGCCCGGCACGCTGACGGTTCTCGGAACGCCGGCGGAAGAGACGATGGGCGGCAAGATTCCCATGGTGGAGCAGGGGACGTTCGAAGGCGTGGACGCGGCGATGATGTTCCATCCGTCGCGCAACAATTGGTGGACCCGCGGAGCCCTCGCGGCCCAGTCGCTGCTCGTGAAGTTCCATGGCAAGCCCGCACACGCCGCCGCGATGCCGGAGAAGGGTGTCAACGCGCTCAACGCGCTGCTCCTCACCTATCACGCGATCGATTCGCTCCGCCAGCACGTCCCGAGCGACGTCCGCATTCACGGGATCATCACGAAGGGCGGCGACGCTCCGAACGTGGTGCCCGCCTACGCGGAGGGCGATTTTCTGGTCCGCGCGGCCGCCCGGTCGACGATGAGCGACGTGATGGGGAAGGTGAAGCGATGCGCCGAAGGCGCCGCGGCGCAGACCGGCGCCGGGGTGGAGTTCGAGCAGGGCCTCATCTACGCCGAGCGCTACAACAATCAGGCGCTGGCGGATCTGTTCGCCGGCAACATGGGACGGATCGGCATTGAAGGCGAACGGCCGCCGAGCGAGGGCGGCGTCGGCTCCTCCGATATCGGCAACGTCAGCATGGTCTGCCCGACGATCCATCCGTACCTCAAGATCGCCGACGATGTCTCCGGGCACACCGTGGAGTTCCGCGAGGCTGCGGGCTCCCCGCGCGGGTACGAGGCGATGCTGGCCGCATCAAAGGGCCTCGCGATGACCGCTCTCGACGTCATGTACCGGCCCGACACGGTCAAGGCGATGTGGGACGAGTTCAAAGCCACCGTGCCCGCGAGGTAGGACGCGGGCCGGCCGCCGGAGCAGGGAGGGATCGATGCGCTATCGCTGGCCGGAAAAGCATGACTGCGCGGTCGCGCTCACGTTCGACGTGGATGCGGAGTCGGCCCTGGTCTTTCGCGAGCCGGAGCGCGCGGCGCGCTCGCTCGCGGCGAACGAGGAACGCCGGTTCGGCGTCCGGACGGGCGTGGCGCGCATTCTCCGGCTGCTCGAACGCTATCGGATGCGGGGCACGTTTTACGTTCCGGGCTGGACGATCGCACACCATGCCGAGGCGATCCGGCCGATCCGCGATGCCGGGCACGAATTGGCCGCCCACGGCAACGTGCACGAGTCGCTCGACACGCTGAGCGGCGACGAGGAGGCACGGGTCCTCGAGGCCCAACTCGACATCTGGAAGTCCCACCTCGACCTGCGGCCGACGGGGTACCGCTCGCCGTCGTGGGAGCTCAACGCCGGCACCCCGGCGCTCCTCAAGTCGCGCGGCTTCGTCTACGACAGCTCGCTGATGGGCGACGATATTCCGTATCTGCTGACGACGCCGTCGGGGCCGCTCGTCGAGGTGCCGGTGCAGTGGCTCCTCGACGACGCGCCGATGTACCGGCACGTCTACGGCGCAAGCAACCAGATCTCAGACCCCGACCGCGTGATCCGGATGTGGGCGCAGGAGTTCGACGGAATGCGGCAGGAGAACGGCTGTGTCATCCTCACGATGCACCCGTGGATCTCCGGCCGCGCCGGGCGGCTCCTCGGGCTTGAGCAGCTGATCCAGCATATGCGTCGCGTGCCCGGCGTGTGGTTTGCGACGGTGGCCGAGATCGCCGCGTGGGCCGCCAAACAAGACTCGCGCGTGATCGAGCCCGCGACGGGCACGACGCGTCCGTAAGGTCAGGCGCCGCGGTGCCCCGGGCGGACCGTCATCCCGATCACGACCGGTTGGTGTCGGAAGTCCCGAGCTGGTATACGGTGTCGGCCCCGCGCGCGGGGCATCCGGCCGAGCGCCGGCGGTACGGCTTTTACGGCCGGGCCGGCGGAGCGGGAGTCAACCGGGTCACCGTCGCCGGCCTTGCGGCCGCGGAGGCCGGCGTGTTCGTCCGGGACCTTCGCGAGTACTTTGGCGGGGCTCCGGTCCGCATCGTCGTCGACGACCTCGGCGTCGACCGGGAGATCGGCGCGGCGCTCCTCGACGCCGGCTGCACCGCGAATCACTCGCTCGTCTACCTCGCACACGTCGGCGCGGTCCCCGCACCGCCGGCCGTGCCCGATCTCAGGGTCGAGCCGGTCACCGAGGAGACGCTCCGCGAATTCGTGACGGTCCGCATCAAGGGCTTCGCCGACAGCGAGCGTGAGCCGCCGGCCCTACAGATCGAGGAAGAGACCGCCCGCCGGCGGACCGCGCTTGCCGCGGATTCGCACCTGTTTATCGCGCGGATCCGCGGCGAGGCCGCGGGCGTCGTGGGCTGGCGCGCCGGCCGAGACCGGTTCATCTTTCAGCTGGCGACGCGCGTGCCGTTCCGCGGGCGCCGCATCGCGACCGCGGTGCTCTGCCGGATTCTGACCGATGCCGACGCGCAAGGCTGCGCGTCCGTGGTGATCAACACCGATCCGGACGGTCTGGCGATCCACCTGTACCGGCGGCTGGGGTTCGTCGACGAGGTCTGCCGCCAGCAGCGCTACACGTTCAACGGCTAGGTCAGCGGATCTCCACCACCATCTCGATCTCGACCGCGATGTTAAACGGCAGCGAACCCATGCCGACCGCGGAGCGCGCGTGGCGCCCGCGCTCCCCGAAGACGGACACGAGCAGGTCGGACGCGCCGTTGATCACCTGGGGCTGTTCCGCGAACTCCGGCGTGCCGTTGACCATGCCGAGCAACTTGACGACACGGCGCACGCGGTCGAGGCTGCCGACCACCGCTTTGAGCGTGGCTAGGCAGTTGAGCATCACGAGCTGCGCCGCCTCCCGGCCTTGCGCGGTCGTGAACTCGCGCCCGAGCTTCCCGTGGTAGATCAGCTCCCCGTTCTGGACGGGACCGTGGCCGGAGAGGAAAACGAGCTTGCCGACGACGACCGCGCCTACGTAGTTCGCGACCGCGCTCGGTGCGGGCGGCAGGGTCAAGCCGAGTCCGGCAAGCGCCCGCTCCGCTTGACCCGCGGAGCCCGCCTTCGCGGCCCCGCGAGCGCGTTTTGCGGAGGTGTCTTTCGATGCGCGTGTCCGTGCCCGGGCCATGATGACGAACCTCCGATGCGTTCAGACGTCGACGCGGGTCGTTCGCGCTCAGGACACCTCGAGCGCGAGGTGGCTCGCGATGTAGGGCGCGACGACCCCGGCCTGTTCTTCCGCGAACATGTGGGAGCCTCCCGGCACGACGATCAGCTTCGACCGCGGGAGCAGGCTGGCGAGGTATTCTCCGACGGCGACCGGACTGATCGGGTCGCTGTCTCCCCACAGGAGCAGCGTGGGCGCCGAAATCGTCCGGAGGCGATCACTGAAATCGCCCCGGTGATCCAGCAGGGCGGCGGCCGCCGCCTGGGGGTGTTCCCGCCGGTACGGGGAGCGCCAATCTTCGGTGCTGAAACGCGCCAAATCGATCCCGCCGGAGGTCGCGGTCAGGACGAGGTGGCGAACCCTCGCCGGGCGGTCCAAGGCGGCGCGGATCGCGACGGCACCGCCCATCGACTGCGCGACGAGATCCACCGGCCGGTCCATGCGATCCAGGACCAGCGCGACGAGATCATCGAACGACGACACGTGGAAGTCGGGTGGCACGGCTCCGTGGCCGGGCCATTCAAAGAACACACGCTCGTAGCCGGCCGGCAGCCGGTCGGCGACGGGCCGCCAGAACGTCCGCTTCCCGCTCGCGCCCGGCAGGAACAGGACTCGGTGCGCCACGTTAGTGCGCGAGGTAGCCTCCGTCCACCGGCAGGATGACGCCGGTGATGCCCGACGCCGCCGGGGACGCCAGGTACAGTACGGTGCGCGCGACCTCGTCGACGTCGAGCACGCGCCCGAGCGGAATGCGGCCGACGATCTGTGCGCGGGTCTCCGGGTTGCGGAGCACCTCGGTGGTCATGTCCGTCTCGACGAACGTCGGCGCCACGGCGTTCACGCGAATGCCGCGCGGCGCCCACTCCATCGCGAGTTGCTTGGTCAGGGTCGCGACGCCGCCTTTGCTCGAGCAGTAGGTCGCGCGGTTCGGCAAGGCGACGAAGCTCATCGTCGAGCCGAGATTGACGATCGCGCCGCCGCCGGCCGCGAGCATGACGCGCGCGGCCGCCTGCGCGCAAAAGAACACCGCCTTGAGATTCGTGTCCACCACTTCGTCCCACTCGGCCTCGCTGATATCCAGCGCCGGCGTCCGCCGGTTGATGCCGGCGTTGTTGACGAGGACGTCGAGACGGCCGTACGCGGAGACGGTGCGGTCGACGATTCGCCGGCACGCCTGCGCGTCGCGCACGTCGGCGGTCACGGTGACGCACCGCCGGCCCAGACGCTCGATCGCCGCGTGGGCGGCATCGAGCGCCGCCGCGTCCCGTC
>DATEGA010000025.1:0-5493 GCA_035280345.1 bacterium | reverse complement strand
GGCTCCGCCGACGCCTCCCCCAAGCCCCGCCATCGTCGTTATTCCGAAAACGGCGCTCAGCGAACGCGGCAGCAACCGTTACGACTATCAGGTCGATCTCATGGACGCGGACAACTTCAGGCTCGTCACGATCTCGATCGGCACGAACAGCATGACTCCGCTTGTCGGACCGCCAGGGGGACCGTGCGGCACCACAAGGGCCGCGGTTTGCACGATTGACCTGGAAACCTCCGGACGCTACCCCATCAAGGTGACGACGTACGATTCGATCCACTCCTTGGAGGTCCGAACGACCGCCTCCAACAAGCCTTGACCTGCAAACGTTGCCTAGATGTCGAAGTTCGACTCCTACGCCCCTGTGGCGGCCTCGGCCAGACTAAGTTCGCCGGCTCAGCGACTCACTCCTGACCGCGATCCTCGACGAACGGGCGCTGCTCGACCGGCTGGCCGAGCGGGGACGCGTGCGCTTCGGCGCCGAGCCGCCGCTCGGGCCCGACGCGCCCGTGATAATCACGCCCCCGACCCTGTGGTAGTCCACCTCGTCCATGAGGTGCCGGAACAGCGGCGTCTCGGCCTTGGGTACCGATCGTATGGCTGAAGATCGCCGCGGCGCGATCACGCGCGTCCGGCGCGTGGATGTTTTCTTGTGCGCCACGGAACTCACCCTCCCACGAGCGACCGTGAACCGCCGTCCGTATGCCGGAGCAGTCCGGCGCGCTCCTAAAGGTTGCCGATCTGGCGCGCCTGCTCCAGCGCCATGTTCTCCTCTTGACTCGATCTGGAGACGCGCGTGCTCGAACCGCTCGAAAATCCATTCGGGCCGAAAGTGTTACCCATGTCTCCCCCGTAAAACAACGTAGTCCGCCCAGCGGCGGCAGGTTAGGCGGCCGGTTCGACGACGACCCGATAGCCCAGTCGTTCTAACCGCTTCACCGCGTTGCGGACCACGACGGTCTTCTTGCGTTCGTCGTAGTAGTTGGCGCCCAATTCCTCGTACGCCACGCCGTCTCGTAACACAAAGTACGCGATCTCGAGGATTCTCCGCCCGACCGCGATCGCGGCCCGCTTTTTGCCCCGGCGAGCAGCGATGCGATGGTAAGCGGTGCCCAGGTAGGTGTTCCTGGTGCGCCCCGCAGCCTGACCTGCCTGCGTTAGAGTACTCCGGAGGATCGTGTTCCCTTTGCGCGTGCGGGAGTGGCGGCGCTTCCCTCCGCTCTCGTTGCTACCAGGGCACATCCCTGCCCATGAGACTAGGTGATCCGCGCTGGGAAAACGCGTCATGTCTGTCCCGATGACCGCGACGACGTTCTCCGCTGTGCGCTGGTTGACGCCCGGGATGGTGTCCAGTTGGTTGAGATGCGCTTCAAAAGGGGCCAGCCGCTTCGCCACCTCCGCATCCAGGGCAGCCAGTTGCTGCTCAAGGTAGCGGACATGGTCTAGTTGCATCCGAAGCAGCATGCGCTGGTGATCGGTGAGCCGGCCCCGTAGGGCGTCGGTAAGCTCCTCCGGCGTCGCACGTACGCGGGGGTCAGCCAAAGCTGCCAACTCTTCGGGTGTGCTCGTTCCGCCAACAATAGCGGCCAGAATGGCGCGGCCAGACTTGCCGAGGATGTCCGAGACTACGGAACCCAGCTTGATGTTCCCGCCTTCCAACACCTTTTGAATCCGGTTGGCTTCATCCGCTCGTTCCTGGGTGAGCGAGATGCGGTACCGAACCAGTTCGCGCAACTCGCGCTGCGCCCGGGGTGGGATGAAACTGGCCTTAAGTAGTCCATGTCGCATCAAATCGCAGATCCATACCGCATCTTGCACGTCTGTCTTTCGACCCGGGACGGCCTTCATGTGTGCGGCATTGACGACAAAGACCGTAAGCCCGGTGGCCTCGAGCAGATTGTACAGGGGCTTCCAATAAACGCCGGTGCTCTCGATCGCCAGGTGAGTCACTCGACGGGTCTGCAGCCACTCCACTGCGTCGAGCAGTTCCGTGGTAGTCGTGCCAAACGTGCGGGTCTCGCCTCCCTCCGGCACGACGACGTGGACAGTGACCGCCTTCTTGTGAATATCGCACCCGGCACACCGCTCATAGACCACCTTCAGGCTCACGCCGCATCACGCTCCCTTTGCGGCGGTTCGTGGCAACCCGCGTCGTGGGGTACTCTCCCCCGCGTGCTCACCCGAAGGGTGGCGACAATGTGTGGTGCTCCGGGTTGCCAGGGTCAAACTTAGGGTCGGGCTCGTAGCACCAAAGACAATTCGACCTCGATTTCGCCGCCGCGCCGGCTTCCTTCTACAGCACCCGCGTTTTTCATGTTGTGTGGTGCCGGACCGCGGCATGTGGAACTTAGGTACAAAGTGTTACCTATGTCTCCGGGTTGGACCCAAATAAGGCTGGCGCGCCCGGAGGGACTTGAACCCCCGACCCGCTGCTTAGAAGGCAGCTGCTCTATCCCCTGAGCTACGGGCGCGCGCGACCAAACCTATCCTATCACCTACCCGATCCGCGCGGCGAACCACTCCAGTGTCCGCTGAAGTCCCTCGCGCAGCGGCACGCGCGGCTCCCAGCCGAGCAGCGTGCGCGCCCGCGTGATGTCGGGGCACCTGCGCGTGGGGTCGTCTTCTGGGCGAGGCCGGTGGACGATCGTACTGCGGCTGCCCGTGATTTCGACCACCAGTCGCGCAAGATCGACGACACGGATCTCTTGGGGATTGCCGATGTTCACAGGTTCATGAATCTCTGAGCGCACGAGGCGCACGATCCCGTCGACGAGGTCGGAGACGTAGCAGAAGCTGCGCGTCTGCGCGCCGTCGCCGTGCACGGTGAGCGGCTCGCCCCGGATCGCCTGCGTGATAAATGCGGGAACGGCGCGGCCGTCGTCCGGCCGGTTGCGCGGTCCGTAGGTGTTGAAAATACGAACAATGGCGGTGTTAACTCCGTGGGCGCGATGATACGCCGTCGTCATCGCTTCGGCGAACCGCTTCGCCTCGTCGTAGCAGCCCCTGACACCGATCGGGTTGACGTGTCCCCAGTAACTCTCCGGCTGCGGCGTGACCGCCGGATCTCCGTACACCTCTGAGGTGGAAGCGAGGAGAAACCGGGCTCCCTTCGCTCGCGCCAGGCCCAACGTAATCCAGGTGCCGAGCGCCCCCGCCTTGAGAGTCTGAATCGGGTGAGAGAGGTAGTCGGCGGGGCTGGCCGCGCTCGCAAAGTGCAGTACGACGTCGACCGGACCGTCGATCTCAATCGGTGTGGTGACATCATGGCGGCGGAGCTCGAATCGGGGGCCGGTCAGGTGCGCAACGTTGTCCGGCCGGCCGGTGAGAAAGTTATCGAGGCAGACAACCTCTGCCCCGTCGGCGAGCAAACGCTCGCACAGGTGTGATCCGACGAATCCCGCCCCTCCGGTGATCACGGCCTTCATGCGGAGCCATCATAACACCCGCGGGAACGGCGGCGCTACAACGTGCGGATCGGGCGCCGGCCGGTTACGGTTCGGTGGACTCGGGCCCGCGCGACGGTCCCTCGGTCGAGCCGTCCGTCTCTGTGCCGTCGGCCTCGAGAGAACCGGGGTCGAGTTCCGTCACGATCGCGTTCCAGGCGACGAGCAGCTCGTTTTCATCGGGATAGGTCGCAGCGCGCACCCGGCCGTGCCGGTGATCGCGGGTGACGATGACGCCGGCCGCGTTGCGGAGTGCGCTCAGGTCCTCGGCATCGACCTCGTCGTGCCCGGGGCCCGCGCCGCCGGTGTCGATCTCTTCTTCAACCCGGCGCGCCACGTCGGCGCCGTGGCGCATCAGGCCGGCCCACATGTCCTCGGTCAGATCGGTGGTCTCCTCATCGGCACCTTCTTCCGCCAACGTATAGAGCACGTCCGTCAGCGGCGGCGCAATGGCTCGGCTCGAGGACATGAGATCACCTCTTCCTCCGGGATGTCGGGCGCTCAGGCGTATTCTTCCCGGCTGAATGGGAGGCGAACCGGCGTGCGGGGCGGATGGGAAACGGTCGCGATGGGCCGCGCCGGTCGTGCGGAGACCTCTCTAACCGAGGCGGTGCATCCAGAACAGCGACGTGGTGATGGTGCCGAGGAACAACACAGCGACCCCAACCGCGCTCAGGCCGCTCACTTCGACCGGGACGCGGCGCCAGCCGATCACCCGGCCCAGGCGCGTATACACGCGGCTGAGTTCGGCCGACGACGACACGCGCCAGTAGGCGCCGCCGGTCACCTCGGCGATCTGCTTCAGTGTCTCTTCGTCGAGCCGAACAAAGATGCCGCGCCCGCCGAGTTCGAGGAAGGTCCCTTCTGGCGACCCGAGTCCGATCGTGTACACGCGGACGTGCAGCTGGCGGGCGATCGTCGCGGCGTCCTCGGGCGGCGTCCCGCGGTTGCTCTGTCCGTCGCTCAGCAGCACGACGGTCGCCGGTGGCAGGCGGTCCGCATCCGGCGGCGGTGGAGGCGGCAGCCCGGGCAGCAGCGCCTGGGGTGGCCTCGGCCGGCCGGGCAACGCGTACACCGCTTCGAGGAGACCGTCGCCGATCGCGGTCGCGAACTCAAGGTTCAGGCTGTTGATCGCCTGGACGACGCGGTCGTGGTCGTCGGTCGGAGGCGTGATCAGTGTGGCGTAGCTGCTGAAGGAAACCAGGCCGACCTTGGCGCCGTGCGGCAGACTGTTGACGAAGTCCACCGCGGCCTTCTTCGCCGCGTCGAGCCGGGTCGGCACGACGTCGCGCGCCATCATGCTGCGGCTCACGTCGATGCTGAGCATTACCACCGCGCGGTTGTCGGGCACCGGCACCGGTGCGACGGGCCGGGCCACCGTGAAGATCACACCGCAGATCGTGAGCAAGTACAGCACCGCGGCGACATGCCGCCGCCAGCGGCCGCCCGCGGCGGCCGCGATCCGCGCCAGGTCCAGGGTCGGGTACTGGACGCGCTCCCGAGCCGGCCGGCGCAAGATCCAGACGTAGCTCAGCACCAGTACCGGGACAACCGCGAACAGCCACAGCAGCTGCGGCCAGAGGAAACTCACGGAAGCCTCCCCATCCACAAGAGGGAGAGCGCGCCGCCGCCAAGCATGAGGACGCCGGCGCCGGCGACGAACAGCGCCGAGACTTCGGTCTTTCGCTTCTCCCAGCCGATGGCCTTGCCGAGCTCGCGATAGATCCGTTTCAGATCGCCGCTCGTCGGCGACATGAAGAACTGCCCATCGGTGATCGCGGCGATCTGCTGCAACAGCGTCGGATCGAAGGGCACAAGTACCATCTGGCCCTGGTACTGGAAGACGCCGCCGCCGGGGGTCCCAAGGCCGATCGTGTAGATCTTCACCTTCAACTGCTTGGCGAGCGCCGCCATCCGGATCGGGTCGGCGGTGCCGGCGTTCTGGGCGCCGTCGGTAAGCAGAATCACCGCGGCCGGCGGGAGTTCCTCAGGCGCGGGGGACTGGCCCGCGCCGCCCTGTCCCGCCGCGGGCGGCTGCGGCTGGCCCGGGGGCGTG
>DATEGA010000024.1:0-8968 GCA_035280345.1 bacterium | reverse complement strand
GCTCGCGGCATGCGGTGTGGGCGCGGTGTCCGTCCACCGACGCCCGCGCGTCGCGCTGGTCGCCACGGGCAGCGAGCTCGTCGAGCTGGCGGCCGGCGGTCCGCCTCCCCCGCCGGGCTGCATCGTGAACAGCAACGCCGTCACGCTGGTGGGCGAGTTGGCGGCGGCCGGATGCGACGTCGACTACCGCGGAATCATTCCGGACCGTAGACGGGAGATGGCACGCGCGTTCGCAGCGATGCAGGATCGCTACGACGTCGTGCTCTCCACCGGCGGCGTCTCCGTCGGCGGGTACGACCTCGTGCACCGCACCTGGCTCGACCTCGGGGCACGTCGGTACGCCGGCCGCATCAATTTGAAGCCCGGCGGTCCGTTCTTCGCGGCGCGGGCCGGACGCACGTGGGCGGTCGGGCTGTCCGGCACGCCGGTCGCCTGCCTCGCCGCATTCCACCTGCTCGTGCGCCCCCTGCTGCGGCGGCTGGCGGGTGCGCGGTTCGTCGTACGGCCGGTGGAGATCATGAGCCTGGCCGAGGGGTCGGGCCGGCCGGCCGACCGGCTGCGCGCGCTGTGGGGCCGGATCGACCCGGACGACGAGCGCACGGTGCATGTGCTCGCCGACTCGTCGCTCGGCCGCCTCACGCTGCTTGCCGCGGCCAACGCGCTCGTGCTGCTGCCCGGAGGTACACCGGCGCTGGCGCCGGGCGCCCGCGCGGCTGTGGTGCGGCTCACCCGCCCCGAAGACCGCGAGTACTTCCGGATTCCGGCGGCGGCCCCGGGCCCGCTCGTCATCGGACTCGTCGGCGCGTCCGGCAGCGGCAAGACCGCCGCGATGGTTGGTCTCATTACGCGCCTCACCGCGCGCGGGGTCCGGGTCGGTGCGATCAAGCACGCGGCCCACGGATTTCAGATCGACCGGCCGAAAAGCGACAGCGCGCGCATGATCGAAGCGGGCGCGGTGCGGGTTGTGCTTGCGGGACCGTCCGAAACGGCGGTGCGCATCTCGGGTGAGACGCCGCTCGCATCGGCGCTGCGCGAATTCGCCGTGGGCACGCCGGACGTCCCCGACCTCATCTTGGTCGAAGGCTTTGGGTCGGCTGGACATCCGATCGTACTGATCGGCGAGCCAAAGCCCGGAGCCGTCGAGGGCGATGGCCGCGCGCCGCGCGGCCTCGCCCCCGGAGGGGGAGATCCCTGGATGACCATTCCGGCCGCGGCCGCGGTCTCCGAGCCCGCGTTCGAGAAGACGCTCGATCGAGTCGTCGCGCGAATCGTCACGCTGCTGCCGCCGGCCGTCGCGACGCGCAGCTGAGAAAGCCGTTCCCGGGGCCCGCAGACGCGAACCGGCGTGCGCCCTGTTGCAGTTGACTCCGGCAGTATAATATGTTGGCGTCGATTTGTTGGCGTCGAGTTGTTGCCGTCGAGCAACAGGGCGCCGGCAGGCAGGCGCAACTCCCGAGCGGAGGTGAAAGGATGACCCGCAAGGCGGCACGTGGGCGTAAAACGACGGCCCAGGCCCGGACGAACGCGGCCCGCCGTCAAGCCCGGACGACAACCCGGACCGGGAGGAAGACCGCCAGCGCCCGCGCCTCGAAGTCCCCAACCCGCACTCCCACGAAAGGCAGCGCCGCTGCCGGCCGCCCCGCTCAGGCCGCCGAGGCCGCGGCGGTCCGCGAGCCCGTTCCCGCTGCGCAGCACGAGGACGACGAAGAGATGGACTGGCTCGGGGAAGAGGAAGACCCGCGCAGCCAGATCGTGGAAGACGACGACGAGTGGGAGCCCGCGGGCGACGACGAGTGGTGAGCGGGTCCGGTACCGCGGTTTGAACCCAACCACAGAAGCTTAGTTGCACAACGGCCGGACGGACGAATCCGCACCGGCCGTTGAGTGTCCGCCGCCTAACGCGTCCCGGCGGTCTCGGCGTGCCGGCTGAACCGGGGCATGACGTCGTGCGCCAGCAACTCCATCGACCGGCGCCACAGCGCCGGCCGATCCCAATCGTGCCCGGTCATCAGCAGCGTGCCGAAGTGGCCGGTCTCGTCGCGCAGCGCCACGAGCTGATCGAGGACGCGGGACGGGGAGCCGGCGATGACCTGCGCGCGCTTGATCCCATCCACGGTCACGGCATCGTCGGGCATCTCGGTGTCCGGCTTGATCATGAACAGCGCCTTGCGGCCGAGGCTGAAGCTGTGCCGGAAGAACGTGTAGTAGTACGAGAGTCCGTTCGCCGGGTCGGCGAGATAGTCGTCGGCTTCCGCGTCGGAACCGGTGACAAGCACGCAGCGCGCGACGCGCCAGACCGCCGGGTCGGGGCGGCGGCCCGCGGCCTCGCAGCCCTCCGCGTATCGCTCCCAGTGCCCCCGTAGGTACCGCTTGTTGAAGAAGTTGCCCGAGATCGGGATCCATCCCCGCTCGCCGGCGATTCGCGCGCTCGCCGAATTCGGTGTGACAAGTGACAATGCGATGGGGGGATGCGGCCGCTGGTACGGCTTCGGCATCCAGCCCACCCTAAACTCCGGCCAGATGCCCTCCTTGATCGAGACCGACCAGGTGCGGCCGCGAAGATCGTAGGGCGGATCCTGCCGCCAGATGGCGAGGATCATCTCGACGGCCTCCGCGAGCATCCGGACGCGCGCCTCCGCGTCGGTGACCGCGAACGCCTCCAGATCGCTCACCAGCCCGCCGGAGCCGATGCCCATGATAAAGCGGCCGCGGCAAAGATGATCGAACTGCGCGACGCGGCCGGCGACGATCAGCGGGTGCGCCTGCGGCAGATTGAGCACGCCGGTCCCGAAGCGAATCGACGGGGCGCGCTCGACCAATGTGGAGAAGAACATCAGCGGATCCGCGATCCGCTCACTCCATGACGTGAAGTGCTCGCCGACGTACGCCTCGGAGAACCCGAGCGTGTCCGCGAGCGCGACGGCTTCGCGGTCCTCGTCCAAAATCGCGGCGTAGTCCCGGCTCGGATGATGGAACGGCATCGTAAACAATCCGAGTTGGACGCTCATCGACCGCCTCCGCAGCGGGCTGTCCGACCTACGCGGGTCTTTCGGGACGGTCGGGCTCGAGGGCCTGCCGGAGCCGCTCGAGGTCCTCCGGCGTGTCGACGTCCCACGCCTCCTCTTCGGTAAGCCGGACTTCCGTGACCCAGTCGGGGTGCCGCCCGGCCAGCCGGCGTGCCCCGGCGTCGCCGGTAAGCGAGGACGCCTCCGCGAACAGGGCCTGGCCGAACAACGCGGGCGCGCCCGCCACGTCGCCGTAGCGTGACAGGACGATCGCCTTGCCGGCTTCGCGATGCGCGGCGATGAGACGGTCGATCGCCGCGGCGCTGACGCGCGGCTGATCGCCCAGCAGAATGACCGCGCCCTCGCACGCCGGCGGCAGCGCCGCGATGCCGGCCGCCAGAGACGTCGCCATCCCCTGGGCGTAGCGTGGGTTCTCGACCACGCGCGCCCCAAAAGGCTCCGCCTCCCGGCGTACCTCGGCGGTGTTCGGCCCGGCGACGACGACCACGGCTTCGCAGCGCGAGGCCCGCGCGGCCGCGAGGACGTGGGCAAGCAGCGTCCGGCCGCCGAGGCGCAGCAGCACCTTCGGCTCGCCCATGCGCGTCGCGCGGCCCGAGGCGAGAACGATCGCCGCGATCACGTCACGTGCGCGCGTGAATAGGACCGCCGCGCTCCCGCAGCGACGAGACGCGCCGGCCGTTGTGAATGGCGAGGATCTCCGCGAGAATGCTGAGGGCGATTTCTTCGGGCGACTCGGCCCCGAGGTCGACGCCGACCGGGCCCCACAAGCGCGCGCGCTGTCCATCCTCCACCGGGATGCCGTCGCGCGCCAGTTCTTTCAGCAGCCGGTCGGTCCGGGCACGGGGGCCGAGCAGGCCGATATACCGCGCCGGCGTCTGGAGTAGCGTCCGCAGCAGGGTGCGGTCGTGCAGGAAATTGTGCGTCATTACAACGACGAACGTTTGCCGGTCGATCCGGACCTTCTTCGGCACGTCCGCGTCGTCGGCGAGCGCGACTTCGTCCGCGAGCGGAAACCGCTCGCGCGTCGCGAACGCCGGCCGGCTGTCCGCCACCATCACCCACCACCCCAGTTCATGGGCAAGCCGGACGACCGGCAGGGTGTCGTGCCCCGCCCCGCAGATGAGGAGCGGCAGCGGAGGCGCCAGCACCTCGACAAACACCTCCGCCGGACCGCGCGGACTTTCGAGCGACACGGTCGTGGAGCGCCGCGCGGTCAACTGCGCGTGCGCGGCGGCGACCGCGGCGGAATCGAGCGCCGGGTCGCCGAGCGACCCCTCCGGCGCTTCGTCCTCCGTCAAATAGATCCGGGCGCCTGGCGTGAGGCCTTCCGGACCCGACACGAGCGTCGCGAGCACAAGCGTCCGCCGCTCGTCGATCGCGCGGCGCAGCCGCGCCGGCAGATCGCCCGGCACCGGCTCGATCAGGACGTCGATCGCGCCGTTGCAGCCGAGCCCCAGCCCCCACACCGCGTCGTCGTCGGAGGTGAGATCGTACTGCGCGAGCCGCGGGCGGCCGGTGGCGAGGACGTCGCGTGCGATCTCGGCGATGTCGCCCTCCAAGCAGCCGCCGCTGACCGATCCGACCGTACCGCCGTCGGCGCGGATCAAGAGGCGCGCGCCTTCGCGCCGGTAGGTCGAGCCGCGGACACGAATCACCGTGCCGAGCGCGGCGCGCTCGCCGCGCGCCTGCGCCTCGGCCAACGCGTCGAGGATGTCCCGCAGTTCTTTCATGCCAGCCCTCCCCGGCTCGCCAGCGCGCGGATAAGCGCGCGCCGCACCGATCCGCGCCCGTGCGCCCCCCGCGGCCGACGCAGATGGCGCTCGAGTACGCGCAGGCTCGCGAGGTTGTGCGCGGACGCGAAAACGTCGACAAACGGCAGCGCGGCAGCCATCCCCTGCGTCACCGGCTCGTAGCCGGGACTCCCGAGCAGCGGATTCAGCCAGATCACTTTGCCGGCGCGCTCGCGCAGCACCCGCATCGCCGCGACCAACACGTCGAGATCACCGGTGTCCCAGCCGTCGCTCGCGATCACGACGATCGTACGTCCGTCGACGAGCGAGCCGTACTGTTCGTTGAAGCTCCGCAGCGACGCCCCGATCTTCGTGCCGCCCGACCAGTCGGGGACGTGCCGGGATGCTTCCGCGAGCGCCTGGCGGATGTCCCGGTGGGCGAGGGCGTCCGTCACGCGGGTGAGCGAGGTGCTGAAGAAGAACGACTCCACCCGGCCGACCACGCCCTGCAGTGCGTAGACGAACTGTACAAGAAACCGGCTGTAGACATCCATCGACCCGCTCACGTCGCACAGCAGGACGATGCGGACCTTGCGGATCTTCCGCCGCCTCCAGACCAGCGCCGCCGGATCGCCGCCGTACTGCAGGCTGCGACGGATCGTACGGCGGAGGTCGACGCGCTCGCCGCGCCGGGCCGCCCGCATCCGGCGCGAGAGGCGCATCGCGATGCGGCGGGCGATCCGCATGATGAGTTCGGTGATCTCTTCGAGATCGTCGGCGGAAAACGCGCTGAAGTCCTTGGAGGCGCGGACCTCGGCTGGGCTGTAGGCCGGCACGGACCGCTCATCCTCGGAGGGACTGCCCTCTTCGGCCCAGTCCGTGACGGTAAGCTCGGCGCGCGAGCTCTCCGGCGCTTCCCCGGCGAGGTCGGTCTCGGCCCCCTCGTCGTCCTGGCCCGGCATCACCGGCCCGAACGCCGGCGCCTGCCAAAACCGTTCGAACTCCTCGTCGAACGCCGGCAGATCTTCCGCCCGCGAGCAGAGCACCGTGCGGAGCGCAAGGCGGACGCCTTCGCGGCCCGTCAGTTCAACCGTCTCGAGCGCGGTCAGAGCAAGGCCCGTTTCCGCGGGTCCCACAAGCAGGCCGCGCGCCCGCAGCCGGCGGCCGAACAGCGTAAGGTTCGCGGCGAGACTACCCGGCCGCGTCCATCTCACCGCGGCGCCGCCGGCCGGACCGTCTTCCGGGAGCGGCAGCGCGGGCCGCGGGAGATCAGCGCTGGGGAAGCTGCGCTGCGAGCGAGGCGGTTCGCTCTGGCGTCCAGCCATCGCCGCTCGCCTCCGCGGACTCCACCGCGTCGAGAATCGGACGTAGGAATTGGCTCTTCACGCGAACGAGGTCCTCCTGGTCCTTGCAGATACAGCCGAGGGTCTCCGTGATCGCCTGCGGGTCAAGGTGATCGCGGTGCAGCGCCATAAGCGCGGCACTCCAATCGAGCGTCTCCGCGACACCAGGCACCTTGTCGAGCGGCGCGTGGCGCACCAGCTGCATGAAGCCGCAGATCTGCCGGGCCAGGCGCTCGTCGATGCCGGGGACCCGCTCGTGGACGATGCGCAGCTCCTTGTCGAAGTTGGGGTAATCCATCCAGAGGTACAGGCAGCGGCGCCGCAGCGCGTCGCTCAGCTCGCGGGTCCGGTTGCTCGTTAGCACGACGTAGGGCACCTGGCGGGCGCGGATCGTGCCGATCTCCGGAATGCTGACCTGAAAGTCCGACAGCACCTCGAGGAGGAACGCCTCGAACTCTTCGTCCGCGCGGTCGACCTCGTCGATCAGCAGCACCGGCGCGCGCTCCGCCGTGATCGCCTGCAGCAGCGGCCGCTTCAGCAGAAACGGCTCGCTGAAGATCAGGGACTCTTTCTCTTCAACGGGGCGGGCGGTTGCCTCTTCGAGCTTGATCCGCAGCATCTGCCGCTGATAGTTCCACTCGTACAGCGCCGTGTGAACGTCGAGGCCCTCGTAGCACTGCAGGCGGATCAGATCCGTGCCGATCGCCTGCGCCATGACCTTCGCGACCTCGGTCTTGCCGACCCCGGCGGCGCCCTCGATGAGCAGCGGCTTGTGCAGCACCACGCTCAGGTGCACCGACGTGGCAAGCTCCCGGTCGGCGATGTAGCCCTGCCGCGCCAGGATCTCCACGATCTGTGGGATGCCCCCGAAGCCTTCCGGGTAACGTACCGCCTGCGCCACGCGCGCCTCCGCGCCTAACAAGATGGATTGACCAGCCGCAACCGGCTCATCATAGCATAACGTGCCACCGGCAGAGGATCGTCCCGCCGCTAATCCGCCGCGTTGCGAACGGCGCCCGCCGCGGGCAGGCCCCCGAGCTGGTGGCCGACGAGCGCCGCGTAGAGACCACCGCGGGCCAGCAGGGTCGCATGCGTGCCGGTCTCGACCAGCCGGCCGTGGTCGAGCACTGCGATCAGATTGGCCGCCCGGATCGTCGACAGCCGGTGCGCGATCACGATCGTCGTCCGGCCGCGCATGAGGTCGGTCAAGGCGTCCCGCACCAGCATTTCGCTGATCGCGTCAAGGTGCGACGTCGCCTCGTCGAGGATCAGGATCGGCGCGTTTTTCAAGAATGCGCGGGCGATCGCCACGCGCTGCCGCTGGCCGCCCGACAGCTGCATGCCGCGCTCCCCGACGCGGGTGTCCAGGCCCTCGGGCAGCGACGCGACGAACTCCCCGAGCGCCGCGCGGTCGATCGCCAGCCGGATCTCCTCGTCCGCGGCGTCCGGTCTGGCCAAGCGCACGTTGGCGCGCAGCGTGTCGTTGAAGAGATAGGTGCTCTCGGCCACCAGTGCGATACGGCGGCGCAGATGATCGAGGGCGTAACACCGCAGGTCGTGCCCGTCGAGTGTGACGGCACCCGCCTGAGGATCCCAAAAGCGCAGCATCAGGCTGGCAAAGGTCGTCTTGCCGGCGCCCGACGGCCCGACGAGCGCGACGGTGGCGCCGGCGGGGATCGCCAGGCTGACCGAGGCGAGCGCCGGCCGGCGCGACCCCGGATAGCCAAACGTCACCCGGTCGAAGCGCACGGCGGACCCTTCGAACCCGGCGGACGCCGCCGTCTCCGGCCCGTCCGTCACGGTGACGGGCTCCGCGTGCACGCGTTCCAACCGGCGCGTGGACGCAAATGTGTCGGCGAGCTGCCGCCCAACGTACGTGATCTCCGAGATCGGAAGAAATGCGGCGACCGCGAGCAGCGTCAGCACCGGCAAAATGCCGCGATCGAGGCCGCCCCGCACGGCAATAAAGCCCCCGAGCAGGGCCACGGCCAGTCCGCCCAGACCGGTTGCCATCTCGAGCTGAGCGGTCTGCCACGAGAGATCGTCGTAGAATTTGAGACGCAGTGTGTGGTACGCGCGGACGACCGCGAGGAACTCTTCCCTCCGGCCGTCCACGGCCTGGAACGCGACCAGCTCCGACAGTCCCTGGATCGTGTCGGTGACGTGCGCGGTGAGACGCCCGAGGCTTTCCCGGACCTGCGCGCCGATCTCGTCGATGCGCCGGCGCATGAAGAGCGGCGCCCACAACGCGTACAACAGGAACGGCGTGAGCGCGACCGCGGCGGGCCAGACGGTCCGGGCCAGGATCGCCAGCACGGCGGCCGGCACGGCCACCGCGATCGACACCGGCGCGACCGTGTGGGCGAAAAAGTACTCCACGGTCTCGACGTCCGCGATGGCAAGACCCACGAGGTCGCCCGACCGCCGGCGCAGCAGATAGGCCGGCGCCAGCGCGTCGAGCTTCCGGTAGAGCGCGATGCGCATGTCGACCAGCAGCCGGTAGGCCATATCGTGCGCGATGTACGATTCGAGCCAGTGCAGGACGCCCGCGAGCGGCGCCGCGACGGCGAGGGCGACGAGGTACGGCGTGTACGGCGCGTGACGGCGTACCGCGGCGACGATCAGGGCGCCGGCGATCCCCACGCCGATATAGGCAATCGTGCGCGCGAAGCCGAGGACCACGGTCAGCGCGAGTTGCGCCCGGAACGGCCGCACGAAGCGCATCAAGGCGGTCACGGTCCGTCCGAGCCCGAGGTGGTCGCCGCGCAGGATGGCATCGGGGGGCTCCGAGGCGGCCTCGTCCGCGGTCCCACCCGGCACATCCGGAATCGCGGCGCCGCCGGCGCCGCGCGGCGGCGCCGATCCGATC